>JAVVFD010000019.1:0-25782 GCA_032250935.1 bacterium
GCAACTCTGACGCCGGATGCCCCTGTAGAGGATACTACTAACATAATTACGATGGACAACAGCGCTGTAGTCGACGCCGCTGGCAACATAGGCGCCGGTATTACCGATTCTAACAACTATATCATTGATAATGTGCGGCCGACTGTCACCAGTATCGTAGTAGCTGATACTGCCCTTGCCGCCGGTGAGACCTCTCTTGTGACCATTACCTTCAGCGAGGCGGTAACCAACTTTATAAATACTGATTTGAGTATTGCAAACGGCACGCTCAGTCCTGTCAGTTCTGCAGATGGCGGTATAACCTGGACAGCCACGCTGACGCCAACGGCTGACCTGGAAGACACAACCAACATTATTACACTGGCCGATGCAAGTATTGCCGACCTGGCTGGCAATACCAATACGGGCAGTACAGACTCCAACAATTGCGCTATAGATACCCTGCGGCCAACGGCAACGATAGTTGTGGATGATACGGCTTTGAAGATAGGCGATACCTCCCTGGTAACCATAACCTTCAGCGAAGCTGTAAGCGGTTTAACCAATGCCGATTTGAGTATAGCCAACGGCACGCTCAGCCCGGTCAGCTCAGCAGACGGTGGTATAACCTGGACAGCCACGTTGACGCCAACGGCTGACGTAGAAGATACAACTAATATCATTACTCTGGCCAATGCTGGCGTTGCCGATGCAGCCGGCAACACTAACACGGGTACTACCGACTCCAATAACTACGACATTGATACGCTAGTGCTTGCGCCGACAGTAGCGCTGAATACAGACGGTGGGAACAACATCGACGGCACATTCACCGTGAGCGGCTATGAGGTCGGCGCCACAGTAGAGTTCCGAATCGATGATGGTGGAGGTTTCAGCGGTTGGAGTAATATTCCCGTCACGACCATAAGTACAGCCGCAGGTGTTAAAGATTACGTGCTTGAAGTACGTCAGACGGATGTGGCCGGTAACACAAGTAGCAGCACTGTGCTTGAGTTCAGCTTTAGTTCGGACTCCGGTGATATTTTGGTCGGTGATGGCACAGATAATATTCTCATTGGAGCGGGAGGCAATGACACCCTTCAAGGATTGGGCGGTAATGATACCCTTTATGGCAATGTCGGCAATGATACTATTGAAGGCGGTGCCGGTACTAACACTCTCTATGGCGGTGATGGCGATGACACCTTTATTGGAGGTGCCGGCAACGACACAATGGATGGTGGCATAGGCACTGATACAGCTAGCTACGCCAGTGCTGGATCAGCAATTACTGCCTCATTAACAAACGGTTTGGGTACCCACGGCGCCTACATCGATAATTACTCCAACATTGAAAACTTGACGGGTGGTAGTGGCAACGACACTCTAACCGGTGATTCCGGCATAAACGTACTCATCGGTGGTTCCGGTGATGATACCCTTGAAGGTCTTGCTGGTGATGACATTCTGACGGGAGGCGATGGCAATGACACTGTTAGCTATGAGAATTCTATTGCAAGTGTCACCGCTTCTCTTGCCGCCCAGTCTGGTTCTGGCGCGGATGTCGGCAACGACACCTATACAGATTCTATAGAAAACCTGACCGGTGGTAGTGGCAACGATATTCTGATCGGTGACGACAACGATAATATTCTTACCGGTGGTGCAGGGGGCGACGAACTGCACGGCGGTGGCGGTTCTGATACGGCCAGCTATGCCGATGCTGTCGCAGCGGTTGCTGCTTTCCTGTCTTTTGGTTCTGGTTTTGTAGGCGACGCCCTTGGGGATACCTATACCAGCATAGAAAACCTGATAGGTGGAGCAGGTAATGACACTTTACAGGGTAACGCCTCAGACAACATCCTGGACGGCAGGGGGGGGAATGATTCTCTGGATGGCCAAGGCGGCATTGACACAGTTAGCTACGCCACTTCCACTGCAGATGTTACAGCTTCTCTACTTACCAATACAGGGTCCAGCGCTGATGCTGGCTCCGACACCTATACCAGTATAGAAAACCTGACTGGTGGTTCTGGTAATGACACATTAACCGGTGATACAGGCAACAACGTCCTCACCGGCGGTGCCGGCGAGGACACCATTTATGCCAACCAGGGGAGTGATACTGTATTTGGAGGAGATAATAATGATACCATCCATGTCTCATCCAGTACTTTGCCAACTTCTATTGATGGCGGCACAGATGACGGTGGTAGTGGAGACACTCTGGTATTAGAGGATTTAGGCGCTACTTTCGACTTATCAGGTCTTGCCGCTGTAACAAACAATATTGAGACACTAGATATCGGTGATGGTATTGATACGGAAATCACAATTTCGGCCCTGGATATACAGTCCATGGTAAATGACGGCACTTCATCTGTATTGACCATTAACGCCGATAGTGGCGCCGATTCTCTTGTCATTGATCTCTCTGGTGGTGAAACGACCGATTATGTATTTGGTGACCCCACCGCATCTGGCACTTACACAATTTATTCCAGTGCGACTCAGATACCTGCAAATATAGTAGCCCAGATCAACTGGGACGCAGTTTAAAGGTTATGCGATGTCCTCTCCGTTGGAGATAAACTGGATGGGCCGCCTGGCCGCTTCTAAAAACCTTATTTCCAATGAATAAACTCACTTAATGACTGATACCTCTCCCTCAAGCGGCACTGTTGTCACGCTCGACAGTCAAGCCGTGCTGACAGCGGTCACTGCGTTGTGCGGCCCTGACCGTTTTGCCATGGCACAGATGAAGAAGGGCTTCAAGCGTCTGTTATCCTCAGATAACTGGCCAAATGAAATAGAGCGGCTCGAGCGGATTGGTCTTTCGGCCCGACCTTTTTCCGGGAAGCTTTGTGATGCTCTTAATATCCCCGGTGAGCTTGTATTGCTGAGGAATAAGGAAAGCGGTTTTGCTCTGCTCAGTCGTATGGAACAACGGTGGCTCTATCTGGGTAAAGATGGTGAACCCTTGACTGAAGAGGTTGATCTTGAAGGCGAAGACATAATCGACACTGTCGTGGTGAACATGCCCAAGGGGAGAGATAAGTCAGGCGGCTTTGCATCACTTGCGGCGCTCTGGCCGGAGCTGCGCGGCGCCTGGGCAGAAGTTGGTGTAGCAAGCCTCTTTATAAACTCAGGCCAACTGCTGCTGCCGATCTTTGCCCTGCTAATATATGACAAGATCGCCCTGAATGGTCTGTTTGAGACGTTATGGGCGCTGGTCTTCGGTATGGCGCTCTACCTTTTCACCGATGCCGGAATGCGCCTGATAAGAAGTTGGGTTACAGAGCGCATCAGCGTGGACCTGGCCCTAAGAAGTGACGAAAGACTTTGGTCAAAACTTGTTGCTCAGGTCGATCTTCCAACAGGTGGATTCTCTCGCTTTTTGTCTAATTACCGTGACCTCACCCTGGCCCGTGATTTTGTCTCCTCCAGCTATCTGCTGGCGATTGCAGATATCCCCTTTCTCTTTCTCTACCTGGGAGTTATAGGCTTCATCGCCTGGCCTTTGATGATTGCCGCCTTAGTTCTCGTGCTTATTTTTTCAAGTGCCGGCTTTTTGCTTCAGGCAAGGCAAACGAGACTATCTAAAGAAGCTGAGCAACAAAATACGCTTAAACTGACCTTTATGGGTGAAGCCCTCGGCTCTCTTGATGTCGTTCGTACAAGCCCCGGCTCAGGGGCTTTTCTGCGTAGCTGGCGCGATGTGGCGCAGCAGTCGACAACCTTCGATAAGAAAAGACGCCTGGCGGCACAACAGATGGTGATGCTTTCCTCGTCAATGCAGACGGTTACGACCGTAGTTATTCTGACCGCCGGTGTCTACCTGATCAACGCTCAGCTACTGAGTATCGGTAAGCTTATAGCCTGCAATATCCTGGCTGGTCGTTCCATGGCGATGGTGGCTTCATTATTTGTTGTAACGGGAAAGTGGCAGGATTTTAAGCGTGCCGCTGCCAGTATGGAAGGCAGCCTTGAAGAGATTGATGAGCGGGAATGTACCCCCAGGCCGAATATAGATGGCAATATTTCAGTTATCGGGCTAGGGAAGCGCTATGAGGGACGTCCGCCGGCACTTGATAAAGTATCCTTTACAATTACTCCAGGTGACAGGATCGCCTTAATGGGACGACCTGGCGCCGGCAAATCAACTCTCTTGCGTTGTCTTGGCGGGCTCAGCCGACCAGATGCGGGCCATATTCATATTGACGGTCTGGACCTGGATGATATTTCACGCTTTGATCGCGTTAAATGGATGGCATATAAGGCACAGGATCCGGCGCTATTTGCCGGAACACTGGAGGATAACCTCCGTGTTTCCGGCTGCATGGATCAAACCAGGTATAGCGAGGCTATATGGGCATCAGGTCTGGAAAGTGAACTCAAAAGCGGGAGGATGTCGCTGGGGATGAACCTTCAGGAGCGGGGAAATAATCTCTCCGGCGGCCAGCGCCAGAAGGTGGCGCTGGCGCGTGCCTTTGCCCAACCGAGTCGGATAATGCTTCTCGATGAGCCCACTCTGGGTCTTGATCCTGAAGGTGAGCGGATGCTTGCTGAACGGCTGCCGAAAATTATGGACAGCTCCTCCGTGCTTATTATGACATCACACAGCCCTGTCATGCTTAAAATGGTCCAGCGCATTATTGCCCTGGATGGTGGGAGAGTGGTCGCCGATGGCCCGCGGGAAAAGCTGGTCACCTTACCCCTTGAGAAAGCTCCAGGCTAATTGTTTCATCTTTCTTGATGTTGAAATATGATTTCATCGCTTTTAGGCCTCAAGTATTATCCCGCCTGCTCTTCCATGAAAGATCTAATTAATTGCTGCCTCAATAACATTAAAGACGACAGGCCTTCAGTTGTTCTTTTCTTATATTTTTTAATGAAATTGCAATGCAGGCGTTGTTCAGTATAAAATGTAGGCCTTCGTACCTGTATCTTAGGGGATCAATGAATATACACACAAAAGGTTTTATAGTCTCGGCGCTTATATATTTCTTTATAGGCTGTTCTCTGGGGATAGTTTCTGTGTTTGTCCCTACCATGATGCCGCTGATTAGACCGGTACACCTCCATTTAAATCTTCTTGGCTGGGTCTCCATGATGATAATGGGTGTAAGCTATTTTGTCATACCTGTATTCATTCGCAAAAATCCATTTAGCGATAAAGCCCTTACGCTCCATCTGATTCTGGCAAATGTCGGAATTATAGGGATGTCGGCCTGTTTTGCCATTCAGAATTATGACCTGCTGCCTGTGTTTGCAGTAATAGAGGTTTTCTCAGTCTACCTGTTTTTATTTAATATAGTAGCAACGGCAATTAAGGGCATCCCTGTAGAATCATCTCCCCGGGAATGGGACTTCTTGACGGGAGAGGCCGATAAGGAGGTGGACAGGTGGGCATCTTACTTTACGCAGGCGGCCACACTCTATTTTGTTGTCGCCTGCAGCCTCGGTGCCTACATATCACTAAGCGCCTCCGGCTGGAGTTATCTGAAGGTCCACTTCCATCTTAATCTTGTCGGCTGGGTGACTTTGATGATCTACGGCGTTGCCTACCATATATTCCCCAGGTTTTCCAGCAGAGACGTTAAAAACGGGGCGCTGGTGGGCAAGCATTTTATACTGGCTAACCTGGGGATTGTCCTGATGACAGGTGCTTTGATTTATGCCGAAAAGGGTGACAACGAGTTTGCCGCCTTTTATATGCTTATATTAGCCGGGCTTATTGAAGGGATTAGCGGAGCTGTTTTTGTGTATAATATCCTGCCCGCAATTAATTCAGCTAAAGAAATTATGGGTCAGGCCTCGGTTCGTTTCGCCCGAGCCAGCCTTTTATATCTTGTGTTGGGGATAACCCTGGGCATTCTTATATCCATAGACGGCGATCTTGCCTCAAAGTTCAGGCCTGTTCACTCACATCTTCATGTTCTTGGATGGATTACCATGATGATCTATGGTGTAGGGCTTTATATTGTTCCCGCCTTTAATGGTAAGAAGCTCCATAGCCGGATAATTGCAGAGCTTCAATTTTGGATCGCAAATGTCGGCCTCATCGGCTTTTTGCTTCTCTATCCCCTCACCACCTTAAAAGGATGGGCCGGGGTTTTTGCCGTCTTTGAACTGCTTGCAGCATTGCTCTTCATCTACAATATGGCGCGCACAATTTTCGGTCCGTCCACGCAAAAATAACAGTCTCTATTGTTGACATTTAATTTTACCGGAGCATCACAGGGCCAACTATTATGCTAATATTGTCTTAGGAGCAGGCCTTTAATATGGACTATCATCCCTGTCCAGCAAACCAAATGAAAAAACGCAGCCCCTTAAAAAGAAAAAACAGTTATAACTGGCGGGAAGGGAATAGCTTCAAACTGCTGAAAAACGGGGATCTTTTTCTGCCCCGCATGTTTGAGGCTATTGAATATTCAAACGATTACATATTGCTTGAAATGTATCTTGTTCAGACTGGCGAGTTGATAAGACGTTTTGTTGATGCATTATGCCTTGCGGCAGAGAGGGGCGTATCCGTATATATTCTTCTGGACGGCTATGGCGCAGCAGGGCTCGCTATGGATGAAAGAGAGCGCCTTGAAAAGAGCGGAGCCCGGCTTAGTTATTTCAATCCGTTAAGATATTGGAAATGGCGGAGCAACCTTCACAGGGATCATAGAAAGCTGCTCATTGTCGACGGGAAGGTCGCCTTTACGGGAGGCCTTGGCATTGCCGATGACTTTTCTCCCGAACATGCGGGGCCCGAATTCTGGCGTGAGACCATGGTTGAGATTGCCGGGCCGGTAGTATCAGACTGGCACGATTCATTTAGGCATCTATGGTTAAAGTGCTCTAAAACTAATCTTAAAGTAAAAGCCATGGAAAATGCTGTAATACCCTCCGGTCAGATTGGACGCGTCACTCTTTCAGGACATGCTAAAAAAGAGGTCTTCAGGTCACTCATAAAACAGGTAAGATCGGGCAGGCATCGCGTCTGGCTGACTACGGCCTATTTTATACCCACCTGGAAGATACGCCGTGCGCTCAGGAAGGCGGTACGCGCAGGATGCGATGTGCGCATCCTCGTTCCCGGACCCATTACCGATCACCAGTCGGTGCGCCGCATCGGCCATATTTATTATCAGAGCCTGCTTAGAAACGGCATCAGGATCTTTGAGTATCAGCCCGGATTTCTTCATGCAAAACTGCTCATATGCGATGACTGGGTATCTGTCGGATCAAGTAATTTAGACAGGTGGAGTATGCGCTGGAACCTGGAGGCAAACCAGGAGGTCGCCGATAAGGGTTTTGCCGATGATGCGGCCAGACTTTTCGTGGAGGACCTTGAGGAAAGTGAAGAAATTCTATATGCTGCCTGGCTCAAACGTCCCTCGCGACATAGATGGATGGAATCATTTTATGGATGGGGAATGCTTTGGATAGAGTATTTTGCTTACTTGAAAAGGTTTAGACTTTCAGGCTCTTCACGATTGAATATTAAGTCGCATCTTCCGCGCTGGCTGGGAAAATATTTTTGACAGGTTCTTTTTAGCCGATTATTTTGCGCAGCATATCCCTGATTTGAGTCACTGGCGATGGTTTGACCATATATGCAAGATTTTGTTCCTTAAAAAAGCCTATCATTTCAGGGTCGGTGCTTGCCGACAAAAATAGCATGCGATCCTTGATCCCGGGGTCAGACTTTTTTGCCTCTACATACATTTCTATCCCCGTCATGACAGGCATATGAACATCCGATATAATGAGGTCAAAGCGCTGTTTGTTGATTTTCCTCAGGCCCTCCCTTCCATTGGAAGCTGTTTCTATGTTATCCGAATTACCTATTAACATCTTCATAAGCTTGGCGCTCATAAAATCATCATCCACTATAAGGATTTTTTTCCCCACCATTTCAAACATATTACTTCCCCTTTAGCATATTAAAACGGTCTATACGGTCTTAAAGACAAGCTTATAAGCGTTGCAGAGACAAACATGGATAAAGGCGTAAAAAAGTTATATTGCCTAAAAGATAATAAATATTTGAGATGCCGGAGATGAACATTAAGAAAAGATATGTTAGCAGGGTGAGATAAAAAAAGAATCGGCAGAAAACTTTATTTTTCCGTATGAAAACGCTTTATTTTTTGTAGGGATTTTACCTACAAGGCGATTTTACGTCCAAGTTGATAGCAGGAGTGGAAGGGTAGATTGAAGGAGGTCAGGAAGGAGCTGGTCCTACGGCGGAGAGGGGAATGAGACTTACTCTATAAGACCGTTTTTCATTGCATAGTATGTAACTTCGGAGCCGTTTTTCATATCCATTTTTTCAAGGATACGCGATCTGTAGGTCCCTATGGTTTTTTTACTTAGAGAGAGTTCATCGGCAATTTCCTTCACACTCTTTGCTGATGCGATCATAAGCATGACCTCATATTCCCTGTTGGAAAGCTTTTCATGGGGCAGCTTTTCCGTATCAGACTCTATGGCAAAGGCCAGGCTTTCGGCCATAGAGGCGCTGATATATTTGCCTCCGCTCGAAATTTTGTGAATCGCCTTTATTAATTCAGCCATTGCAGCCTCTTTTGTCAGATATCCGGAAGCCCCCGTCTTAAGTGCACGAAGGGCATATTGCTCTTCCGGGTAGGCGCTAAGCACCAAAACTGCAAGTCTTGGGAACTCTTTCCTTATGGTTTTAATAAGCTCAAGGCCGCTCTCGCCGGGCATGGAGATATCCAGAATGATGACATCAAAGCTATCCCCCCTTAGTTTGGCCAGTACCTCGTTGCCATTGGCCGCTTCATCGAGAACAAGCATGTCCTTAGATGTCCCTAAGACCTTCCTTAGGCCCTGTCTTATGATTGGATGATCATCTGCAATAAGAATATTTATCATAGTTTTATTGTCCTGATATAAAAATCAATTGTGGGCTTGTATGAACAATTATTAAATAACAGGCCTTTCCTTATGCCATGCTGTCGATTGTTCGTATGAATGGGCCGCTCTTAATATGGTTACCTCATCAAAGTGATTTCCAAGTATCTGCAGGCCTATGGGAAGGCCTTCCTTTGAAAAACCGCAAGGTATGGATATGCCAGGTATACCGGCAAGGTTGCAGGATATGGTAAGAATGTCAGACAGATACATCTGTAAAGGGTCATCATTCTTTTCGCCTATGCAAAAGGCTGTTGTAGGAGTGGTGGGCGTTACGATAACGTCGCACTTTTCAAATGCCTCTTTAAAATCCCTGGCTATTAAAGTCCTTACCTTTTGAGCCTTAAGGTAATAGGCATCATAATATCCAGCGGAAAGGGCGTAGGTGCCGAGCATTATCCTTCTCTTTACCTCCTGCCCGAAACCCTCGGACCTTGTCTTTTTATACATATCAATAAGGCTGTCTGCCTCTGGCGCCCTGTGGCCGTATTTTACACCGTCAAACCTGGCAAGGTTTGAGCTGGCCTCGGCAGGGGCAACGATGTAATAGACGGCCACGGCATATTCCGTATGTGGAAGAGAGATCTCCACAATTTCGGCGCCCATTGATTTCATATCATCTATTGATTTGCGCACAGCCTGTTCAACTCCTGCATCCATGCCATCGACAAAATATTCTTTAGGCACTCCTATCTTCAAACCATTTATGTCGCCAGTAAGCATAGCCTTGTAATCGGGGACATCTGTCTTGATTGATGTCGAATCTTTAGGGTCAAAACCTGCTATGGAGCCGAGTAGTATTGCGGAATCCTCCACATCTTTTGTCATAGGTCCAACCTGGTCGAGAGATGATGCAAATGCAATCACGCCATATCTACTCACCCTGCCGTATGTTGGTTTTAGTCCTACTATGCCGCAAAGTGAGGCGGGCTGTCTTATGGAGCCGCCCGTGTCTGTTCCGAGGGAGGCGATGCATTGATCTGCCGAAACGGACGTTGCCGAGCCTCCGCTTGAACCGCCCGGAATCCTGGTAATGTCCCAGGGGTTTTTTGTCGTTCTAAAGTGCGAGGTTTCCGTAGATGAACCCATTGCAAATTCATCCATATTGGTCTTTCCTACGAGTACGGCGCCTGCCGCCTTGAGCCGGGATATAGCGGTCGCATCATAGGGAGGCACAAAATTGTGAAGCATCTTTGAGGAACAGGTAGTTCTCAGACCCTTCGTGCAGAAGATATCTTTGATAGCAAGAGGTATCCCCGTAAGAGGTTTCGCCTCTCCTGACGCAATCATCTCATCGGCCGCCTTGGCACCCTTCATCGCTTCATCACTAGCGACGGTAACGTAGGAATTTATCTTCTCTTCCGTTTTCTCGATCCTGTCTAAAATGGCTTTTGTCAATTCAACTGAAGACAGTTCTTTATTATCCAGTTTTTTTCTGGCTTCGTGTATGGTTAAGCTCTCAAGACCCATCAGCTTCTTTTCTCCTATTCTATAACCTTAGGGACTTTAAAACCCCCATCTTCAGAGGCAGGCGCATTTGCCAGCCCCACCTTAACGGGCAGACTCGCCTCGCATACATCTTCTCTAAAGGCATTATTTGCAGCCGATGCGTGAAATGTAGGTTCCACCCCATCGGTATTCAGTTCGGCAAGTTTGTCGATATATCCAAGTATACTGTTCATCTCTCCGGTTAATCGGTCCGCCTCAGCCTGTGGTATATTCAGTCTTGCCAGGTTGGCAACCTTCTGTACGTCTTTATCTGTCAGTTCCATGAGTAAAATTACCTTTTGTGATTTATAGAATAAACCCTAAATTTACCACGGGGGGCGTTTTCTTTCAAGGTTGATTTAGCCGGGAGCGAAAAAATGTGCTTGGATTAATGTTATACTAATAACGCTTTGCAATAATAACGGGCTATGTTGCTATTGTATTATGATCAAGTCATTCAGATGTAAGGAGACTGAAAAAGCATTTAACAGGCTCCTTTCAAAAAAACTGCCACAGAAGATCCAGCTCAAGGCAAGGCAAAAACTTCTCTTGCTCTATGCTGCCTGAAGATAAAAAGAGCCTGGCTTAGAGACCTGTTTTGGGGCCTGAAAAAGCACTTGCAGGGCTGTTTTTTGCTTCTTTTTAATTCTTTGTGTTTTAATTACATCTACCTGGCTTGCTCCGACCCTGTTGCACCCAAGTCTCGCGTTCCGATGCAGGTGCAGAGTGAAAGCAGCCCCCCCGTTTTTGCATGACCTCCAGGCCTGCCTTGTGTTATTATTCGGCACTAATTTAGCAACATGGAAATTATTTCTGTTGGGAGATGATTTTGTTAAGGGGTCCATTCTATTTAAACAAGCAGGAGATGCATCTTCATGAGTAATAGCAGCAAGACGGAGACGGGCCTATCGGTTCCGTCTAATTTTATCAGGCAGATTATAGAAAAAGACCTTGAAGAGGGCAAAAACGATGGCAGGGTAGTGACCCGTTTTCCCCCTGAGCCGAACGGTTATCTTCATATAGGCCACGCCAAATCGATCTGCCTCAACTTCGGTCTTGCCGAAAGATATAAGGGGAAATGTAACCTCCGCTTCGACGACACCAATCCTTCAAAAGAGGAAGAAGAGTATGTTGATTCCATCGTAGAGGACGTGAAGTGGCTTGGTTTTGACTGGGGAGAGAGTCCCTATTATGCCTCCGATTATTTTGAACAGATGTATAGCTATGCCGTCAAGCTCATTGAAAAGGGGAAGGCCTACGTCTGTTCCCTTAGTGCCGAAGAGATGCGGGACTATCGCGGTACGCTCACAGAGGCGGGGAAGGATAGCCCATACCGAAGCCGCACAAGAGAGGAAAATCTCGACCTCTTTGAAGGCATGAGAAAGGGGGAATTCCCAGAAGGCGCTCATGTACTCAGGGCCAGGATAGATATGGCCTCGTCAAATCTTAACATGCGCGACCCTGTGCTTTATCGTATTCAACACGCAACACACCACAGGACCAAAGACTCGTGGCACATCTATCCCATGTATGACTTTGCACACTGCATCGAAGACTCTATCGAGGGGATTACTCATTCTGTCTGTACGCTGGAGTTTGAAGACCACAGGCCGCTTTACGACTGGATACTTAATGAGCTGGGCGTGGAGCGCCATCCTCAGCAGATCGAATTTGCGCGTCTTAATCTTGGCTATACGGTTATGAGCAAAAGGAAGTTGCTTGAGCTGGTGGAGGGCGGCCATGTAAACGGGTGGGACGACCCCCGCATGCCGACCCTGGCCGGTCTCAGGCGGCGCGGCTATACCCCTTTATCAATAAGAACTTTTTGCGAGCGGATCGGCGTTGCAAAGAGGGAGAGCCGGATAGATATAGGGATATTGGAAGAAGAGCTTAGGAATGATCTGAATGAAAGTACTCAGCGCGTTATGGGGGTGCTTAATCCGTTAAAGGTCGTAATAGATAATTATCCTGAAGACCTGACTGAAGATATGGAGCTGCCCAATCATCCGGCAAAGCCGGAGAGGGGCATGCGGACCGTTCCATTCTCAAAGGTGATATATATTGAACGTGATGATTTTATGGAGGAGCCCCCTAAAAAATTCTTCCGTCTTGGACCGGGGCGTGAAGTAAGGCTAAGGGGCGCGTATTTTATCGTATGTGAAGAGATGATCAAGGATGAAACCACCGGTGAACTGGTTGAACTCAGGTGCTCATATGATCCGGCGTCACGGGGCGGCTCTTCTCCCGACGGCAGAAAGGTTAAGGGAACTATTCACTGGGTATCGGAAAAGCACGCCATCCCTGCGGAAGTCAGGCTCTATGACAGGCTTTTTCTCGATGAAAACCCGTCTGGAGATGACTTCATCGAGAGGCTGAACCCTGATTCGTTTTTGGCGATTAAGGATTGCCTTGTGGAGCCTGCGCTTGCCGGAGTAAAACCGGGCAGCAGGTTTCAGTTTGAAAGGACGGGATATTTTTGCGTTGACCCCGAAAGTTCTGACCCGGAAAGGTCTAATAAGGGGAAGTTGATATTTAACCGGACGGCTACGCTCCGTGATTCCTGGGCGAAGAATTAGGTTCTTTCTTCAGTTTTGATAGCAGGATCCCGATATTTTTATTGAGGAAACTTGATCTGGGGAGAAAAGGGAGTGCAGGCTTCTTCCTGATTCCATATTTCTTCATCTCTTCAAAGAGTCCCTTGTTGTCGCTGTCGTATTTCAGGCCCCTGTCAATGCACTCAATGGCCTCTTTCCTTTTTCCGCTTATTAGATAAACCTCGGCAAGGCTCCTGTAATATTCACCGGTATATGGTTTTTTCTCTATAGCCTTAAGGCTGAACTCTTCTGCCGCCGCCAGGTCCTTGCCTGCCCTTGCCATGGCAAGGCCGAGGCAGGACATGGCGAGAGGATGCTGGCAGCCCTCTTCGAGCATAGCCTGGAAGCAGGGAATGGCCTCTTCGGGTTTATCAGCGGTTAATAATGCAATACCTCTTTCCAGTACCTTTCTGCCAGATATTTTTTTATCCATGATTTACTCCTTCCATTCTTTAGCAAGTTTTTTTAGCACAAAAAAAGGCCGCCAGAGAATATTTCTCTGGCGGCCCGGCAGACATGGAAGTTGAACTTCTTTAGCCCCGCAGCTCTGCGTCCCGGCATTTCTACCGGTTTGCTCTGAGTCAGAGTTAAGTCTTTACGCGCTAAAATAATTTTAGCAAAAGTAAATATATAAGGCAATAATTGCCAAATAATTTGTCAGCTTAGTAGAAATAAAGGATTTTTCCCACTAGTTTATTTTTCCCACCGAAGTTTCGGCTCCCTTGCAGCCTTAACCTCATCCAGTCGTCTGAATCTGACATTTTGCGGGGCCTCCTTTAAGAGATCGGGTAAGCTTTCGGCCTCTTTTGCTATAGCAATCATTGCATCGCAAAATTCATCAATCGCTCTTTTAGGCTCCGTCTCGGTCGGTTCGATCATAATCGCCCCGTGAACTACTAGAGGAAAGTATATGGTGGGGGGATGAAAACCGTAATCTATAAGCCTTTTTGCAATATCGAGGGTCTTGACGCCTTGGGACGCCTGGGTTTTGTCGCTAAGGACGCACTCATGCATACATGGTCTGTCGTAGGGCAGGTCGTAATATTTCTTCAATCTCTCTTTTATGTAGTTCGCCTTGATCACCGCCGTGCGGCTTGCCCTTTCAAGCCCCTTATCTCCCATGCTGAGTATGTAGGCGTATGCCCTTACAAGAATGCCGAAGTTGCCGTAAAACCCCTTTACCTTTCCGATGCTGTCGGGCAGATTGTAATCAAAACTGTAGGTAGTATTGTTTTTACGTACAACGGGGGTTGGCAGATATGGCGCGAGCTCTGCACTGACGCAGACAGGGCCTGATCCCGGGCCGCCGCCGCCGTGAGGTGTGGAGAATGTCTTATGGAGGTTTAGGTGAAGGACGTCCACTCCCATCTTTCCGGGTTTTGCAATCCCCATTAGGGCATTCATATTTGCTCCGTCGCAGTATATGAGGCCACCCTTTTCGTGGACAATCCTGGCGATCTCTATGATGTTTTCCTCAAATAGGCCGAGTGTGTTTGGGTTGGTAAGCATGATCGCCGCCACCTCTTCATCCATCACTCTTTCAATATCCTGAGGGTCGATGACGCCCCTTTCATTAGATTTTACTGGAACAACTTTATATCCGCAAAGAGCGGATGTGGCCGGGTTTGTTCCATGTGCCGTATCGGGGATAAGCACCTTCGATCTGGCATTTCCCCGCTTTTCATGGCAGGCCCTTATCATCATCATGCCTGTCATTTCACCATGGGCGCCTGCTGCCGGCTGAAGTGTTACATGAGGAAGTCCGCTGATCTCGGCAAGAAGTCCCTGCAGCTCAAACATAAGTTCAAGGTTGCCCTGTGACAACTCTTCCGGCTGGTATGGGTGCGCATTGGTAAACCCTGCATACCTTGCCACCGTTTCATTGATTTTAGGATTGTATTTCATCGTGCATGAGCCAAGCGGGTAAAAGCCGCTGTCAACGCCGTAATTGAGCTGCGACAGACGGGTATAGTGCCTTACGACGTCAACTTCGCTAAGTTCAGGAAACCCCTTTATCTCTCCCCGCAGGTACCCTTCGGGGATTACTGCGCGGGCATCGATATTTTCAAGCCCGTGATCCGGCAGGGATATACCCACTCTTTTTTGGGAGCCTCTTTCAAAGATGACAGGTTCCGCTGCCTTTAGTATTTTGTTGATTTGATCAGCAGCCACCGAGCACCTCCGCCAGTTTATCTATATCCTGTTTCCGGGTTTTTTCGGTTACGCAAAAGAGTATGCACCCGGCAAGTTCTGGATAAAAACTCTCAAGAGAAAGACCGCCTATTATGTTGGAATCAAGGAGCTTTTTATTGATCTCTTTAAGAGCTTTGTCCGTTTTGATGACAAACTCATTGAATGTGGCAGATGCAAATTTAATGGAAAAACCTTCCAGGGCAGATATCTTTTTCTTCGTATATTCAGCAAGAGTCAGGTTAGTCTCAGCCATCTGCCAAAGTCCCTTCTTTCCAAGGAGAGAAATGTGTATGGCAAAGGCCAGTGCGCATAGCGACTGGTTGGAACAGATGTTGGAGGTCGCCTTTTCGCGTCTTATATGCTGCTCCCTGGTGGAGAGCGTCAGCACATAGCCCCGTTTGCCATCCAGATCTGTGGTCTCGCCAACAAGCCTGCCCGGCATGTTTCTTATGTGCTCTGATTTTGTGGCAAAAAGACCGAGGTGCGGGCCTCCAAAGCCCATGGGGTTGCCGAATGACTGGCCTTCACTAACGGCGATATCGACACCGAATTCGGAAGGCGGTCTTATCAGGCCGAGTGCAAGCGCTTCTGTCGTTGCCGAGATAAAAAGCGTTTCATTAGGGGCGGTGATTTTTGATATGGCATCCATATCTTCAATGATGCCGAAGAAGTTAGGGTATTGAACTGCAACAGCCGCCGTATTTGCATCGATATTTGTCTTTAGCCAGTCAATGTCTGTTTTTCCTTCGGCATCGTATGGCATTTCAACTATTTCAATATCGAGATCGTTTGTATAGGTTAAAACGGTTTCTCTATATTCGGGATGGACGGCTCTGGATATGAAGATCTTATTTGCCTTCCTCTTTATCCTCCGCGCCATAAGCACTGCTTCCGCAAGCGCGCTTGCGCCATCATACATGGAGGCGTTTGCCACATCCATACCGGTAAGCATGCAGACATAGGTCTGAAATTCAAATATCGCCTGAAGCGTCCCCTGGCTGATTTCCGGCTGATAGGGGGTGTAGGCGGTGAAAAACTCCGAGCGCAGTATGAGCTGATCAACTACGGCAGGTATGAAGTGATCATATGCCCCCGCTCCAAGAAAGGTTGCAGTAGAATCGGACTCGGCATTTTTCGAGCTGAGCCGCTTCATATGCCTGGTAAGGGAAAGTTCATCAAGGGCGGGTGGCAGGTCAAGGGCAGATTCTCTCCTTATCGCTGATGGAACCTGAGTCAGTATCTCATCAAGGGAGCCGGTCCCGGCCTCATCAATCATCGCCTTCAGATCATCGTCAGTGCCAGGTATGTATCTCACGCTCAGGCGATCTCCTTTATGTAAGCCTCATATGCCTTTGCGTCTAAAAGAGTATCCAGTTCCGATGGGTTGTTCATTTTTATCTTTATGATCCACCCGTCACTGTATGGATGCTCGTTAATAAGTTCCGGCGTGTCCGCAAGAGGCTCGTTTGTCTCTTCAATGGTTCCACTAATGGGTGCGTAAAGGTCGGATACCGCCTTGACCGATTCGACAACTCCGAAAGAGTCTTCTCTTTTAATCTCGGTTCCAGTTTCTGGAAGTTCAAGAAAAACGATATCCCCAAGTGAATCCTGAGCGTAGTCGGTAATGCCTATCTCGGCCATATCCCCTTCAACTCTGACCCACTCATGTTCCTTTGTATATTTACATTCCGCAGGAAACTCCATGTTTGCCTCCTAAATTCAGCTATTATTTGGTTTTCTTATAAAAGGGCGCTCTTACAACTTTCGCCATGACCGCCTTGTCTCTGATCATTATATCAACAGTAGTTCCAGGCTCACAAATATCCGGCTCCAGATAGGCCATTGCTATACCTATCCCGAGGGATGGGGACATGGTGCCGCTTGTTACGCGCCCCACTTTTTTACCTTCCTTGCAGATTTCATATCCGGGCCTTGGGATGCCTCTTCCTTCTACAGCCAGGCTGATAAGTTTCTTTTTTGTCCCTTCCTCTTTTTGCCTGCAAAGTACGTCTTTCCCGATAAAGTTGTTTTTTTCAAATTTGACGACCCAGCCAAGATTTGCATCAAGGGGGGTAGTGTGGGCATCAATATCGTTGCCATAAAGGGTGTACTTCATCTCAAGACGCAGGGTGTCTCTTGCGCCAAGTCCGATCGGTTTGATGCCGAACTGTTCCCCCTTTTCCATCAGTGCTCTCCAAAGCTCAGCGGCCTTTTCGGGGGCGATGAATATCTCGAAGCCGTCTTCTCCCGTATAGCCTGTTCTGGAGACCATCGCATTTTCACCGAAAAGGGTTATGAAACCAAAAGAGAAGGTCTTTATTTTTGAAGCGCAGCCTCCGGTTAGAAGGTCGAGAATGTCAGAGGCCTTTGGTCCTTGCAGGGCGAGGAGGGCGTAACTGTCGCTCAGGTCTCTAACTTCTGCATCCATTCCTGATTTTAGCTGCTCCCTGATCCAATTAAGGTCTTTAGAGACATTAGATGCATTGACGCAAAGCATGTATTTGTCATCACTGATTTTATAAACCAGAGTGTCATCTACGATCCCTCCATCGGGATAGCATATAAGGGAATATTGAGCCTCGCCTGAGGATAGTTTCGATGCATCGTTGGTGGTAATGAGCTGAACAAAATCAAGGGCGCCTTCCCCTTTTACTTCGATCTCTCCCATGTGACTAACGTCAAAAAGACCTGCCGCTTCTCTAACGGCCTTATGCTCGTCCATTACCCCGCTATACTGTACAGGCATCTCCCATCCGGCAAAGGGAACGATTCTGGCTCCGAGGGATTTATGGATTTCAAGTAGAGGCGTTTTTCTTAGATTAGACATATTAGATTAGACATAAGGGATACCTTTCTTAGTAATGAGTCCGTGATGGTCTTTGACTTTCCATATTTCGGAAGTTTAAGCGCTTATCAGGGGAGGGCATATATTAATATTCAGAGTGGTTTTATGTCAACTTCAAACTTTTGCCTTAGTTTACACCTGGAATGATAAATGGCCTTTTTTCTCGGTTTTGGCGGTTTTGGCGTCTTGACAAGAGCCCATTTCAAAGATAGTATTGTCTTATGTTTCATTATTCTTAAAGAGGGGCCCCTTCATGACAAACGAGCTATTTATTTTGATTGCAACCGGGGCATCACTCGGCTTTATTCATACCTTGTTTGGACCTGATCATTACTTGCCTTTTATAGTCATGGCAAGGACGAAAAGATGGTCTATGCTTAAAACGGGGCTTGTGACCTTCTTTTGTGGCATAGGACATGTGGCTAGCTCCGTGCTTCTTGGTTTTGTCGGAATTTCCTTTGGGCTTGCCCTTGATAATTTGATGGCATTTGAGTCATTCAGAGGCAGCCTTGCTGCGTGGGCGCTTATTGCCTTTGGCCTGCTTTATTTTATCTGGGGGCTCAGAAGGGCGGCAAAAGGCAAGTCTCATGCTCATTTTCACGGGCATGCAGACGGGCTAACTCACAGGCATATCCATAGCCATGCTGAAGATCATGCGCACCTGCATTCAGATGGTGATGGTAATATAACACCCTGGATTCTATTTACCATATTTGTGCTTGGGCCCTGCGAGCCGTTAATACCTATATTGATGTATCCCGCAGCCAAGGGCGCCATTGCCGGCGTAGTCTGGGTATCTATTGTCTTCGGAGCGGTAACGGTTTTTACCATGTGTGCAATAGTTCTTGCAGCGGCATTCGGCGCTTCTTTTATAAGGTTTGGGAAGTTTGAAAGGTACAGCCATTCTATGGCAGGGGCTGCCATATGTATATCGGGGCTGGCAATAAGTTTTCTGGGACTTTAGCTGAAAGACCCGGATTTTCTAAATATATCAAGGAGGTTTGTTATGGGGAGCAGGGCCGTTATAATATTCGAAGAAAAAGGTTGCCCTTCAGCGGCTGTTGATAAGCTGTTGGAGTTAAACCAGGAAGGAGAACTTTCAGAGCTTGATCTGCTCAAGGTGATTGATCATCCTCCCATGCAGTGGTGTGAACATGGCGGGGCTGACAATGAGGAGTCCGAGCATACTCTCGATAATGAAAACAGGAGGAAAAGGGGCGAGTGGGCTCTTCATCAGAAGGATGTTCATGGCCAGGAGGTCAATGAAATAGCGGAAACACTAAAAAGGGCAGGAATTGACAATATCAGGGTAAAGTTTCTGGAAAAGGAGATATCCTTCTCCAGTTCTGTTGTTAATGAACTAAATGACAGTGATTATGATCTTGCCCTTATATCGGAAAAAAGTTGGGATGTTATTGAAGGGAAAAAAATAAAGAAAAGTGTAACTATAGTCACTATCTGATATTTTACCGTAAAGAGCTATGCCGGGTCGGATTTAAAAAGGTTATAACTTTTTTAGCATGAGAATTCTTTCATCACCCTGTCTGACAGTGAGATGGGTTCTATCAAAATATTCGAGTATGAGTATGGCGCCCTTTCTGCCGGTTTCAAGTATCTCTTTGAACTGAATGACGCTTATGCTGTCGTTGTTTTTAAAGTGTGCAAGTAGAAGCTGCTTCGCTTTTTCGAGAGATCCTTGTGCAATAAAGTTTTCTTTGGATATTTGAATAACAATCTCCTCCCTCGCCATTGAGGCGAGGGCTTTTTTAAGGCCGCTATCATGTTCGGTCAGGAACGCCTCGCTGGCAGTCTGGTAGCCCTTTTGGTTCAGAAGTTGACTTATCTGCTCGCGGGCTGCATTCTCCTGTGGTGTAAGCTTTGTCCCTTTGCCTTTGATCCGCAGGGTATCCTTCTTTTTTTCAATGGACCCTTTATTGATAAGAGAGTTTATTATCTCCTTAAATAGCTCAGAAGGGATATTTGCAGCAATCCGGCTGCGGAGCGTCTCGATTTCCAGACCCCGCCCGGATGGGGTGAGTTTGTGATACTCATCTAACGCCTCTATGGTCTTTTTAGTGATATTACTTAAATGTTCTTCCCCGATTAGTGTGTCGCCCCACAGCCGAAGGGAGGCATTAGTTTCCGCTTTGGATATTAAGCTTGCCGGTGAAATGTTGAGGTTTTCAGATATCTCTTCAATTCCGGCCATGCCGCCGCTGCAGGTCAGTATGTAATCAAGAAGTTTTGCCTCGTTATTGGAGTTCCCATCGGAGTCCCCATAAGAATTTAATGCTGAGTCCCATATTTTAAAATAATCAGTAAGTTCGTTTTTTTTGATTTTTGGCCTGAATGGATTGAGGACTATCCCTCCGGCCAGGGTTCTTTGTGCGGAGTAGTCTCTTATGATGAACCTCTCGCCTCTTACTATCTGAGTGGGGCGGAGCAGTTTTAAAGCTGCATATCCTTTTGTTCCGGGCTGAAGGGTTTTAGCCTGGAGAGGGTAGAATGTTGCGATCATATTGGCTGTTCCGATGTGGAGGTGGACCCTTTCGCCGGATTTGATCGGTTTTTCGTTGAATCCGGCAGGCTCTATGCTAGCGTCAATCCAGCCGGTTTCTCTTTTAAATTGCAGAGATGAAAGTATGTCGCCCCGGTTTATGCCGCCAGATTCAATGCCAGGCAGATTAATCGCCCCCCTCATGCCGGCAAATAGTTTTTTCGAACCCTTGCCGTAAGATTCAATCCGTCTTATTTTAAGATCTTTTCCTCCGGGGAAAAGGCGAACTGAATCGCCCTCTGAAATTGAGCCTGAGGTGACGGTTCCCGTCACTACCGTTCCAAGCCCCTTTATACTGAAACAACGATCGATAGGCATTCTGAAATAAGCTGCCCTTTTGTCGTTAGAGTATTGAGAGACCGCTTCGCTTAGAAGTTTTTTGATTTCTTCAAGCCCCTCCCCTGTTTTTGCAGAAAAGGGGACAATGGGAGCGCCTTTAATTCCACGCCCATGGATGGTTTTAACTATCTCGGCTCTGACCTCTTCGAGACGCGCTTGCTCTACCATATCTTTTTTAGTTATAACGACGATCGCCTTCCTGATTCCGAGGAGATCGAGTATATCCATATGCTCCCTTGTCTGAGGCATTATGCCGTCATCAGCCGCTACGACAAGGAGAGCCATATCCACCCCTTGAATTCCGGCCAGCATATTTCTAATAAAATTCTCATGTCCGGGAACATCTATTATGCCCGCAGTTGTTCCACCAGGAAGGGTTATATGAGCAAAACCGAGATCTATTGACATGCCCCTTTTTTTCTCTTCTTTGAGCCGATCGGTCTCTATGCCTGTCAGGGCCAAGATAAGGGCTGTTTTCCCATGATCTATGTGCCCGGCCGTTCCTATAATCATCGAGCTAATCCTTTTGAAAAATTTGTAGTAAGATCTTGTATAAGTCCTTGAGTTTATTTGTATATCCTAACATTATGGGGCTAATCGTAAAAGGGAAACTTGCACCTTCTTCATCGCGCCTAAAAAAAAATGATATTTAATGTAAAATCTTGCTTGACAGAGGGATAGTTATCTCATATGCTTAACATGCGAGGATGGACTTGCAGGCTAATTAGCTGTTGCAGTTTCATAAGCTTGTTTGAAGGAAAGAAGATCCAGACAGTTTATGTTTGGTTCTGAATTTTTTCGAGCAGGTTGGCGCACTAAGATGGAAGTGGAAAACAGTAACAGAACGGATCTTTCCGTCTGGGAGTTTCGAGCCATCGTAAGTGTTAAACATGGGTCGGAAGTACCCAGAGTATAAAGGAAAGGAGGAAAGTAAAATGGCAAGAGGAACAGTAAAGTGGTTTAACGAGCAAAAAGGATTTGGTTTTATTGAGCAGGAAGATGGGCCGGATGTTTTTGTACACTTCAGCGCGATTCAGACAGAGGGTTTTAAGACTCTGCATGAAGGACAGGCTGTAGAGTTCGAGGTGGTTGATGGTCCTAAGGGAGCACAGGCTGAGAACGTACAGGCTGCATAAATAAAGGCATATAATTTATAACTTTGAAAGCGGGCTTATTTATAAGCCCGCTTTTTTTGTCCTCTGTTTGTAATTATGCTGTTAAACGATAAGAAAACTGCGGCCCATATCAGGGCCTTTGCAAGTGCTGGAAAACTTGAAGTCATTTATTGCGATAACCATATACTTGTTCTCAATAAACCGGCAGGGATACTCATTCAGCGTGACAAGACGGGCGATTCGTCGCTTATTGAATATGCAAAAGCATACATAAAAGACAAATATAATAAGCCCGGCAATGTATATCTTGGTCTTGTCCACCGGCTTGACAGGCCGGTTTCCGGCGTAGTTGTTTTTGCGCGGACATCCAAGGCGGCATCCCGTCTTTCCAATCAATTTAAGGAAAGAACAACGGGAAAGATATATACAGCCATTGTGGAAGGAGAGATCCCTGCCGAAGGGGATTGGCTCGACTCAGTTGCAAGGCGCGGCGTAACAAGTTATATTGCAGAAGATGGAGAGGGCAGGCCTGCTGATCTTCATTTTAGTCGTCTTATTTATAAAGATGGTTTCTCTCTTGTCCGAATCAGACTTGGGACTGGCAGGCATCATCAGATCCGCATTCAATTTTCAAGCCGCGGATATCCTATCGTGGGTGATTTCCGTTATGGTTCCGGCCTGAAATTCGGTGACAGGGCGATAGCCCTTCATTCCAGTTTGTTGAAAATTACCCATCCGACAACAAAAGAAGAGATGACCTTTAGGGCTAAGCCTGCGGAGATCTGGCATAATTACTTTACTGAAATATAAGTCCTGACCCTGGCTTACAAAATGAAGTTTCATCATCAAGGTCACTTTCGAATTGACCCTTGCTCCGCAGCAAAGAATCTTTACATGTCTCATCTTTGAATAGTATGAATTTAACAAAAAAGTTGTATTTACCCGCCCCTTTTTGTACTATTCTTCCTGTTCCCGAATGTTTTTTAGAAAATCTTTATGCAGACTAAATTGAAGTTTCAAGGAGATTTAAGATGAGCAATGTTTTTGATTATCAAATGGAGTGGAGCGGGCTGCAAAATCGTC
The DNA here is from genome assembly GCA_032250935.1 of bacterium. Classification (GTDB taxonomy): domain Bacteria; phylum Desulfobacterota; class JADFVX01; order JADFVX01; family JADFVX01; genus JAVVFD01. The sequence continues at coordinate 23,131 of JAVVFD010000019.1, forward strand.
TTGCCAACATGTTTAATCCAGAGTCCGGGAGAACAGTGCTTCTTGCTGTAGATCATGGCTACTTTCAGGGCGCGCCCGCCGGTCTTATCAATTTAAGAGAGACTATCGCCCCCCTGCTTCCTTACTGCGATGCGATCAGTCCGACTATCGGCGGTCTTAAAACCAGCATGGATCCAAGATGCACTACCCCCATAATTTTGAGGGCAACCGGCGGAAACTCTATGCGCCGCCCCGAGGAACTCGATGATGAGATAGTGACCGTTTCTGTGGAGGAGATGGTAAGGTGCAATGCCGTTGGCTTTACCGTTTCATGCTATATAGGGCTGCCTCATCAGTCACAGACAATAGAAAGCCTGACCACCCTTGCCGACGAAGCAAAGAGGTTCGGCCTTGTTACCATAGGGATAACCGCAGTAGGAGCCGATCCTGTTCTTACTAAATTTGTAAAGGGAGAGCGTGAAGACGGAGGGGAGCTTACTGCCGACGATAAAAAAGAGGCTCTCAGATATCTTAAGCATGCCTGCCGGGTAGTTTCGGAAAATGGAGCGGATATCGTAAAGACATATTATTGCGATGGTTTCGAAGAGGTTGTTGATGCATGTCTTTCGCCCATTATTATTGCAGGCGGCACGAAGAGGCCGACTAAAGAGGCGCTTGAATTTACATTCAACGCTATCAGGGCCGGGGCGGTCGGCGTTGATATGGGGAGAAATATTTTTCAGAATGAAAACCCGCTTGCCATGATACAGGCAGTAAGGTCTATTGTTCATGATGGGCAGTCTGTAAAAGAGGCATATGAGCTCTACGGAGAGTTAAGCAAGTAAGGGCGGCTAGCAAGGGATTATAAGCTATGAAAGTTGGAATGTACTACAGCAACTCTGATGTCAGGGTTGAGGAAATGCCCATCCCCGATGTCGGCGCCGGTGAACTGCTTATTAAAATAAAGGCAAGCGGTATCTGCGGCAGCGATGTTATGGAGTGGTATCGTATAAAGCGCGCGCCGCTGGTTCTGGGTCATGAACTGACCGGCGAGGTCGCTCAGGTGGGTAAGGGCGTAGATAAATTTAGCCCGGGAGACAGGGTGTTCGCCATTCACCATGTCCCGTGCGAGGAGTGCCTGGAGTGCACCAAAGGTCATCACACCGCCTGCAAGGAATTCCAGACTATTAATAATTTTGAGCCCGGCGGTTTCTCGGAATATCTGAAGGTGAGCGGCAAGAGCGTTAATACAGGGGTCATGAAACTCCCCGATTCTATGGCCTATGATATAGGCACTTTTATAGAACCGCTCGGAACAGTATTGCGCGGGCAGCGTTCAGTCGGCCTCACCCCCGGAGACAGCGTTATTGTTGTAGGCAGCGGTCTATCCGGCCTGCTTCACATCAAGGCGGCAAAGGCTCTTGGGGCCGGAACCATTATATCTGTCGATATAGAGGATAGTCGCCTCGATGCGGCGAAAAAGGCGGGGGCAACCTATGTAGTCAAGGCGACAGAGGATGTGCCCGGTTTTCTAAAGAGTGTGAATTCAGGTCGCCTGGCAGACCGCGTAATAGTCTGTGCAGGGGCGCTCGGGGCCGTCGAGCAGTCGCTATCCCTGGTGGAAAGAGGCGGCACCCTGCTCCTCTTCGCCGTTCCCAAACCCGGAGAGACCATCCCTGTAGATTTTAACGGGTACTGGAGAAACGATATCTCCATCAAGACGAGCTACGGCTCGGCCCCTCTCGATCATTTTCAGGCAATTGAGCTCTTAAAAAACAAACGCATCTCAGTTTCGGATATGATAACTCACAGGCTCGCCATCGATAATATACAGGAAGGGTTTAATTTAGCAGCCGAGGGCAAGAACGCACTCAAGGTGATAATAGAATTCCCGGAGAGTTCTGCCGAATAACTTTACTTAAGGCTACCTCTAATAATAATGAGTTCATTTTTTTTAATCGCGGCAGGACTGATCATCGGCATCCTTGCCTCATTTTCAGGCCTCGGGGGAGGCTTTCTTGTAGTCCCGCTCTTATTTATGGGCGGATTCTCTCCACAAAAGGCGGTTGGCACATCATTCTTCGTCATAGTCGCCATTTCCCTGTCCGCCCTTGCCGCCCAGAGCAGGTTCGGTAATGTAGACTGGAAAACCGGGCTTTTTTTAGCCATCGGCGGGATTGCAGGAGCCCAGATCGGCAGCCTGCTGCTTCAACATGTCCCTGTTGCACTGTTCAGGAAATTTCTGTCATTTCTTTTAGCCGGTCTGGCCGTATACCTTTTTCTAAAGCGTTAGTGGCTTTTTTTAATCCTTCCTTAAGCGTGCATATTACAAGCTGTAATTTGCAACACATAAACATATCTGATTTACTTCTCCTGTAATTTTATTCGCCCAGGTTGGGCCTGGTTGTTACGGTGAACCTTGAGATGTTGGGCTTCATTTAATTCAGCCCAACCAACGAAGCTATAATATAAAAGAATGGACAAACGTTAATTCAGGCTTTCTTAGCTTTTTGTTTTTTGTGCTTATTTTTTTCTTTGGCTGGGTTACAGGTGAAACTACTCCGATATTGTGGATATCCAGTTAAGGCGTTATAATTGCATAATCTCCTCCATCGTTTCCACCAAATCTCCTGAAGTGTTTCCAGTTAGTCTCCTCCAAAGTTTCCAGTAAAT
>JAVVFD010000001.1:0-79957 GCA_032250935.1 bacterium
TTTACTGGAAACGATAAAAGAGATTAGCTGGAAACAACCGAGGAGATTTACTGGAAACTTTCAGGAGATTACGCAATTGTCTCAAATATTGGATTTTCAGCTTCCCGAAATCCTCTACATCTTGCCAGCCTTCAGCTCCACATACGCTTGCGCACAGGCTAAGGAGCAATATCTCTTCTACACTATAAAGCTGATTACGTTGAGACCTTGGATCACTTAATTCAGCAAAGTCATCCACGAAGCTTGTTTCGGATTCCAGCATTCCCATCCCTTCTTTATAAACGCTTTTTCCTTTTGGCACAGGACCTTTTCTCTTCATGCCCGTTGGAATAAGACCTTCTTCTTCCGTAATAACACCAATTTGCCCTAAAGTGATTTTTTGTGGCCACTTTTTCTCTTTAATCCGCCTGGAAGTGATTTCATAGAGATAATACTTGCCCCGGATGTTCCTGAGTTCCGTATTTTTTTTCTTATGTTTTAGCGCCCATTCCGGATGTGACATCTTCCCTCAGCTTAGGTTTCTTGTATTACGTGTATATAGTATATACCACGTAATACTATTTGTCCACAAAAAAACATCGCATATCTCTGAAAGCAATGTTTTCCATCCCTGTGGTTATTTTATTTTAAATGAATGGCGCCTATTTTATTTTATTTCATGAGGTGGCCCTGATATATCCCCTTGCAATACTTCCCCTTTGTGATAAAATGCTTAAAACTTAGGCAATTATATGAATATCGGCAGCGTAAAACTCAAAAATAACTTTATACTTGCTCCCATGGCAGGAGTAACGGACCTTCCCTTCAGGCGCTTGGTCGTGGCGGAGGGTTGCGGCCTTGTTGTCACCGAAATGGTGAGTGCAAAGGGGCTTGTTCTGGGAGGGAGTGGGACGAGGGAGCTTCTTGCCATTTCTCCAGATGAAAGACCTGTCTCTGTCCAGATATTCGGAGCCGACTTTGAAAGTATGGGCGAGGCTGCATCAATCATAGAAGAGCAGGGCGGAGATATACTCGACATAAACATGGGCTGCCCCGTTAAAAAGGTTGTCGGTCCCGGGGGTGGTTCGGCACTTCTCAAGGAGATTAACAAAGTTGAAAAGATATTAAAGTCCGTAAGAAGGAAGATCAATATCCCCCTTACAGTCAAGATTCGCTCCGGCTGGGACAGTTCGTCCATTGTTATACTTGATATGCTGAAGGCTGCCGAAGACAGCGGCGTTGATGCTATCGCTATCCATCCAAGGACGAAGACTCAAGGGTATAGCGGTCTGTCTAACTGGGATTTGATTGCCCGCATGAAGGAGGTGGCAACGATCCCCGTAATAGGAAACGGCGATGTCAGATCGCCCGAAGACGTCGCGCGCATGATTAAACAAACGGGATGTGATGCAGTAATGATAGGAAGGGCAGCCATGGGAAACCCCTGGATTTTTTCTCAAACTATTTCCTATATGAATAAAGGGGCCTACCGACCGCCTACGGCGGAAGAAAAAATGCAGAAAGTCCTTTATCACTTTGAGCTCATTATTCAAAGATACGGCCCTCTTTATGGAACAAGAATATTCAGAAAACATCTTGGCTGGTACAGTAAGGGGATGGCTGGAGGGGGGGCATTCAGGCAAATTATAAACAGGTCCGATTCCGCTGCCGAGGTGGAGGACCTCATTCGTGGTTTTTTTGCAGGAGATGCTTTAAAGGCTGATCCATCACAGGGTAGCTGTTCGGCACAGGATAACTATTCGTCCGATAGTATTTCAGCGCTGTCCCGGTATATGCTCTGATGAAAATTGCAAATGAAGATATCATTAACAGTATTGAAGACGGAGTGGTTGTATTTGATACTGAAAAAAAAGTTACACTCTTTAACCAGATGTCGGAAATTCTGACCGGCATATCTCAAAAAAAAGCGCTTAATGTCGATAGCGCAGATCTCTTTGAGTCAAACGTGCAGCTCATTCGACAGCTTGAGAAGACCCTGGAGACGGGGCAGGTCTTTTCTGATCATGACACGAATCTGCTTAGGAAAGATGCATCCGTTATACCTGTTTCACTGGTTACCTCTCCAATACGAAGCGCTACAGGCGAAGTCAAGGGTGTTACCGTCCTTATAAGGGATATAAGCAGGATAAAGTCCCTTGAAGAAGATGTAAGACGCTCCGACAGCCTTGCATCGGTAGGGGTGCTGGCGGCAGGTCTCGCCCATGAGATAAAAAATCCTCTCGGCGGTATTAAAGGCGCGGCTCAGCTGCTGCAGATGGAGGTCGAAGGAGATGAGGAGCTAAAGAGCTATACCGATGTAATAATAAAGGAAACAGATAGGGTAAGCAGGCTCCTTGAAGATCTTCTCGACTTTTCCAACCCGAGAAAACTTATCCTTGGAGAGCTGAACGTACACGAGGTGCTCGATTCAGTTATTGCCCTTATCTCAAGAAGTGCGGAAGGCGAAGGGGTAAATTTCATAAGTGAATATGACCCCAGTATACCTTTGATAATAGGAGACAGGGAGAAGCTGGCTCAGGTATTCATAAATATCATGAAGAACGGCTGCGAGGCGATGAAGGGAGAAGGGGAGCTAAAGATAGTGACCAGAGTTGTAAGTGACTTTCTTCTTCAGGAAGGCGAAGGGTTAAGGTCAAGGGTTATGGCTGTAGATCTGGCGGACAGCGGCGAGGGTATAGAGCCGGATAATATATCAAAACTTTTCACCCCTTTTTTTACAGCTAAAAAAGGAGGGACAGGGCTTGGTCTGTCCGTTTCCCATTCTATTATTAAAGAGCATAAAGGAACTATAAAAGTAAAAAGTGAGCATGGAGAGGGAAGCGTTTTTTCCGTCTTTCTGCCATTGAGGTGATATCTATGCGCGATAAAATTCTAGTAATAGATGATGATGAAAGTATTAGATGGGTCATCAGCAAGGCGTTTGAGAAGAATGGATATGATGTGTCAACCGCGTCAAACGGGAAAGAGGGGCTTTCGTTGCTAAAGAGTGGGGATTTTGCAGTGGCCTTTGTAGATATTATGATGCCGGATCTGAGCGGTCTTGAACTGCTGGGGATGGCGGGTGAGTCAAAATCAGATACCTCTTTTGTCATTATGACCGCTCAAAATACCATGAAAAATGCCGTAGATGCAATGAAGCTGGGGGCCTACGATTATATAACAAAGCCTTTTGATATAGGAGAGATAAAGGAGATTGCAGCCAAAGCGATCGAATCAAGGAGTCTGTCCAGGAATTTGATAAAAAAAGCTGCCTTGCCCGATGCGGAGCTTGAGGTAGGGGTAAACATCATCGGCACAAGCGCGGCTATGCAGAAGGTTTATAAGACCGTCGGGAAAGTATCAGGCAGCGACGTCACGGTGCTTATTCAAGGTGAGAGTGGAACGGGGAAGGAGCTCATAGCCAGGGCTATCCATACCCACAGTGAGCGGTCAGAAAGACCGTTTGTAGCCATAAACTCTGCCGCCATACCACGGGAGCTGCTGGAAAGTGAACTATTCGGTCATGAAAAAGGGGCCTTTAGCGGCGCCGTGGGAAGAAAAGAGGGGAAGTTTGAACTGGCCCATAAAGGGACACTCTTTTTGGATGAGATTGGAGATATGGACCTTGATCTTCAGATGAAGCTGCTAAGGGCATTGCAGGAAAAAGAGATAGATGCGGTTGGAGGAAGGCATCCCATACAGGTTGATGTCAGGGTTATAGCTGCGACTAATCAGGACCTGGCAACGGCGGTCAGGGAAAAAAGATTCAGGGAGGACCTTTACTATAGGTTGAATGTGGTAAATATCAAGATGCCATCCCTGAAAGACAGAAGAAAGGATATCCCCCTGTTGGTGGACTATTTTCTTGAGAAATATAGCGATAAAGGTAAAAGAAAGTACTTTGCTGAAGCTGCACTAAAGGCGCTTACGAGGTTCTCATGGCCAGGGAACGTGAGAGAGCTGGAAAACATGATAAGGCGGGCTGTGGTGCTTTCAACCTCCCAAACCATCATCTTTGAAGATCTACCCTCAAAGGTTAGAGAGGAAGGCTTCAGGTCCGCTACGGACATGAGTGATACCTCGCTCGAGGAATTAATGAGGATAAAACTTGAACCGCTGCTTGCAGCGGTGGATGAAGAAAATACGGAAGGGCTATACGCCATGGTTCTTACGCAGATGGAGCGGCCCCTTATTAGCCTCGTTCTTGAAAAGTGCAGATGGAACCAGCTTAAGGCGGCAAGAGTTCTCGGTCTTAACAGGAATACGCTTAGAAAGAAGATGAACGATCTCGATATAAGGAAAGACCCGGCAATATTAACTGAAAAGGACTAAAAGATTGAACTATAATAAAATCAAGGGCTTATATGCAATTGTTGACGCCTCATTTCCTGATCCTGTAAAAATTGCAGGTGAGCTGATGGAGGGCGGCGCACAAATAATTCAACTGCGGGCAAAAGACCTGCCTGCCGGGAAATTTCTCCGTCTCGGGAGAGAAATTATGGCCGAAACCAGGAAACATGGCGCCTTATTTATCATAAATGATCGCACAGATGTTGCTGTGCTTACAGGGGCGGACGGAGTGCACCTTGGTCAGGACGATATGCCCATAGAAGAGGCGAGAAAAATCATGGGAGAGGATAAGTTGATAGGCATCTCCACTCACAATAAGGCTGAAGGGCTTGCGGCAGTTAAGGCCGGAGCCGATTATATAGGTTTTGGCCCCATATTCAAGACAGGCACAAAAAAAGATGCCGGAGTCGCTAAAGGGATTGAGGGGCTGAAAGCGCTTAGGAGAGAGATATCTATTCCCATCATTGGAATCGGAGGGGTTAATAAGGGCAACATTAAGTCGGTTTTTGATGCGGGTGCAGATGCTGCGGCGGTTATTTCGGCTCTTGCCGAAGCGAGTGATATAAGGCTGGCAACATGTGATATTATTAATGTTATAGGAGAAGCGAATGAATGTTAAAACGGCGCTAACCATAGGCGGTTCAGACCCGAGTGGAGCTGCCGGCGTGCAGGCCGACCTGAAGGTATTTGCTGCATTCCGTCTATATGGCATGTCGGTTATAACTGCCCTTACATCTCAAAACAGCAGCAGGGTAAGTGAGGTGATGAGGGTATCTGATAAGACGGTTTCACATCAGTTTAGAGCGATATATGAAGATCTTCCGATAGATGCCCTTAAGATAGGTATGCTTGCCAGCATAGAAAATATCGGGATGGTCGCCCAATTAATAGAAGAATGTAAGCTCAGGAATATAGTGCTTGACCCGGTCTTTCTCTCAAGCAGCGGAGCCCACCTCATTGAGAAGGGAGGAGCAGAGGCGATGGTCAAGCTGCTTTTCCCTTTAGTTGATGTCGTTACGCCTAACATCGATGAGGCCTCCAGGTTGTCCGGGCTAAAGATAGAAACGCCTGGGGACATGAAAGAGGCGGCCAGGATTATAAAAGATAAGGGGCCGGCTTATGTCTTCGTAAAGGGAGGCCACCTTGAAGGCAGGGCTATAGATATACTCTATAATGGCAGAACCTTTCTTACCCTTGACGCCCCAAGGCTTACCGGAAAGGAGTTCAGGGGGACGGGCTGCGCCCTTTCGGCCTCCATCGCCTCATGCCTTGCCAAGGGAATGGATATGAAGAGTTCAGCTGAAAAGGCAAAAGATTTCGTTGCGCGGAGTATAAAGACAGGATATGAAGATCTGGGCAAGGGTATGGGGATACTTAATCATAATCACTCCATGCTTTAATAGGCAGGCATTAGAAAAAAGGGTAAATATAGTTGACTAAAGATGAAAAAATTTTATATCTTGAAGCCGCCATGAAAGCTGCCGTCATTGCCGGTAAAGAGATTCTGGCTGCCCAGGGCGGGGAAAACAAGGTTGAATATAAGGGTGAAATCGATCTTGTAACGGAGATGGATCTCAGGGCGGAAGAAATCATCAAGGATTTTTTATCTTCCGGGTTCCCCGATGTTGCTATACTTGCCGAGGAGAGCGGACTTTCGGGAAGCGATTCAAATATCAGGTGGATCATTGACCCCATCGACGGAACGACCGGTTATGCCCACGGCATCCCCCACTTTGCCGTGTCAATAGGACTGGAACGGGAGGGGATGTTGGAGATCGGAGCTGTATACAATCCTCCTCTTAAGGAGTGTTTTAGTGCTATAAAGGGGGGAGGGGCCTTTTTAAACGGAAGAGCTATCGGCGTATCTGATACAAAAGAGCTTAAAAGATCGCTTCTGGCGACAGGTTTTTCCTGCGACAGGGCAACAAGTGCTGAAAACAATGTCGCCCAGTTTAATGCCTTCCTCATGAAGGCACAGGGGATTCGCAGATTTGGCTCGGCAGCTCTCGATCTTTGCTATACAGCGGCAGGCAGGTTTGATGGATACTGGGAGATGAAGCTTAAACCCTGGGATACGGCTGCCGGCATATTGATATTGACCGAGGCTGGCGGGAAGGTGACAGATTTTAAGGGCGGCGGATACAGTATTTACGATGACCGGCTCCTTTGCAGCAACGGACATATACATGATCAAATGATTGATATTTTAAAAGGGGCTTAAGTTATGGATACTCATTCTATAGAAAAGGCGTATCAGAGATATGCAAATATTTATGATCTGACCTTTGGAAAAATATTTCACAGGGGAAGGGTTGTTTCAGCCGAGCTGCTGAATATCCAGCCCGGTGAAAAGGTCCTGGAGGTAGGCGTAGGAACAGGGCTTACGCTCCCTTTCTTCCCGGCTCACTGCGAAGTTACAGGGATAGATCTTTCGGCGCATATGCTGGAGAAGGCGAAAAAGAATATCGCCTCTCACGGCATGCAGAATGTTGAGATTATGCAGATGGATGCGACCCATATGGATTTCCCCGACAATTACTTTGATGCGGTTATCGCCGCCTACGTCATAAGTGTTGTCCCCGACCCGGTGAAGGTCCTAAAGGAAATGAAGAGGGTATGCAAAAAAGGGGGGAAGGTGGTCTTTATAAACCATTTTAAATGCGATAATCCCTTTATTGCGGCGCTGGAAGGCTTTGTATCGCCCTTCTCCAGATACCTCGGCTTTAAGACAGACCTCGAACTGGATCCACTGCTTGTGCAACTTCCCGGCCTGAAGGTTGAGAGGATAGAAGGCGTCAACCTGTTCAATTACTGGAAGGTGGTCGAAGGGATTAATGAAAAAACAGATTCCTCCCTAAATATAGTTGCTTAACCTTTAGGCCTGTGGTGGAAAACCATGTTTGGTAAAAGTATAAGACTGGCAAGGGTATTTGGCATATCTATTGAGCTTGACTTGAGCTGGTTTATCATCTTCTTTCTTGTTGTGTGGAGCCTTTCCAGGGGCTATTTCCCTTATTATTATCCTGATATTTCGGGAGAAAGATATGCTCTGATGGGAGTTATTGCGGCCTTCCTTCTTTTCCTGTCTGTTCTTCTTCATGAACTGTCTCATTCACTTATAGCGTTAAGAAACAGACTTCCGATCAGCAGAATTACCCTTTTTATCTTCGGAGGGGTTGCTCAAATGGACGAGGAGCCGCAAACTCCAGGCATAGAATTCAGGGTAGCGCTGGCCGGTCCGATTTGCAGCTTTGTGCTTATGGGCCTGTTTCATTTTCTGTCTACCCTTAGCGCCGAAGGGGGAGCGGCCTTCGCCGTATTCAGCTATGCCAGCTTTATAAACGGCTTTCTGGCCTTTTTCAATATTATTCCAGGCTTTCCGCTGGATGGGGGAAGGCTCTTAAGATCGGCCCTCTGGCACTTTAGTGGTAATTTTAAATCATCTACTCTTACGGCAAGCAGAATTGGCAAGGGCTTTGCCTTTTTTCTTATGGCTACGGGATTTCTTCAGGCCATGGGCGGGAGTACATTTAACGGTCTCTGGTTCATATTAATCGGCTATTTTCTGCAAAATGCCGCAGAGAGCAGTTACCGGCAGGTAGTTATCAAGGAGTTCCTTACCGGTCTTACCGTGGAAAAGGTTATGAACAGGCAGGTTATTTCCGTTACGAAGGATATAATGATCGATAAGTTAGTTGATGATTTTTTTGTGACATATCACCGTAACAATTTTCCTGTTTTAGATGGAGAAAGGCTGGTCGGCATAATCAGGATGTCGGACGTTAAAAAAGTATCTGCCGATGAAAGATCATCTGTGACGGTGGCAGAGCTGATGGATAAGGATATATCCAGGCATCTCATCAGAGCTGGCGACTCCGTAGAGGAAATCCTCGGCATGATGGTAAGGGACAGCCTGGGCTGGTTTGCAGTCATTGAAGGCGATAATGTCATAAAGGGGATATTGACCAGAAGCGATATTATGCATCTTCTACAGATAAAGAGCGGGCTTGAGGGGTAGGCCTAAATTAATTACATTTAGCAGCTATTATCGCTTCTCCATAGGAACATAAGTCCGGCTGGCCGCCCCGATATAATTTTGGCGGGGCCTCCCGATGACTCTTTTTGGATCGCTTATCATCTCTTCCCACTGCGCTATCCACCCGGCCATTCTCCCCATTGCAAAGATAACGGTAAACATTTCCGTGGGGATGCCGATCGCCTTATATATTATGCCCGAATAAAAATCTACATTAGGGTATAGTTTCTTTTCAACAAAATAGCTGTCAGTCAGGGCGATCTCTTCCAGTTTCATAGCTATTTCCAGAAGCGGGTCATTCCCTGCCGTTTTGCTTATAATATCAACGGCGATTTCTCGTATTATCTTCGCTCTCGGGTCGTAGTTTTTATATACCCTGTGGCCGAAGCCCATCAAGCGGAATGGATCATCCTTGTCCTTTGCCCTGGCGATAAATTCAGGTATTCTCTCAGAGTTTCCTATCTCTTCCAGCATTGTGAGGACCGCTTCATTGGCGCCGCCATGGGCCGGTCCCCAGAGGCATCCTATGCCGGCAGAGACGGCAGCAAATGGATTTGCGCCCGATGAGCCTGCAAGGCGGACCGTTGATGTAGAGGCATTTTGTTCATGGTCCGCATGAAGAATGAGTATCAGGTCAAGCGCCTTTGCATGAAGCGGATCTACCTCATATTTTTCGGCCGGGACGGAATACATCATATGCAGGAAGTTTTCAGCATAACCGAGATCGTTCCTCGGATAGACAAAGGGCTGGCCGATGTGATGTTTGTATGCCATAGCTGCGATGGTCGGCAGCTTGGCTATCAGCCTGTGAGCCGCAATCTCCTGATGCTTGGGATTTGTTATGTCGAGAGAATCATGATAAAAGGCGGACATAGCCCCCACCATACCTACCAGAACTGCCATAGGGTGGGCGTCGGGCCGGAACCCCTTGATAAAGTCCTTGAAACCTTCGTGCACCATCGAGTGGTGCGTGATCATATCCGTAAAATGATTAAACTCGTCCTTTGATGGAAGTTCTCCCTCCAGTATGAGATGACATACCTCAAGAAAGCTGCTCTTTTCAGCCAACTCTTCAATCGGATAGCCGCGGTAGAGAAGAACCCCCCTTTCACCGTCGATAAATGTTATCCCGCTTTCACAGCTTGCCGTTGATTTGTAACCGGGATCAAAGGTGAATATCCCCATCTTTTGATATAATTGCCGGATATCCGCAACATCAGGTCCATGGGTACCTTTAAGAATTGGAAATTCCTCGCTCTGACCTGTGGCATTATTGGTGATGGTTACGCTTTCTTTTCCCATAACAAGCTCCATTTGCGATACGGTGTATATAATACATAAATAAAATTATTTTTCTAAAAGTAGCATAAATTTTTATGTATGGCAAAAAAATTGGGCTGCCTTGGCAATTTAGATGCAAAAGGAGCATCGGAGATGCATTTATTTTTCATTAAGAAATTAAGGATTTTACAATAGCTCACGCACACTCTATGAATATGAGGAAAGCTATGATATAAATGGGCTGGTAAAAAAATATAATATAAGGATGAATAATGGATGACATAAAGCCGATAGAACTTCATATTGAGCTTCCAAATCACTGGGCCATAGCTGGCGAATCTATCTGGGCCCTCAATCTGGGAGGCGATGTATTTGAGCTTAAAAACGTCCCCTGCTATGCCTACGACCTCAATATGGGGGACAGGGTTCTGGCTTTGATTCAGCCGCCGGATCTGATTCTGCGGGTTCAAAAGGTTGTGGCGAAAAGTGGGCACAGGACCCTTCGCGCCCTCCTGCATGAAAATGTTGACCTTGGGGAATGGAAAAAACTGACAGCCAGGCTCAGCGATTACGGCGTAACCCGGATCCAGGTCAGCGAGAGGTTTTTTGTCTTCGATATCCAGCCGGAGGGGGATTACGATTCACTTTATCTAAGGCTGGAAGATCTGGAGGAGCTAGGTATACTGCAATATGAGACCTGCGAAGCAAGAAGTGAGGGGAGCTTCGATGACCTGCCGCAAGATCAGCAGGGAGAGACCAGGTGAAATTGACGGACCCCAATGACTCTAATATCACCATAAGCCCCGAATCAATCAAGAGCCGGTATAACTTCCTTGATTATATCGGAAATATTGGCGCCGGGCCCGAGGCAGGATATCTGCGCGCCGCCTACTCTGATGATGAGACGAGGGGGATGAAGGTTCTGGCTGAGGCTGCCGCAGATGCCGGGCTAAATTGCACATGGGACGGACTCGGTAACCTTTCTATAGAAACGCCCGGCAATTTCAGGGAGTGGATAGAAACGGGCTCTCACCTGGATACCGTCCCTTGCGGCGGCAACTTTGACGGCCTGGCCGGCGTTGTGGCCGGACTTGAGGCGCTCATTGCATTGCAGGCTTCTTCCGGGAGAGTAAAAAGGGGAATGAGACTCAGGGTCTGGAGAGGGGAAGAGTCGGCCACCTTCGGCTCTTCATCCACGGGCAGCAAGGGCGCCTTCGGCATTCTTGAGCCCGCGGTTCTTTTAAATCGCTTTCAGGGGATATCCCTAAAGGACGCCATGCTGAGCCAGGGCTGTGACCCTTCCGTTGTTGAAAACAGGGTGGCGACAATCCCCCCCGAGGGAATAGATAGTATATACGCCTACATTGAACTCCATATAGAACAGGGGAATTTACTTGAAACAAGCGGAAAAGAGCTTGGCATTGTTTTGGGGATCAGGGGGGCGTCGCGTATGATGGTGACCCTTGAAGGCGCTTTCGATCATTCTGGCGCAACGCCGATGGGGGGTGCATTCCGAAAAGACGTTAATCTCGCCCTGGGTTATATTATTGTGAGGCTCGATGAGCTTGCAACGAGACATATTGAGGCGGGAATGGATCTTGTCCAGACCATTGGCGTCATAAACTCCAGCTCGGATCTTAATGAATTAAACTCCGATATCTACAGGAATGCAGTGACCAAAGTGAGTGGTTTTGCCTACTTCTCTCATGAAGTGAGAAGCTGCAACAGCTACGAAAGCGACATCTTCTGCCTGGAGGCCATAGAGATCATACTTGACACGGCAAAGGAGTTCGGGATCTCTGCCGGCATTAAAGAAATTGGTAAAACAGCGGGAATACCTTCATTGAGCGGGACTGTCCAGGTAGCGCTTGAGGCCTCGTCTTGTGAGGCAGGTGCGTCCTTCATGAAAATGTTCAGTGGAGCATGGCATGATGCCGCAGTAGTGGCCAGCCAGCAAAGAAGTGACGGCAGCCGGATTCCTGCCGGCATGCTGTTTATACCATGCAAAGATGGAAAGAGCCATACACCCGAAGAATACTGCAGCCCTGAGCAGATTGCAAAGGGAGCGACGGTGCTGGCAAGAGCGATGCTTCGCCTGGCCGATGAGTAATAGCTCTGAGAGGACTTTTTACGTCATAGAGATCATGGAAGGTATCACGGGCGGAAGCTTCCTTGGCATTAGTGTTTATATTAAGCGTGGTCATTTAAAAGTGTCGGAAGAATCTCTGCGGCCTTTCCCGCGATGGCTTCATCAACTACGCGGCTATTTGGAGTCTTTTCGATATTCAGTTCCACAACATAGGCGCCTGCCTGCCTGGCTATCGATGCCATGGAGGCTGCGGGCTGCACTACTCCAGATGTACCTACTACAAGGAGTATGTCGCATCTTTCAAGCGCCGCATAGGCCGAGCTTATTATATCTGCAGGCAGCATCTCGCCAAACCAGACAATGTGAGGCCTCAAGAGGCCGCCGCACTCCCTGCAGCGGGGTAGTATGTCGATAGGAAGGTCGTGATTTTCACTGACTATGCCGCAACCGGTGCATCTTACCTTCCATATATTTCCATGCAGCTCAAGAATGTTCCTGCTGCCTGCCTCTTCGTGCAGGCCATCTACATTTTGAGTGATAAGCGTAAAATCTGTAGTTTTTTTCTCAAAAGACGCAAGGGCCTTGTGTGCCATATTGGGTGATAAGAGAGCAATCTTCTCGCGCCGCATATTGTACCACTCCCAGACCAGCTCAGGGTCACGCCGAAATGCCTCGGGCGTGGCGAGCTCCTCCGCTCTATAGCTTCTCCAAAGACCTCCTTTCCCCCTGAAGGTAGGTACGCCGCTTTCAGCGGATATGCCCGCACCGGTGAGTATAGAGACAGATTTTGCGAGGCTTAATTTTGATTTGATTCTGCTTATCTGTTTTTCATTCATTTCAATTTCTGCAAACTTCAATTATCCAGGGCGAAGGGAGGTTTGGATGGATTGCTTCTATTTATAAAGACGGCAGAGAAAATTGCGTCAGGAAGTTTAAAACCAGGGAAGGGGGAGTAAATATGCCCCGCCGGAGCGGGGCTGGTTAATTAGTAGCTATATTTATGACTATGCCGGAGAGATACAATATTTACAGGCGCCAGAGCCTTTCATTACAGAATCTTCAATATTGTATTCCATCCCTGATGTTGAGCCTGCCAGGAAGCCCTTTATCCATGCTCCTGTGATCTTGCACATCAGTTCAAGAGGTGCGCCTGCTTCTTTCCAGTTGTTGCTGTGGAGGCATTCGCTCTGTCTTATAACAAGTTTGTCACCGCTGAGCTCGGGCTGCGCGCCCTGGTCGCAAGGCATGCCGTCAAGCTGGCGATCATAAAGCGCCTTATAAATAGACTGCATATCGCCTGCATCAACTTCTTCCTTTGCAGCGTCACCTGTTTTTTTACCGAATTCTTCTGCTGTGGCAAGGGCAATGTCGGCGGCCTTGTCAGCGTATTTATCAGTAAAGACCTTAACAACTGCGCCCTCCCTCGTCTCTACCATCCTGATAAGTCCCATCAAAAAAGGGTGTATCTGGGCGTCCCCGATAATATCCTCAAGGGGGATGCCGACGGGAAATGCAGGGTAGCTATCATCTATCCCAGCGATAAGAGCATCCGCATCTGCGCCGAATGCGCCCTTAAATGCGTCCTCAATAGCTGAAGCCCTTTCCGCACCGTTTTGTATTTTGTTGTAAAGCCATTGATGTATAGGCCCAAGAAACATGCTCATAGTAGTTTTCTCCTGAAGTTTTTTTTGGACTCATATTTATACACTATTACAGACGATGCAACAAGTCCAAAGTCAAATTATGTAAGTTAACATAGGCACATTTGTTTTTATATTGAGGGATTGATATTGCTTATTGTGGCCCAATAGGTTTGATTTATGGCAATAGTCTCGACTATAATTAACTAACTATATTGAACAGTATTGTAGTTGCCCCCGACTAAATACCAAATTTAAATCTGGGAATTTTTTATGAAAAAAATTATTGCCGCTGCGGTGCAGATGACCTCCTCTTCCAACAGGGAGGCAAACCTTAAAAAAGCTGAAGAGTTTCTCAGCAGGGGTGTCGATGAAGGGGCCAGTCTTTTATCCCTGCCGGAAAATTTCTCTTTCATGGGAGAGGGTGAGAAGGACAAGCTTGAGGTGGCGGAAATGCCGGAAGGAGGTCCTGTTACCGATTTCCTGAAGGGCTTTGCGCGCCTTAACAAGGTATGGATTGTTGGAGGTTCCGTTCCGGTTCAGGCAGGAGAAGGAAAGGTATTTAATCGCTCTCTTTTGATTGATGATAGGGGAGAGGTCGCTGCGAGCTATGATAAGATACATCTCTTCGATGTCGATATTGCGGGAGGTGAAAGTCATAAGGAATCCAGAACGGTATGCCCTGGCGACAAGCTTGTTACCCATAAAACTCCCTCTGGGGTGGTCGGGTTGTCTATATGTTATGATCTCAGGTTTCCCGAACTATACAGGGAGCTTGCCTTAAAGGGAGCCACAATGATATTTGTTCCTGCGGCCTTTACCAGCCAAACCGGTGAGGCCCATTGGGAGGTGCTGCTAAGGGCCAGGGCGATAGAAAACCAGCTTTATATTATCGCCCCTGCACAGGTAGGCGTTCATAATAAGAAGAGAAGCACTTTCGGTAATTCCATGATTATAGACCCCTGGGGAAGAATTATTGCAAGGGCCCAAGGTGAAGAGACGGTCATAAGCGCTGAAATAGATTTAGATTATCTGGACTCGGTCAGGCAAGGCATCCCGTGCCTAAGTCACAGACGCCTAAAAAGTCTGGGGGAATCATAAATCCGGTATTTTTGAAGTTTTTGCTTGTTATTGCTGTGCTACAATATTGCCTGGATTGAGTCGATAAATCTTAAAAATTTAATTTAGAGGTTGGGTCTGTGGGTTGTTGCGAAGATAAAAGAGAAAATGAGAAGGACCCTGAGCTTGTCGAGTGTGAGACCTGCAAAATGAAGACCGGCAGATCTGTAGTTGCTGTAATGTATCTAAGGGGGGATGAGCATTTTTTCTGCTCTCATCAATGTCAGGATAGATGGGAATCTCTTCATCCGGACAAGTTGTGGTAGCTTAGACTGTGGGGAAAATGCAGGGGAAAATGTTTTGACATTTAATGCATTATTGATATACTGAAATCCATTAATACGTAACATTAAATCTGTGAAAGCGCCATGAAAAAGAGCAATAATGAAGTAAGCCGTCAGATATTATCCTACCTTGCAGAGGCGAGTCCCAAAGCGGTAAAATTTCATGAGATTGTAAATACGCTGGAGATAGAAGAAAGAGCGCTTTTCAAGAACCTTTTCTTCCTTGAAGAAAACCATCTGGTTCAGCTCATGTCCAGTTATCCTTCAGGGGCAACCTATCCCACCATCCATATGGTAAAGATGAGAGATGAGGGGGCAGCTCTATTGCATGATGAAGGAAAACTTGAATCAATGTTTCCACTGAAGGGCTTTTCATCCAGACTTGACCTCTATACAATCAACAGTTTAATGCTGCCTGAAGTTCTGAACATACTTCTGGTTTTGATTGAAAAAGAGGAAGTGGCAAAAGGAGCTGATAAAGAAAAACTTTTAGATGATATTAAAGATCTGGCTTCAGCCCCGGGCGTATCGGCTCTTACGCTTGGTAACCTATTTGAGTACTATCAGCCATGAAATTAACAGGCGATGAAAAAGGGATAGACGTTTTAAAGGGGATGCATAGCACCAATAATGACTATCTTAAGTTCCTGTTGCAGGAAGCGAAAACCGTTTTCGGAAATATTGTTGATTTTAAGGCCGATGGAGACAATCAAAAATATAGACTTCATTTTAATCCTGCCTCGGGTGAATTCACCGTTGAAAAACTTTGAAAAGCAAATTTAAGACACTCCAGGAATTAAAAGCAACCATAGAAGCGATCAGGAAGAAAGGCGGCAAGGTTGTTTTCACAAATGGCTGTTTTGACCTGCTTCATGCTGGACATACCAGATACCTTAAAGAAGCAAAACTGATAGGTGATTACCTGGTTATCGCAATAAACAGCGATAAATCCGTAAGGGGCCTTAAGGGTGATAAAAGACCTATAGTGCCTGAAGCGGAAAGGGTAGAGCTTCTTGCTGCATTGGAGGTTGTGGATTTCGTTACGATCTTTGATGAGCCTGATCCCTATAATGTAATAAATGAACTTAAACCCGACTTTCTGGTTAAGGGCGGGGACTGGGGAGAAGGCGAAATAATCGGCAGTGACATAGTGATAGAAAACGGCGGTGAAGTTATCCGCCTCCCCTACCTTGAAGGTTCTTCATCTACAAATATTGTAGAGACAATCATAGAGAGATATTGTGGCGGTTAAAGAGAGGATGAAAGAGCATTGCGCCATTCTCATTGCCACTAAGGGGAAGGACGCCCCCGGCATAACCTCTGCCCTCACCGGCATCATAGCAAATCATGACTATCTATAATAGATATTGAACAGGTTGTCATTCACAATGCTCTTAAACGTTCCATCCTTGTCGTCATCAGCCAGGTAAGGACTTAATTTTTAAATTATTTCAGGAGGTCTGATATGTCCGATGAAACTTACGATTTAGTGACTATAGGCGGAGGCCCTGCCGGGTTGACTGCCGCCATATACGCCGGCAGGGGCATGCTTAAAACGCTTGTTCTTGAAAAACTTATGATGGGCGGGCAGGCTACTATAACGCATATGATAGATAATTACCCCGGCTTTCCCGACGGGGTCACAGGGCCTGATCTTATGGGAAAATTTGAAAATCAGGCCAAACGTTTTGGGGCAGAATTTAAGTTTGCCACAGTCGATAAAATAATACTTGATGGCAATATTAAGGTGCTTAAGATTGCCGATGGGGAAATAAGGGCCAAAACGGTCATTATCTGCACTGGAGCCGAGCCAAGGCGCCTTGACGTGCCGGGAGAAACGAAGCTGACGGGGAAGGGAGTTTCTTACTGCGCAACCTGCGATGGGGCATTCTTCAGGGAAGCCGTAATTGCAGTAGTAGGGGGCGGTGATTCGGCGGTAAAGGAGGCGATCTACCTTACAAAATTCGCAAGCAAGGTCTACGTCATACATAGAAGAGACGAATTGCGTGCAGAGAAGATAACGATTGAGCAGGCATTTGCAAACGAAAAGATAGAGTTTGTCTGGGATTCGATTGTTGAGGAGATTACAGGTAAGCATGCCGTTGAATCTGTTATGGTAAAAAATGTAAAAGACGGCTCAACGAAAGAGCTTAAACTTGAAGGTGTTTTTATATATGTAGGGATGATCCCGAATACGGGATTCCTGAAAGATTTTGTCAAACTTGATGAGGCCGGTTACATTGTAGCCGATAGAGATACTCACACCGATATAACAGGTGTTTTTGCGGCGGGAGATGTGAGAAGAAAGCTGTCGAGGCAGGTTGCAACAGCTGTGGGTGACGGTGCAACGGCCGCAATGGCTGCAGAAGAGTGCATTGCCGGACACTGTTTTGAATAGGAGGGAAGTTACATGGATATAGATATCTTAAAAAAGGTAAGGTTTTTTGATACGCTCACTGAAGATGAGCTTAAGGAAATTGCATCCCTTTCAAAGACGGAGGAATATAAAGAAGGCGAGACGATCTTTAAAGAGGGGGATGAAGGGGAGAGGCTTTTCATCATACTCTCCGGCGCAGTCAGGATAAGTAAAAATATACCGGGCATGGGAGAAGAGGCCCTTAGCGTTCTTAGAGCAGGCGACTATTTCGGGGAGATGGCCCTGATTGATAACGCGCCCCGCTCCGCTGACGCCCGCATTCATGAGGATTCCAGCTTAATGACCTTGTCGAAAAAAGACCTTGAGACTTTAATGGATGAAAAAAAGGATATGGGCTACAAAATTCTTTCAAAGTTCGTGGAAACCCTCTCTCAGCGACTGAGAGATACAAATGACAAGATAAGATCCTTCTTTGCCATGACAGGAGGGTTTTAAATCAGTTATCCTTTTATCAATACAGGTTTGATAAATAAGTTTTTAGAAAGCTAAAGGTAAGGCAAACGGGCAGAACTATCCCTTCCCCTTCTCTTTGTATTGCTGCCAGCATTCCTTGCTGCAAAAATAGAGCTTTTTCCCGCCAGACTTTTTTTCCAGAGCTGAACTTTTCGGTATAAATGTTCCGCAGTACGGATCTTCTACCATATATTCACCTGAATTATTATTTTCCCCTTTATCTTTAATTTTAGGCGAGATAAGCGCTTTTATAATGTTAATCGCAAGGTATATTATTGTGAAGTAGATTATTAGCCTGATCATTTTTTGGCCTTCCTTGTCCTGAGCATCTCTTTTAAGACCTTGATGTTTCCCCTTAACTCCTCGGCAAGAACAAAGTATGGGTCAATTCTTAAAAGTTCTTCCCATATCTCTATGGCTCCCTCTATATTTTTTATATCCCAGAGGAGGACGACTCCGATATTATATCTTGAGATGGAGTGTCTCGGATCTATTAAGAGGCTTTTTCTGTATTCTGCAAGCGCCTTCTTAGGCAGGCCTATGCGCCTGTATGCGGTTCCAAGGTCTGTCCTTACGGCAACGTTATCAGGATAAATCTCAAGAGTTTTTTTGTATATCTTGATTGCTTCAGTATCCCTGCCTATGTCGAACAGGGCATTACCGAGGGCGCTGAGTAAAATTATATTGTCAGGTTCTTTTTTAAGTAGTTGCTCATAGTTTTTAATTGCCTCATAATAGTCTTCCTTGCTTCTTTCGGACTTTATGGTGTCGGTTTTTACGACCTTTTGTTCACTAATCGCCTTGTCTTCCCTCCCGCATCCTGATGATAAAAGAGAAAGAGCTATTAAGGGAATGCATAGAAAAATGCCGCCCTTTAAAATTGATGTCATATTTTATCCGCCTTCAATCTGCTTATACAATTATCCTCCGGAAGCGCAGCCTTTAACTGAGCCACTGTTTCGCCGGTTACAGGATGTTTGACATCAGCCCCTATTTCCAGAAGTGGTATTAATACAAAACCTCTTTCAGTCATATGAGGGTGAGGTATGCTAAGTTCTGGCGTTATGATGACTTTATCTGCATAAAACAATATATCCAGATCGATAATTCTTGGTCCCCATTTGAAGTTTTTTTCTCTTCCAAGCAGCTCCTCAATGTTTTTTATCTCAATCAGGAGTTTTTGAGGGCTAAGATCAGTTTCTATTTTAGCCGCCATATTTATAAATCTGGGTTGATCTTTATAACCCACCGGTTCCGTCTCGTAGAGAGATGAAAAAGCTACAAGTTTAATTCCATATGTTTCATCGAGCGCCCTTAATGCCTTCCTGCAGTTTGCGCTTCGATTGTTCATATTGGAGCCTATGGAGAGGTATGCGTCATTTATCATTGCAATCCATAAATATCAAAGGGGATGACTTTAGTCAATTAAAATAGGGGCTTTCATAGATAGTTTATTGGGCGGCAACGCCGATCATTATCAGAGTAAGTACTGTATGCGCTCCGATAGTTAAGGCCATTGCCGGTATGAGTTTGGAGGGGTTCAGGTAGTGTCTTTGTAAAATAATCGCAGCTGCAAACGCCGGGAGAATGAAAAAAAGGGCCCATAGAATTGTCATAGGTAGTGGCCCATACAAACTGCTTACTACAAGTGATGCGGCTGTGAGAGCGATTAAGATGAAGTAAATATAGCGGGAACGGCTTGGGCCTATTTGAACGACAAGAGTTTTTTTATTCGCTCTCTTGTCTGTTTCATAATCGGGAAACTGGTTTATCCATAATATGGCAGTTGTCATGCTCCCTGGAGCCAGGGAGTATATGACGGGGGAGATTGAAATGTTGCCGCTTAGGATGTAGTAGGCAGTACATACAGTCAGGGGGCCAAAGGCCAGGAAAATGGTGAATTCACCAAGGCCTCTGTATACGAAATTAAAGGGGGGCGCTGTGTAGGCATAGCCGAGGAAAATCCCGGCTGCTCCGAAGAGCGCTATGAATAATGGATTGCCGGGGCTTAAATAAAGTATTATAAACCCGGCAAGCGCCGCCATTGTGAGCAGGCACATTGATAACAAGAATACTTCTCTTGGGAGCAATAGCTTGTCAACAAGCAGTCCGCTGCCGCCGCTAAAATGTGTATTGCAGGTGTCAGGACCATCACTGCCGTTTTTGAAGTCGAAATAGTCATTCATCGTGTTGCTGGCTAGATGAATGAGGGCCCCGCAAAGTACTATTAAGCCAAAAAGCAGTAGTTTGTCAGCTTTTTCCCAGCCTGGAACGAGTACGCCACCGAGTATTATCGGCAGGAGGGAAGCCGATAGAAATGGAGCTCTTAGTTCCTTAATATATAGAGGCAGCCGTATTGATTTTTCTTGACTTGCTTTGGGGTAGTTCATAAAATTTACTCATCAGTTTATTCGGGGTGTGGCTCAGCCTGGTAGAGCACTGCGTTCGGGACGCAGGGGTCGGAGGTTCAAATCCTCTCACCCCGACCAGTAATCGTTTTCATATAATTATCTTGCCTTTAAAAAAAGTGTAATTAAATCAAAGTACCTTACATCATCTAATTGTTTATAGTATACGCCAATGTAGAGCTTTAGAACAAAAAATATGTTGTCGCTTTATTTCTCTCCCGCATATTCAGCTTAAATCCTTAAGAGATAAAATATAAATGAAAAGAATTTCATTGAAGGCCGGGGAGGCGATAGAAGACCTTCGCTGCGGCAGCTTGAAAATCATTCAGAAAAAATCAGGCTACCGGTTTTCTGTAGACGCCGTGCTGCTTGCCGGCTTTGCCGGCGTAAAGAAAGGCGATAGTGTTGTTGATCTCGGCAGCGGATCGGGGGTTATCCCTTTAATTCTTAGCGCCCGGCATGAAAATATCAATGTTACCGGCATAGAGCTTGACGGTGAATCGGCAGATATGGCCAGAAGAAGCATCGGGATGAATAATCTTTCAGAAAAGATATCCATCGTTGAGGGAGATATAAGGGGAATAAAAAGGCTTTTTCAGCCTGAATGTTTCAACTCTGTTCTGGCCAACCCGCCTTATGGAAAGCCAGATTCGGGAAGGATCAACCCCAATGAGCAGGTTGCTACAGCAAGGCATGAAATTGCGGGAAATCTGGATGATTTTCTTAAAGCCGCCTCATACCTTCTTAAATATAGAGGACGCCTTTCCATTATTTATCCGGCAAGGAGGGTTGCAGATCTTATTGCCGGAATGAGAAGATTTAATGTGGAGCCTAAAAGGATGCAAATGGTTCATTCCCGTGAGGGCGACGGGGCAAGCCTTGTCCTTGTCGAGGGGGTAAAGGGTGGAGGAGTAGAGACGGAGGTTATGAAGCCGCTTTATATCTATGCTCCTGATGGCAGTTATACCGGGGAGCTTGAGGAGATGTACCGCTGACAGGAGCGATTATTCCTTAGGTAGTTTGCCCCTCTTGGCGGCATTGATCATAGCCTTTCTTGCCGCATTTTTAGTGGTGTCGTCATGGATGCTTTTCAGGACATCCTCTATATGCTCTCTTTCATCTTTTGTTAATCGTACTTTACGCATCGCTTCCGCAATATTCGGGCCTGCTTCATCTTTATCGGCTACTTTCCCAATTTGAAAATAGATATTTTCAACAAGATTGGCCTTGAGCGCTTCGTTTAGTTTGTTTGATATGTCATGCTTTAAAAATTGAAGTTGCTGTAGCCAGGCATGGTCTGCTACGGTCACCTTTAGCACTCCCTTGCATATCCCTGTGGGCTGAGTCTGAGCAGCTATAGCGTCACCTACCACGTCGTCCCATATCTCGACGACTCTGCATTCCTCCATCCTTTTTTTAAACTTTTTTTTGGATAAAAGAGAGGCCAGGATTGATGACACTCCAGTTGGAAATGAGCGAGGTCGGCGAGGACTCATTACCTGTTTATGGGTAGTTTGCCGCCGGTGAACTGGCCAAAGATTGCAGCCGCCAGCATAAGAGGTATAAAGTAATAGCTGATGCCAGCGGTGTAACGAAGATATATTACGAGTGGGACCGGCAAGTGTATATATAGAATCCACTGGAAGGAAAATTTTCTGGATTTCCCCCGGAGGTAGCCAAAAGGGATATTGAGTAAAATGACAAAAATGGTTAAAGCAAAGACCATCAAGGTGGTTTCCATTATTAAGTCTCTAACAGGCATGATATGGAAGAGTAAAAAAACTTAGATAGATATATTAGAATATAGGGAAAGGGGCGGTCAAGGACTAAGTGCCAAGCCGTTTATTTTCTTGACATGATTATTCTTTTATGTTTAATCTGCCAGTGTTTACCTGAATTTTATCTTCTGCAAGGAGAGAAACTATATGGCATTTAAAAGGTCATCTTTATTGTATGTTTTGCTGCTCTCTTTAATTCTCCTGCCTGCAACACTCAAGGCTGAAGGGCTTAAAAAAGATGTTCATATCGTTGTTAAGGGGGATACCCTCTGGGATATATCAGAAACATATCTGCACAATCCTTTTTTATGGCCCAAATTGTGGCAATGGAATGATTATATTATGAACCCGCACTTTATATATCCGGGCAATAGAATCAGACTGAAGGCGCCTGCCCGCGCTGCCAAAAAACCGATTAAGCTTCCTGTAACGGTTCTAAAGCCTGAACCTGCAGAAGAGATACCGGTGGAAGAAGCAAGCGAAGAGGTGGAAGAAGAGGAAGCTTCTCAGCCTGTAGTGGAAGGGGGGAGGTACAATATTCGTCACCTGAGAGCATCGGGCATGATCTCGCCAGTTGAGCTCTCAAGGGCCGGCTCTATACTTGATGGACAATCAGAGAATGTCATGATGAGCGTGGGAGATGTAATATACCTAGGCGTAAAAGAGCCTGCGGCCCCAGGCGAGCTATATTCTGTTTTCAAGCCAAAGCAGAAGATTTATCACCCTGTAACTAAGGCTATTTTAGGAAATAAGATAGAAATGCTTGGTAGACTGGAGATTATTACTTATGCTGACAAGGTAGCAACGGCGAAGGTTATTGAGTCGTTTAATGTAATATCAAGAGGCGATTTTGTAAGGCCATGGGTAAAACTGCCTGAAGAGATAACAATCCGTGAAAGCGCCATAAATCTTGAGGGATATATAGTGACAGCCAAAGAGGAGATCAGTATTTACGGGCAGGGTCATGTGGTTTATATTGATCTTGGTGCAAGTTCAGGTGTGGAGGCGGGAAATATCTTCATATCTTACAAGCCTGAATACATCAAAGATAAATACACAATTCCGGCTGTCACTATAGGCAGATTGCTTGTCTTTGAAGTGAAGGAAAACAGCTCCTCCGCTGTTATTATAGACAGTATAGAAGAAATGCGATCGGGCACTAAGATCAAGACAATAGTGAGGTAGCAACAGATTGATTTAATTAATAGGGGTTGCGCTTGGGCGGTGCAACCTTTTTTATTTATATAAATCTTTGCCACATGACCTTATGCCGAGTGACAATGAGATAGATATTCGATTCTGGATGGCGCTTACCAGGGTAGGTGGCGTAGGCGGCGTAACCGCCAATCGCCTTGTTGAGCACTTCGGGTCTGCAAAGGCCGTTTTTGATGCCGCAGAAAATAAGTTCAAGGACATTAAGGGGATCAGAGTTAGTGCAGTAAAGGGGATCGCCGCATTTAAGGGCTGGGAAGAGATAGACAGGGAGATTGATCGCGCAAGACGCCTTGGAATTTCAATTATATCTCTTCAAGACAGCCGCTATCCTGGAAACCTTATTAATATTCCATCTCCACCGCTCATACTTTATGTGATGGGCCGTTTAAGTGCGGCAGATGCTGCTGCAATTGCCGTCGTCGGGTCTAGAAATCCCTCATCCTACGGGCTGGAAATGGCGGGTAAGTTCAGCGCTCATTTTGCCAAAGAAGGTCTTGCCGTTGTAAGCGGGCTTGCCAGGGGAATTGATACGGCAGCACATAAATCTGCCCTTAAGGCCGGCGGACGGACAATCGCTGTCCTTGGCTGCGGCATAGATGTAGTGTATCCACCGGAAAGTTCTAAATTATTTAGGCAGATTGCCGACAACGGCGTTCTGATTTCGGAATTTCCTCTTGGAACGCAGCCTGACGCCATGAACTTCCCGAGAAGAAACCGCATAATCAGCGGCCTTTCCCTTGGTGTTCTTGTCGTTGAGGCGGCGCTAAAAAGCGGTTCGCTTATTACGGCCAACTACGCGGCAGAGCAGGGCAGGGATGTTTATGTTATTCCCGGGAATATAAACTCTGCCCGCAGCAAAGGTTCAAACAGGCTTATTAATGACGGCGCAATGTTTGTTGATGCCCCCGAGACTATTATTGAGGATCTCCAGCCTCGGCGGAGTGAAAGCAAGATCAAAATAAAGAGCCCTGAGTTCGCCTTCAATGAAAAAGAGGCGATAATTTTTGATTTGCTTAGTCAGGAGCGGATGCATATAGACAATATACTGAAGATCTCTCAGATGAATATAAGTGAGATATCAACAATACTATTAAACCTGGAAATGATGGATGCGGTGAAACAGCATCCCGGTAAATTTTATTCGAAAAACACAATATAGGTGTATAAATGGCAAAATGTCTCCTCATAGTGGAATCTCCCGCCAAGGCGAGAACTATAAATAAATATCTTGGCAAAGACTTTAATGTCGTGGCCTCAGTCGGTCATGTGAAGGATCTGCCTAAAAGCAAACTCGGCGTCAATATAGAAGATAATTTCACCCCGGAATATGTCACCATAAAGGGGAAGGGAAATATAATCACCAATATAAAAAAAGAGGCCAGGGCTGCGGAAAAAGTCTACCTTGCCCCAGACCCTGACCGCGAGGGTGAGGCGATTGCCTGGCATATTGCCAGCGAAATCAAGGACAAGGAAAAACTTTGCCGCGTACTATTTAATGAGATAACAAAAAAGGGTATTCAGGAGGCCATAAAAAACCCTCTTCCTATAGATCAGCATAAATTCGAGGCTCAGCAGGCAAGACGTATCCTCGACAGGCTTGTCGGTTATCAAATATCTCCCCTTCTATGGGAGAAGGTCAGGAGAGGGCTCTCTGCCGGCAGGGTCCAATCGGTAGCGCTCAGGATTATTTGCGAGAGAGAGGCCGAAATAAAGGCTTTTAATCCCGTTGAATACTGGTCGGTAGCTGCAAGGCTTGAAGGTGAGGCGCCACCTCCCTTTGATGCAAAACTGGTCAAGATTTCAGGAAGAAAGGCAGACCTTAAGACCGAGAAAGAAACTAATGAATTTTTAAAATCTATTGAAGGCGCTGACTATGTAGTCAGTAAAATAGATAAAAAGGAGCGAAAGAAGAATCCATACCCTCCTTTTATTACCAGTACTCTTCAACAGGATGCAGCGCGGAGACTTCGCTTTTCAGCCAAAAAAACCATGATGCTGGCTCAACGCTTATATGAAGGTGTAGATTTCGGTACTGAAGGGCCTGTTGGTTTAATAACCTATATGAGGACGGACTCGACAAGGGTTGCCGATGAGGCGATCGAAGGCGTAAGGACTTTTATTGCAGATAAGTATGGCGATGATTTTCTTCCCAAAAAGCCGAGACAATATAAAAGCTCCAAATCAGCACAAGAGGCCCATGAAGCGATCAGGCCGACCTCCATGGAGCATACCCCTGAGCTCGCCAGGCCTCTGCTTGATAAAGACCAGTTTCGTCTTTATGAGCTTATATGGAATCGTTCTATAGCGTCCCAGATGAATCCTGCCATAATGGATCAAACCTCTGTAGATATCCAGGCGGCTGATGCAACTTTCAGGGTGACAGGTTCGGTTATCCGCTTTCCCGGGTTTATGTCTGTTTATACGGAGGCCAAGGAAAAGGAAGATGAAACCGACAAGGATAAGATCCTTCCTGCATTTAATGAAAAGCAGGTTCTTAAGTTCCATGAGATCATGCCGCGCCAGCACTTCACCGAGCCTCCACCGCGTTTCTCTGAGGCAACTTTAGTCAAGGAGCTGGAAGATAAGGGGATAGGCAGGCCAAGTACCTACGCCGCTATTATATCTAATATTCAAGATCGTGAATATGTCAATGTCGACCAAAGGAGATTTTTCCCAACGGAACTCGGACTCTTGATAACAGAGCTATTGGTCGAGAATTTCCCAGATATTATCAACGTTGAATTTACTGCGACTATGGAAGGTACGCTCGACGACATAGAGCTTGGCAAGGCCGATTGGGTCAAGGCGATGAGGGCCTTTTACGATAATTTCAGCAAAGAGCTGGAGCGTGCAAAGCTGCAGATGAGGGACGTAAAGAGAGAAGAGATCCCTACAGACATAGTCTGCGATAAGTGCAAGGCCAATATGGTCATAAAGTGGGGAAAGATGGGAGAATTTCTTGCCTGCCCCAACTATCCCGAATGTAAAAATACCTCCAATTTTAAAAGAGATAAGTCGGGAAAGATTGAGATCGTTATAGAGGAGTTCGAACTATCTGATGAACTCTGCCCGAAATGCAGCAAGCAGATGGTAGTAAGAAGGGGGAAATACGGTCGATTCCTTGCCTGCCCCGACTATCCCGAGTGCAAGGGGACCAGGGCTCTATCCATCGGTATTAAATGCCCTTCCTGCAAAGAAGGCGATATTAGCGAAAGAAGGAGTAAGAAAGGGAAGATCTTCTACGGATGTACCGCCTACCCAAAATGCACCTTTGCCACATGGGACAAGCCTGTCAATGAGGCCTGCCCGCTATGCTCCGCTCCATTCCTGGTTGAAAAAACCTCAAAGAGAGAGGGCACTGTAATTAAATGCATTGAGAAGGATTGTGGCTATAAGAGAGAGAAGAACGATTAAATAATCTATATCCTCTTGATTGCAAAAGGGCAAAGAAAAATATCTAAGGGAACCTCTAATAATTTAAATTTGTCATTCCCGTGAAAACGGGAATCTAATCATGTCAAGTATCTGGACGGCCCCCGTAGTACGGGATAAACTTTCAAGTCGAGCATGACATATTTTCAGGGATACCCTTAAGAGCTTTTCTTTACGCACCCTTTATTTTTACACCTTTATAATCCCCCATGATGAAATCCAAACACGATATATCCGACTGGCTGCCGCTGTCTTTAAGTGATGCCAAAAAAAGGGGCTGGGATTCCTTTGATGTTATCATCATTTCAGGCGACGCCTATGTTGATCACCCTTCTTTCGGGCATGCAGTCATCGGGCGTATTATTGAAAGCGAGGGTTTTAAGGTAGGCATGATTCCTCAGCCGAACTGGCGCGATGACCTCAGGGATTTTAAAAAACTGGGGAGGCCCAGGCTGTTTTTCGGCGTTACGGCAGGGTGTATGGATTCGATGGTTAATCACTATACGGCCAATGGCAGACTTAGATCGAATGACGCATACACGCCCGGTGGAGAGTCGGGCTTTAGACCGGACAGGGCCGTTAGCGTTTATACGGGAATCCTGAAGAGGCTTTTTCCCGATACACCCGTTTTGATTGGCGGAATGGAATCGTCGATGAGAAGGGCAACGCATTATGATTATTGGTCTGACACTCTAAAGCCTTCCATTCTTGCAGATAGCGGTGCAGATCTCCTCGTATATGGAATGGGCGAGCAGCCACTTAGGGAAATACTGAAGCTGCTGGCAAGGGGCGTGCCCTTTTCATCACTGACTACCGTTCCCCAAACCGCTCTATTGCTGGCGGAAGGCGCGGCCATACCCAAAAACAAGAAGTGGCAGGATCTGCGGCTCGCCTCCCATGAGGCCTGCCTGAAGGAAAAGAAGACCTTCGCCGCTAATTACAGGCATATCGAGACCGAAGCAAACAAGACATTTGCAAAGCGCCTTATCCAGGACGTAGCAGGTCAAAGCCTTGTGATAAACCCACCGTACCCTACTATGAGTGAAAAGGAGATTGATGCATCTTTCGATCTCCCCTATACCCGTCTTCCGCACCCTAAATATAAGAAAAGGGGCGCTATCCCGGCCTACGATATGATCAGGTTCTCAGTAAACATGCACAGGGGATGTTTCGGGGGATGCAGTTTTTGCGCAATATCCGCCCATCAGGGAAAGATGGTGCCAAGTCGTTCCAGGGAATCCATTATGAAAGAGGTGGATGAAATTGCCGCTATGCCGGAATTTACCGGCTACATCAGTGACCTCGGGGGGCCATCTGCCAATATGTATAAGATGAAGGGAGTAAAAAAGTCCATCTGTGATGCCTGCGCCAGGCCTTCCTGTATATTCCCTTCAATATGCCACAACCTTGGCACATCTCATAAGCCCCTTACCGAGATCTATAAAGAGGTGTCGGCTCATGAAAAAGTAAAAAAGGCCTTTGTAACAAGCGGCCTGAGATACGATATGTTCTTAGGGCGGTCTAAAGAAGAAGACAAGGCAAATGGCTATAGTGAATATCTGAATGAACTTATCACAAACCATGTATCGGGAAGGTTAAAGGTAGCTCCCGAACATACCTCCGGCCCGCTTTTGAAGTTGATGCGCAAGCCATCATTTGAGCTGTTTTATGATTTAAAAGAAAAGTTTGATTCTATATCGGCAAAAAAAGGGCTAAAACAGCAGATAATTCCCTATTTCATATCGAGCCATCCCGGATGCGAACTGGGCGACATGGCCGATCTAGCCGCAGAGACAAAGGATATGGGGTTTCAGTTGGAGCAGGTTCAGGACTTTACGCCAACTCCGATGACGCTTGCAACGGTGATGTATTATTCCGGGTATGATCCGTATACATTGAAGAAAGTTTACTCGGCAAAGGCGAAGGAAGAAAGAGCGGCGCAAAACAGGTTCTTTTTTTGGTATAAAAAAGAAAACCGCGCCTGGATATCTAAATCACTTAGTTTAATTAATAAGAAAAACCTTGCAGAAAGGTTGCTAGGGAGGGAGAAAGGATAGTTTTTATTCTTTAAGGCGTATAGTCAATGAAAAGGATTGAGAAATCCGGTCAAAAATGTTTTAAACAGCATGTCACTACCTGGCGCGATATATTCCCCTCTTCCTTTTTCTTGACTATTTTCTTTTAGATATGGTAGTTTTTATCTAATATTTTCAAGATATTCTGGTCCCCATTGGGGATTTTAAGGGAATCCCGTTAAAATCGGGAGCGGTTCCGCCACTGTATCCGGGTACGAAAATCGCATTTTGCCACTGTCAAAAATGACGGGAAGGCGCGGTTAGTAGGATGATCCGGGAGCCAGGAGACCTGCCAGAATATTCATAACTCAATAATTTCTTCGAGGCAAAGAAATGAGAGACCGCTGCACAAAAACCGCCTTTAAATATGGGCGGTTTTTCATTTTAGGGAAGATTTCATCCTTTCTCACATTCATTGTTTCAAACAGCTATAAGCAACTAAGCCCTCTTTCGTGTTTATTAAAGGAGATATCTTGTAATGATTAATGCGGATGCCAAGTGGAAGAAAAAAGGGGTGCTGGTTATTGCCCATGGGAGCAGGAACAACGAGGCGAACGAAGCTGTAACTGCGCTCGTAGAACGGTTGAAGGGCCGGCTTGAAACCGGACTTGTAGAGGCAGCTTTTCTGGAACTGGCCAACCCTTCCATTCCAGAGGGGATACGCGCCCTTGCTGCAAAGGGGATGGAAACGCTTGTTGTTTATCCGTTCTTTCTTTCCATGGGGGTTCATCTTAAAAAAGATGTGCCGCAGATCGTTGAAGAAGCTGTGGCTTCGCTTGGAAGGGAGCTTTCCTGTCAGATACTGGAGCCGCTGGGGATGCATCCCAAAGTTATGGATATTATTGTCGACACCCTTCTGAATGAGGTAAGAGAGTGAAACGATTTTTGATTATTCCGCTTTTAGTTCTCTGTTCCAGTAAGGCTCTATTTGCCGAGACCTTCTCAGATGATATGGGCAGGCTTGTTGAAATCAAGGAGAACCCCTCAAGGATAGTCTCTCTTGCCCCGCATATAACGGAAATCCTCTTTGCCCTTGATTTGGGTAAAAAGGTAGTTGGCGTTACACAATATAGCGACTATCCTGAAGAGGCCAGAAATAAGGAAAGGGTCGGCAGTTACGTTAAGTTGAATCTAGAAAAAATCGTATCTCTATCGCCTGACCTCGTTCTTGCCACAGCCGATGGGAATCCTAAGGCGGTAGTGGACAGGCTGGGTTCTATCGGCATTCCGGTTTATGTGGTAAATGCGGGAGGAATTAAAGATATATACGGCAATATCCGCTCCATCGGGATAGTAACTGGGAAAAGTAAAAAGGCTGATCTCATAGCTGAAAAACTGGAAAACAGGATAAACTCCGTTGTAGATAAGGTAAAAAAGCTTGCCAGGCCCAGGGTATTTATTCAGCTCGGCTACAGCCCCCTTTATACGGCAGGCAAAAATACCTTTGTCGATGATCTTATAACCCTCGCCGGCGGGAAAAATATTGCGGGAAAGGAAAAGATAAGTTATCCCGTCTACAGTACGGAAGAGCTGCTGAATAAAGAGCCTGAAGTCGTATTTTCAGTTCTCATGGGCTCTGAAGTCGATATAAAGACGGACACCTTCTGGAATCAGTGGCACACTCTACCGGCCGTAAGGGATGGCCGTATCTATTACGTTGATCCCGATATTGTCAACCGACCATCGCCGAGGATTGCCGCGGGGCTGGAATTACTTGCGCGCAAGCTTCATCCGGGGGTCTTTGAAGATTCAGGGGGAAAAGGGGATAAGTGATGGACTTGGCCCCAAAAAGGTTTAAACTTCGTATGTTTGGGATAGCTCTACTGGTTGTCTTATCCATACTTGCTCTTCTAGTTTCAGTCGGCATAGGCAGTGTAAGCGTGCCGCTTGGCGACATATTGAAAATATGTCTTGGAGAGAAGGCGTCGACTGCCGTTGCGAATTCTGCAATTATCATCATGGAGATACGCCTTCCCAGGGTTCTTACCGCATTTATTGCCGGGGCTGTTCTGGCCGTTGCCGGGGCATCCTTCCAGGCCCTTCTCAGGAACCCGCTGGCTGATCCCTTCATACTGGGCGTCTCAGGAGGGGCAGCGCTTGGCGGAGTAATGGCAATAGTCTTGGGTTTTTCATTTGACGGGTTTTCAATTCAACTCTTCGCATTCATAGGAGCGCTTGCGACAATACTATTCGTATATTCCATATCGATCGTTGACGGGCGGATACCGAAATACAAGATGCTTCTTGCAGGGGTCATCGTCAATTCCTTTCTCTCCGCACTTATAATGCTCGTACTCTCCCTTGCCGGTGAGGACTCTCTCGCGTCGGCCCTCTTCTGGCTTATGGGTGACCTCAGCAGCGCAAGCTGGAACAGGACCCTTACCGGCATACCGTATCTCACTGCAGGACTGGCGATTCTTTATATGATGAGCAAGGAGATGAATCTGCTCCTGCTCGGCGAGGAGCAGGCGAGAGAGCTCGGTGTGAATACGGAGCGGATAAAGCTTCTCATATTCGTTTCGGCATCCCTCATTACGGGTGTAGTCGTCTCGGCATGCGGTCTCATAGGTTTTGTCGGACTCATCATCCCCCATGCGGTCAGGCTGATATGGGGCGCTGATCATAGATTTCTCATCCCTGCATCGCTCTTTCTGGGAGGCATATTTCTTACCCTCTCCGACATGGTGGCGAGAACGGTAATTGCGCCTGTCGAGCTTCCCGTAGGGGTGATAACCGCCCTTATTGGTGGCCCGGTCTTTGTATACCTGATGAAAAAGAGGCTGCATGAATAAGCATGTCGTAAAGGTTGATGAGCTCCACTTCGGCTATGACGGGGAAGAGATATTGAAAGGGATATCCCTCACCCTTGAGAAAGGTGAAGTCCTGGGGGTAATAGGTCCGAACGGTTCCGGTAAGAGCACACTTTTAAAGCTTATATCCGGCCTCATTAATCCCTGGAAAGGGGATGTCTTCATAAAGGATCGGCCCGTTGCTTCATACAGCAGGCGAGCTATTGCACAGATCATTGCATCGGTATCCCAGGAGATAGAGAGGGACTTTCCCTTTACCGTAAGGGAGGTTGTATCCATGGGGAGGGCGCCCTATATCGGCCGTTTTGCTATTGAAGGAAAGAGAGATAAAAAGGTAATAGATGAGGCGCTTGAGCTTACGGATATTGATCACTATGGGGAGAGATTGCCCTACCAGCTAAGCGGAGGTGAAAGACAGAGGATGGTCATAGCCAGGGCGCTGGTCCAGGAGCCGGAGGTGCTGCTCATGGATGAGCCGACATCACATTTAGATCTCAAGCACCAGATGGAGATCAACAGGCTGATTCTCGGCCTGAAGAAGGAGAAAAATCTCGGAGTGATTTATGTCACACATGACCTCAATATTGCCGCAGAGTGCTGCGACAGGATTGTCATGATGGGAAGGGGAGAGATACGCGCCTCTGGTAGCCCCTTTGACGTTATTACGGGGGATAATATAGAGGAAGTTTACGGTTGTCGCACCATTGTGGATGAAAATCCCGAGACAGGGAGGCCGAGGGTGACGCCACTCATGGAGCTGATAAATGGTTAAGTCATTAATGGTACAGGGGACAGGCTCTCATGTAGGCAAGTCCATACTTACGGCTGCGCTCTGCCGTATCTTCAGGGACAGGGGGATTAACGTCGCCCCCTTCAAATCGCAGAATATGGCTTTAAATTCATTCATTACCGAATCGGGCGGAGAGATGGGCAGGGCCCAGGTTGTGCAGGCTGAGGCGGCAGGGCTTATCCCTTGCGTGGATATGAACCCCATCCTTATAAAACCTCATGCAGATATGGAGGCTCAGGTAATCATTCAGGGGAAGGTGCATGGTAATTTCTCAGCAAAGGATTTCCATAATTTTAAGAGCAAGGCTATGCCTTTTGTTGAGGATAGTTACAAGCGCCTTGCAAAGCGGCATGAACTGATAGTCATTGAAGGTGCAGGCTCTCCGGCCGAAATAAACCTCAGGGAAAACGACATCGCCAATATGGGAACGGCTCATCTGGTAGACGCGCCGGTTCTTCTGGTTGGAGATATAGACAAGGGGGGTGTCTTCGCCTCTATTGTGGGGACGCTGGAGCTGCTCGATGAAGCCGACAGGAGCAGGATCAAAGGTTTTATAATAAATAAGTTCAGGGGAGATATTTCGCTTCTGAAACCGGGTCTGGATTTTCTGGAGGAAAGGACGGGGCTCCCTGTACTGGGCGTCATACCTTACTTCAGGGATATCTACATCCAGGAGGAGGACAGCGTAAATCTGGAAAGTCTATCTCCTTCATCTTCCGGAGGTGCAGGAAAGATCAGGGTCGCCCTTTTGTACCTTCCCCATATCTCCAACTTTACGGACTTTGATCCCCTGGAAAGGGAAGAGGACGTGGATCTCAGGTATGTCAGGCAGGGGGAAAGGATAGGCGATGCGGACATAATCATTATTCCCGGCTCTAAAAGTACAATATCGGACCTTGGTTACCTCAGAAAGGCGGGATATGCCGATGAGATCAGGAAGCATGTCGAAAGAGGGGGCAGGCTCATCGGCATCTGCGGTGGTTACCAGATGCTGGGGGAGAGCATATCCGATCCTTGCAGGGTGGAAGCAGGAGGGGAGCTTGAAGGCCTCGGTCTCCTTGATATAGAAACGGCATTGAAAGAGAGCAAGGAGACCCATCAGGTGGCGGCGGTGCAGGTTGGCAGGGAAAATATACTCAAGGGCTACGAGATTCATATGGGGGAAAGCTCCTATCTGAATGGCGCGTCTCCCCTCTTTGAAATCAAAATAAGGGGAGCTGGTGACGTAAAGGTCGGAGACGGGGCAATGTCGTTCGATGGAAGAGTATGGGGGACTTATATCCACGGTATATTTGACAACGATGATTTTAGAAAAAGCGTGCTTGATGAAGTGAGGAAAGAAAAGGGTGTAACTACGGGAGATAAGGGGTCCGCTTATACCGATCTGAAGGAAGAAGGATACAGGCAGCTCGCAGAGCTTGTGGAGTCAAATCTGGATATGGAGGCGATTTGCCGGATAGCCGGACTGCATGCGGCGAAGCCTGAAGAAGAGAGGAAAGAGAGGGAGGAAGCGGGCTAGTATGTGCATCCCATCGAAAGATATAATTTTAAGGCGAGTTGACGCTAAAAACTACCTTTTTGAGAAATGCCCCTGGTATGCGTGTCACTCAGAACTTGAGACATGCAACATGTGCTTTTGCATCTTTTACCCTTGCGAAGATGCAAAACTGGGTGAGTATGTAATCTCCAGCAAGGGGGGCAAGGTATGGTCCTGCATGAATTGCAACTGGGCGCACCGTGTGGAGACAATGGATGCGCTGAGGGAGTTTATGAAGAATGAAGCAAATCGTAAAATGGGGCCGGGTGAACTTTACAAAGCTTTTATTAAAAGTATGAAGTCCGGCAGTCAAGAGTAAAAATCAATACCTTGCGGTCAAGGGAATACGGTTAAAATCCGTAGCTGTCCCGCAACTGTAATGGGAACGAAAGTCGCAGAAGCCACTGTCTCTATTTCCCCCTCTTCCTCTGGGAGCACCCAGAGGGCATAAAAGGGTTGGGATGAGGGGACGGGAAGGCGCGGTGAGTAGGATGCCCAGAGCCAGGAGACCTGACGCAAGGTAAAACACTTAATCCTTTCGAGGCAGAAGGAGGAGCGTTATGCAGACAGTTGAAGACGGTTAGACCTGGAGAGGGATTACTTTAGATTAAGACAAATCATATAATTCTCTTTCAAGGAGCAAGAAGAACAATGAAGAAAATCTTTTTTATTTTTTTATTTATGTGTGTGATATTCCCATCCTTCGCGGGGGCCCAGGAAACTGTTTATTTTGAAAAGATGGTTATAACAGCTACGAGAACTGAAGAGCCTGTTGAATCCGTCGCATCTTCCGTGACGGTGATAACAGCCGAGGAGATAGAAGCAAGACAGGCGACAACGGTATTGGAGCTTCTAAGAAGTGTTAAAGGATTTGATGTTGTACAGAATGGAGGTATAGGGAAAAGAACAAGTGTCTTCGTCAGAGGAGGAAACTCCGGTCACATCCTGGTTATGATAGATGGTGTTCAGGTCAACAGTCCCACAACAGGCAGTTATGATTTTGCAAATCTTACAGTCGACAATATTGATAGGATCGAAATCATTAGAGGTCCGCAAAGTCCTTTATATGGATCCGATGCAATGGCTGGGGTTATCAATATAATTAGGAAGAGGGGGAAAGGTGCGCCTACCTTGATCATAACGGAAGAAGGGGGCACTTTCGAAACCTACAGGAATAGTTTTTCTGCGGCGGGAAGTACTGAAAAATTAAGCTATTCTGTGTCAATATCAAGAATGGAAACGGAAGGCTTTTCTTCAGCTTCGGAAAAAAACGGGAACACTGAAGATGATGGTTACGAGAATAAGAGTCTTTCCGGGAAAGTAGGTCTGAAATTTTCAGCGAGTCTCGGTATTGATCTTGGTATAAGTTATTCGGAAGCAAGGTCAGATCTCGACTATTATTATGATTCCGGCACTTATGAAATGACGCCTGACGCTCTTAATTATGAAATGGGAACAAAAGCGTTTACGCCCTATATTAAGGCCGTGCAGAAGATAAATAATAACTGGGATCATACTATTATGGCTTCACTGGATGAAACTTCAGTTACTGAAAAAAAAGATTCAACCACAACCTCGGAAATTGATACTACTGTAAAAAATATAAATTGGCAGCACAATTTATATTTAGCTGAAGAAACTAATACACTGACTTTCGGCGTTGAGTATGAGGAACAGGAAGGTGAAAATGGTGGTGAGGGTAATTTTAAAAAGTATATTCATAACAAAGCCTTTTATTTGCAGGACCAGGCTTCCATCTTTAATGAACGACTGAATGTTTCCCTCGGTGTGAGAGTTGACGATCATAATATCTTTGGTGAAGAGACGACTTCCAGGATAACGGCTTTGTATAATTTAAACTCAATAGGCACTAAATTCAAAGGGAGCTGGGGTAGTGCTTTCAAGGCCCCTAGCTTGAATGATCTTTACTACAATGCATCATGGGGAATTGGAAATCCCGAGCTTAAACCGGAAAAAAGCACAGGATATGATATTGGATTCGAGCAAGAGATCAGCGATTTGATTTTAATTTCTGCCAATTATTTCGAGAATGATTTCAAGAATCTTATTCAGTGGGACTGGTCAATATATCCCATGACACCTGAAAATATTTCCAAAGCTGAAACCAAAGGCTATGAGTTTGGTTTCAATTTTAAACCTGTAAGCAGTTTTTATATAGATGCATCCTGTACTCTTTTGGATACAGAAGACAAATCGACAGGAAATGAACTGGCAAGAAGGGCTAATAACAAAGGAGCTATTACAGTTGGCTGGACGCCTGAGAAGGCAGGCTTTAATCTGACTGTTAATAAAATAGGTAAAAGATGGGATAACGGCGGCAATACGAATAAGTTAAGATCCTACACAAAAGTCGATTTTGCAGCTTCTTTTGACATTACGAAAAATCTTACTCTCTTTGGCAGAGGGGAAAACCTTCTTAATGAAGATTATGAAGAAGCAAAAGGTTATGGCACTGCCGGAATTTCTTATTATGGCGGCCTGAAGGCCAGTTTCTAGGAAGTGATGCCCTCTCTCCTTGCGGAGAGGGGGCTTGAAATTCAATCGTAAAAATAAGATCAGGAGAAAAAATGAGCTACATCAAGGACACAACGGATTCAATAAAAGGGCTGGATAAAGCCTTTATGGAAAAGGCCCAGGAAAGGCTCGATTCACTCACCAAACCTCAGGGGAGCCTGGGAAGGCTGGAGGAGATTGCCATGCAGGTGGCAGCAATAAGGGAAGATGAGAGGCCAAACGTTGACAAGAAGGTGATCTTCACCTTTGCAGGCGACCACGGCGTCACCGATGAGGGCATTTCCGCCTTCCCGAAGGAGGTGACTCCCCAGATGGTCTTTAATTTCCTGAACGGCGGTGCGGGTATCAACGTCCTGGCCCGTCAGGCAGGGGCCGAGGTGGCCGTCGTTGATATCGGTGTAGACTTCGATTTCAAGGGGATGCCGGGGCTTCTGCACAGGAAGGTGGTTTCGGGAACAAGGAATATGGCCAGGGGACCCGCCATGACGAGGGATGAGGCGGAGCGCTGCCTCCTTGTGGGGATCGATCTGGCCGAGGAGTATGCCGGAAAAGGATACAGCCTCTTTGGGACAGGTGAGATGGGGATAGGCAATACTACGCCTTCAAGCGCCATTATCGCAGTAATATCGGGGAAGGATGCAGCTGAGGTGACCGGCAAGGGTACGGGTATAGACGGCTCCGCCTTTGACAACAAGGTGAAAGTGATTGAAAAGGCGATAGAGGTCAATTCCCCCGACAAAAATGATCCAATCGATGTGCTGGCAAAGGTGGGGGGCGCTGAGATAGCCGGTATTGCAGGCCTCTGCCTCGGCGCCGCCGCAAACAGGATACCCGTTCTAATAGATGGGTTTATCTCTACAGCGGGCGCTCTCATCGCCTATGAGATAGAGCCGAAGGTGAAAGAATATATGATATCGGCCCACAAGTCCGTCGAGGCGGGGCATCAATTCATGCTGAATCATATGGGCCTAAGGCCTCTGGTCGATCTGGATTTCAGACTCGGTGAAGGTACCGGAGCGGCTGTAGGGATGAATATTGTTGAGGCCGCACTAAGAATATATAACGAGATGGCGACTTTTGCCGAGGCAAGCGTGGCGGAGTCTGATAAGTAACACTAGCCACAAAGAGACAAAGGTCACAAAAGGAGGAAGAGAGAAAAAAGTTTTTATCTGTGCTCTTTGTGTCTTTGTGGTGAAACATATTATATTTATGCCTGTCATGCCTTGTTTATGATTCTTGTCATTGTCTTAGCTCTAATGCTATATTGCTCTTTATTTTTAAGGATAAAAATGATTGAAGTTTAAGGAGATTTAAAGATAATGGAAATAAAATTTACGAAGATGCACGGCATCGGTAACGATTTTGTCCTTATAGACTGCCGTGATATAAATATTGCTGATATGAAGGCGGTTGCCCGAAAGCTCTGCGACAGAAGGTTCGGCATAGGGGCCGACCAGTTGCTTTTGCTGCACAGTTCCGACAAGGCCGATTTCAGGATGGAGATATTCAACGCCGACGGAGGAGAGGTGGAGATGTGCGGCAACGGCATAAGGTGCTTTGCAAAATACCTGACAACGCACAATCTGACAAATAAAACTGAACTGGAGATCGAGACCCTTGGCGGCATTATACGCCCCTCTGTGAGAGAAGACCTGGTTGAGGTTAATATGGGCAAGCCAATCTTGGAAGGAAGAGAGATTCCCGTTAATCTTGATGGACGCGTTATTTCGAGATCACTCGAAATCCTGGACAGGACATTCGATATTACCTGTGTCTCTATGGGCAACCCTCACTGCGTTATATTTGTTGATGATGTTGAAAACTTTCCCCTTACGAAATTTGGCCCTCTAATTGAGAAGCATGAGATCTTCCCGAACAGGATAAACGTCGAGTTTGTCGAGGTTATGAACGATCGCGAGGTTCGCATGCGTGTTTGGGAGAGGGGCTCGGGCGAAACGCTTGCCTGCGGCACGGGAGCCTGTGCCACGGCTGTTGCCTCCATATTGAACGGGAAAGTGGCCAGGCGAATTACCGTACATCTGGCAGGTGGAGATCTTGATATATTATGGGGAGAGGACGAAATTGTCTATATGACCGGGGCTGCCGAAGAGGTGTTTGAAGGGGTTATAGAGATTTAAGCCCCTAAAATTAAATTGCCATGAAACCTGCAAAATCCAAAACAAGGTCAGTTTATTGCTGTCAGAAATGTGGAGGGCAGAGCCCAAAGTGGATGGGACGCTGCCCCGACTGCGGCGAGTGGAACTCCCTTGTAGAGGAGACCTTTTCTGCCGCCCCCGCTGAAAAAAAGCAGGCTGCTAGATTTGCAAAAACGCCGCCAACGCCGATTAGCGATATCGAAACAAGCGCCGAGAGCCGGATTAAAAGCGGCATATCGGAGTTTGACAGGGTCCTCGGGGGGGGGATAGTAAGGGGATCTGCCGTGCTTATCGGCGGCGACCCCGGCATAGGAAAATCAACCCTTTTGCTTCAGGCAATGGAAGAACTTGCCCGAAAGGGAAATAAGGTTCTTTATGTCTCCGGGGAGGAATCTGCCGAGCAGACCAAGATGAGAGGGCTAAGGCTCGGCTCATCATCTGAAAGCCTTTACGTCCTTGCCGAGACCTCTCTTGAGACCATACTGGCCGAAATAGAGAGATTGAAGCCGAAGACCATTGTAGTCGAT
Source organism: bacterium (assembly GCA_032250935.1). Taxonomy (GTDB): domain Bacteria; phylum Desulfobacterota; class JADFVX01; order JADFVX01; family JADFVX01; genus JAVVFD01. Next base: position 38,932 of record JAVVFD010000001.1, read on the forward strand.
TCGGTTCAGACCGTCTTCACGGAGGAACTCTCGTCGGCTCCCGGAAGCATAAGCCAGGTGAGGGAAGTGGCCGGAAGGCTTATTTATGAATCCAAAAGGGATGGGATGGCGACCTTTCTTGTTGGGCACGTAACCAAGGATGGAGCTATTGCCGGGCCCAGGGTGCTTGAGCATATGGTGGATACGGTCTTATATTTCGAGGGGGAAAGAGGACATCCATACCGCGTGTTAAGAACGGTAAAGAATCGTTTCGGATCAACAAACGAGATCGGCGTCTTCGAGATGAAGGAGCTCGGCCTTGCAGAGGTTACAAATCCCTCATCACTTTTTCTTGCCGAACGGCCCGATGATGTTTCAGGAACGGTTGTTGTTCCCAGTATGGAGGGGACAAGGCCACTTCTTTTAGAACTTCAATCCCTCGTTTCGCCATGTAATTTTGGCGCATCAAGAAGAACTTCTATGGGAGTAGATCACAACAGGGTTTCTCTAATGGCTGCCATAATGGAGAAAAAGCTTGGGATGAAATTTATAGATATGGATATATTCGTCAATATCGTTGGCGGAGTAAAGATAGATGAACCGGCCGCAGACCTTCCACTTGCCATATCGCTCGCATCTAGCTACCTCGACAAATCGGTGCCTAAAGATATGATTATCTTCGGTGAAATAGGCCTCGCAGGTGAAGTAAGGGGCGTAGGCCAGGCCGAACTCAGACTGAAAGAGGCTGTAAAGATGGGCTTTAAAAAGGCGCTCCTTCCTAAAAATAATATGAAGCAGTTAAAGAGTAAAGAGATTGAGCTGATTCCAGCTGTCTCGATCAAGGAGGCCCTTGATCTTGTCTTTTAGAAAATACCTCATAGGGGTGGTTTTGCTGGTTTTAATTGCCGGATGCGCATCTACAGGCGTTGATGCCCCGCCTCCTGCCGCAACTATTGGCGATAAAAGTATTGCGGATAAGCATAATGACAGGCGTTTAGATGCGGCGTTAACAATAGATAATGAAGAGCATGTAGTTCCAGGTCTCCCTGTATTCAGACTCACAAATGATGACAAAATTCCCTCCCTCCCCCTTTACAGGCTTGCAAGGAATGAGAAGATTGTCGCTGTACAGGTGCTTCTTTTTAACTGCCCGACTCTTCGTGAAGTGGAAGGTAAGATAAAGGAACTAAAAAGGGCGGGCGTAAATACACTCATATTCAGGGTCTTTCAAAACAGGGGCGATAGATTCTACCCCTTTGCACGGCCTTTAAACGAAGTGGGCGTATATTTCAATAGTGCCCATGCCCCCGTAGTCGGCGATATCCTTGGCGACCTGGCTCGAATCAGCAGGGCAAACGATATGAAGATATTTGCATGGATGACAACGAGATATGCCGATTATGGTATGGAGAATAAAAAAGGGTGGCAGGCTGTAAAATATGATCTGGGAAGTGAACGTTTTACCCCTGCAAAAGGATTAAATCTTTTCAGAAGGGATGTGAAAAATCATCTAGGGAGCCTGTATAGAGATCTTGCCGCATATGATATTGACGGCATTCTTTTTCAGGACGATCTCGTATTAAAACATACAGAGGGATTCAGTCATGATGCAAGGAACGCCTTTGCCGCAGAGTTTGGGCAGATGCCAAACCACAAAGACTTTTATAAGGGTGTCTTCACGGCAGAAGACGGCAGGCAGATGGTTTCATCTTATGGTGAGGGTTTTTGGAAATGGAGCAGATGGAAAAACAGGGCACTCCTTAATGTTGCCTCTGAAATAATGAAAGAGGTAAAGAGGATAAAGCCGGATATGAAGTTCGCCATCAACCTTATGTATGAGGCGGCAATCTACCCTGAAAATGCCCTTGCCTGGCTTTCCCAGGATCTGGATGAAGCGGTAAGGACCGGTTTTGATCTTTACGCTATTATGGCCTATCATCGACAGATGGCGCGTGAGTTGAATGTAAAAGGGGTGGCCCTTGATTCGCTTATGAGTAAGCTTGTGGAAAAGACTCTTGAAAAGGTGAAAGACCCGGCCAAGGTGCTCATAAAGCTCCAGATTTCAGACTGGGAAACCCAGGAGATTGTCTCTCATGAAGAGATCAATTCTATGCTCAGGCTTATTAATAAAAAAGGGAGCCCAAGCCTCGCCTTCGTCCCCTATAGAGACAGTTTTGATTTCAGAAAAGTGGCCCCCTTTTTGGGACACGATCATGACCTACGGCTGGCGTCGGCATCTGAAAAGTAGTTTGTCCTGCACCCCAATTCTTATCTTTCAAGGAATAACTCTCAAAAAACAATAAATCAGCAATATTTGTCGTACATTCCGCAATATACGTCGCGACAAGCCCTTATTTTAGAGCTACTACTATTTTAAAAAGAAAAATTCGCGTCTCTTGAAACTTTTGGCTGAAGTTTTCATCAAATGAAGAAACAAGAGTGAGAACACTTGATTTTTAAGGGGGGGGTGAGACATGTATTACAAGGTACTTATGGAAGGAGGGCATATGGGGGCAGGCAAATCTTACGATATGTGCCGCTACTTTAGTGTCAGCAATGTAGGTGTGATTTTTGATCTTTTAGGTAGAATGCCACGACTTAAATCAAAAGGCGTCAGCGGCTCCGTCAAGCTGATAGAGCCGATTAGTCGGGAAGAGTTTAGAAAAGGTAGAAACGACGAAGGAAGAGACCCTTACCTTACCCGTCACTAGCGGGGGAAGCTGTCGGCGTCTTGCTTTGGCGATATATTCAGCTATCGTTGTTCTGGCTATCAGGTTAATTCGCCCACTTGATCTCAGCCGCGCACTAAGATCCCCGTCATTTTTTTATCACAATTCTCCTTTTAACTCCAACTAACCAGTTGATAAAATTCTCATGCCGCCAGAAGTAGATTTTCTTTGATATTTTATCTGTGCTAAGATGTTCTACGGATATATTAAAATGTAGACAAGACAATATACACTTATGATTCAGAGAAAAAATACAAGAGGATTAACTCTTGGCGCGATCAGGGTCGGTGGCGGAGCCTCTGTTACGGTTCAGTCAATGACTAATACTAAAACCTCTGACGTTGAGGCGACGCTTTCTCAGATAGGAGCCCTTGAGGAAGCGGGATGTGAAATTGTGCGCGTTGCAGTACTTAATATGGAAGATGCAAGGGCGGTGGGAGCGATCGTTGAGGGCGCCAGGATACCTGTAGTAGCCGATATACACTTTAATCACGCCCTTGCCCTTGAGGTGGTAAGGCAGGGTGTCCATGGCTTAAGGTTAAACCCCGGCAATATTGGAGACAGGCAAAAAGTGGTAAAGGTGGTGGAGGCCGCAGGAAAGGCCGGACTGCCCATCCGCATCGGAGTCAACGCAGGTTCGCTTGAAAAGGAGATAGTTGAAAAATATGGCTATCCTACCGCTGAGGGGATGGTGGAAAGCGCCATGAATCATATCGCCATACTTGAAGAGTTAGATTTTCATGATATCAAGGTATCGCTTAAGGCATCCGACGTGCCCCGAACCATTGAAGCCTATCGCGCCTTTTCCAGTCGCTCAGACTATCCTCTCCACCTGGGAGTTACCGAAGCAGGAACCAGCTTTTCCGGCACAGTAAAATCGGCTGTCGGGATAGGGACTCTCCTTGCCGAAGGGATCGGAGATACGATAAGGGTCTCCCTTTCTGCCGCTCCGGTTGAAGAGGTCAAGGTTGGATTTGAAATTCTAAAGTCCTTGCAGATACGGTCAAAGGGGGTCAATATTATATCCTGCCCCACCTGCGGGAGGATGGAGGTCGATCTTATTAAGCTTGCGGGTGAGGTTGAGGATCGACTTAAGCATATTGAGGCCCCATTAAATGTGTCTGTCTTAGGCTGCGTAGTAAACGGGATAGGAGAGGCGATGGAGGCCGATGCAGGGATAGCCGGTGGAAAGGGGGAGGGGCTTCTCTTTGTAAAGGGAGAGGTGGCAGGAAAACTCCCTGAGGGAAAACTGGTAGATGCCCTTATTGCAGAGGTGGAGAAGCTGGCAAAGGAAAGATCCTGATGCGAGAATTCAAAACAGGAAAACGGGATGAGTAATTATACCTTACTCTCTTTTTTTAGCGGTCTTTTTCTTCTCCTTTATGGGGTAAAGATTGCCGGAGAAGGTTTTCAAAGAGCAGCCGGGCCAAGGCTGCAACATATTTTGCACCTGGTAACCAGAAACCGAATAACCGCGCTGACTCTCGGGGCCTTTGCAACGGCCATTATGCAAAGCAGCAGCGCGACTACAGTTATGGTTGTCGGTTTTGCAAGTTCCGGCCTTTTGTCCCTTGCGCAGACAGTTGGAGTTGTTCTCGGAGCAAATATCGGAACGACCTTTACTGTTCAGCTCATTGCCTTCAAGATATATGATTATGCGATAATCATGGTCGGGCTGGGGGCAGCCATTGTTCTTTTCGGTAAAAAGAGAGATATCGTATTTGTAGGTCAGGGGGTGCTTGGTTTTGCCCTTATCTTTCTTGCTATGAAAATCATGTCTGACTCGGTGGCGCCGCTCAAAGACAGTGATCTGTTCAGGCAGATTCTCCTTTCAATGGAAGGAAGCACTCTCGCCCTTCTTCTTATCTCCACTCTTTTTACGGCTCTGGTTCAAAGCAGCGCTGCCACGATAGGCGTGGTTCTGGCCTTGGCCCTGCAGGGAATGATGAATTTAGAAGGGGCCATCCCGATTATTCTCGGCGCAAATATAGGTACCTGTGTTACGGCCATGCTGTCATCAATTAATGCCAGAAGCGAGGCGAAAAGGGTTGCTATTTTGCATCTGCTGTTTAATCTGGCCGGTGTTGTTTTTTTTCTGCCATTAATGGGGCTTTTCAGGGATATTGCACTTATGACATCGGCTGAACTTTCCAGACAAATAGCAAACGCACATACCATGTTTAATGTAGCTATTTCCCTGTTATTTCTCCCATTTACAGGCTGGTTTGCAGCCTTGGCCAGAAGGCTTGTGCCGGAGGAAGACGGCTCGGATCGAGGCTTTAGACCGAAATACCTTAATGCTCAGGTTCTCGACAGCCCTGATATGGCTTTTGGGCTTGCGACGAGGGAGGCCCTCAGAATGGCTGACATTGCTCAGGAAATGTATGGAAAGTGTATCTATGTTCTTATGAAAGATGATGGAGATCTGCTTACGCAGGTCGAAAATATGGATGATCAGCTCGATATTCTTGATAATGAGATTAAACTTTATATAACAAAGATATCCCGCAAGGCGCTCAAGGAAGAAGAGTCCAAGAGAGAGATAGCTATATTGACGCTGGTAAATGATCTTGAAAATATAGGGGATATTATAGACAAAAATATTATGGAACTTGCAAAGAAAAAAATAGCCAAAGGCCTCAGGTTTTCGGCTGAAGGTCAAAAAGAGATAATTGATTTCTATAGCAAGGTGGCAGAAAATTTTGAGATGGCCATATCGGCTTTTGCCGGAAATAATTCCGACCTTGCCTGGAAAGTGATGAAAAATAAAGAAAAGCTCGGCAGCATGGAAAGAGAGCTTAAGGCGGCGCATGTAGGGAGGCTCCACCTGGGGTTCAGGGAATCTATAGAGACAAGCTCCATACACCTTGATCTATTATCGAATTTTAAGAGAATAAACCACCATATTACAAATATCTCTTATCCTATTATAAAAAGATCAAAAGAAGCCATGGATTAAGGCACGTGCCTTGCATGCAATAGCTTAATATATAAGCTTTTTTTTTGGCAAATACCTTGACAGTGATAGGTAATGTCAATAGAATACGGAAGTCTTGTTGTAAGTTATAAAAAGATTTTTGTTTAAAGATAAAAGGGGAAATGCTGCCTGGGAGCTGTAGCTTTTATGTCGCCGTATTGTGCCTGATGCCGGAAAGAATGTAAATGGACTCCCGGAGGATTTAAGTCTTTGAAAGTAATGGTTATTATCCCTACGTATAACGAAAGGGATAACATAGAAAGGCTGACGAATGAAATCCTTGCATTGGGCCAGGATATACATATTCTGATTGTTGATGACAACTCACCGGATAAAACAGGGGAAATAGCAGATGATCTGGTTAAAAGGTATGGCAATCTGCACGTAATACATAGAGCCGGAAAGATGGGGCTTGGCTCGGCATACATCGAGGGTTTTAAGTATGCGCTCAAGGCCGGGGCTGAAAAAATAATAGAGATGGATGCAGATTTTTCCCATAATCCCGAAAGGCTGCCTGCATTAATTGAAAGGGCAGATGAGGCGGATCTTGTAATAGGTTCGAGATATCTTAATGGTGTGAGCGTTGTTAATTGGCCCATAAGAAGACTTATGCTCAGCTATTTTGCCAATATGTATACCCGGGTTATTACCGGTCTAAAGATCAGTGACTGCACAGGCGGATTTAAGTGCTTTAACCGGAAGGTTCTTGAGGCTATAGACCTTGATAAGATCAGGGCCGATGGCTACTCCTTTCAGATAGAGATGAATTACAGGTGTGTAGAAAAGGGATTTAGTGTCGATGAAATACCTATCATATTCATCGACCGTCACGCCGGAACGTCCAAGATGTCAAAGAAGATAGTCAGAGAGGCGGTATTTATGGTCTGGCGTCTTAGAATGGGCAGTATTTTTAATAGAATAACGGGTAAAAACATGCTTTACAGGGGCTTGAACGATGATTAATCAGGGGTGGGCTGTTATCTGTGAGATCGGCTTTGTCGGATGGGTAAGTTGCACTATAGGTTTTATTTTTAGATCTTTCGGGGATGATGATGCTTTTTATGCGAAACGAGCGCTCTTTTGGGGAGGCCTCGTTGTTTTGTTTTACGCTTTCTGGGTTCTTGGCATGGTTAACACCTGATTTTGCAAGAACTCTTGAATAATGAACTTCACTACTAAAACCTGCTCGACCGGGCTTTTTTTGTTCTTTTTTATAGCAGCCCTTTTTTTTCAGGGCTGCGCCGGCTCTCTAAAGACAGAAGAAATCTTTGTGGTTGAGGCTGACCTTAATTGGCCGCCATTTCCACTTAAGCCCCGGATCAAATATATAAGATCCATAGCCATGCCCTCCGATATAGCCATTAAAGAGGGAAAAGGCTGGCTGGGCAGAGCTTTTGACTATCTAACGGGTGGCAGTTTACTGGAGGGCACGCCCATATCTGCCCCCTACGGTCTTTTTTTTGATAGTGATAAAAAAACTCTTTATGTTGCAGATAGAGCAAGAAAGGGCATTCATCTCTATGATTTGAGCAAAGGGAAGGCCGAAACCCTTGAGGCTGTAGCTGGAGAGGTATTTGAAATGCCCGTTGCTGTGGCAGTGTCTGGAGACAGGATTTACGTCTCCGACTCGGGTTTTAAAAAACTGCTTATTCTCGACCTCGAAGGCAATCTCCTGAAAGAGATTGACCGATGGGAGAGGCCGGGCGGGATAGCGATTAGCAAAGATGAAAAGCGTCTCTATGTTGTAGATGTGCTTGCATGCCGGATAAAGGTCTTTGATGCTGAGGGTAACTTCCTTTTTGACTTTGGCAGTAAAGGAGAAAAGGCCGGGGAATTCAACCTTCCGAGTAATATATGGGTAGATGCCTCTGGAAAGATATATGTAACTGATTCTATGAATTTCAGAGTCCAGATATTTGATGAGTCAGGAAAGCATATTATCAGCATCGGCAAGTTGGGCGATTCCCCGGGCTACCTGGCAAGGCCGAGAGGCGTGGCTGTAGATAGTGAAGGTCATATCTACATTGTTGATGCTGTTTTTGATAACGTGCAGATATTTAATCCCGATGGGCAGCTTCTCCTCTTTTTTGGAGGGTCGGGAAGAGGCCCGGGAGAATTTTATCTTCCCAGCGGAATTTTTATAGATGAAAAGGATAGGATATATATTTCAGACTCCTACAACAGGAGGATTCAGGTATTTCAGTATTTGAAAGAAGAGTAGGTAAATGAAGAAAAATATTTACATAATAATTGCAGTTTTATTTATGATGCATGCATCTACCGCTCTGGCCGGTGTTGCAGATACCAAGCATAATCTCTCTTCAGGGAGCTCTTTTACATATAAATCTGCCACCGAAACGGAGGTCTGCAAGTTCTGTCATACCCCTCATGCGTCGATTGCCGACACACCCCTTTGGAATCATAAGAATGATGTAACCACCTTTACACGTTTTTCTTCTGCCACTCTGGTTGTAGATGATAATGCCGCCAATCCTTATGGCTACCTTGATGCTGATCTTTCCGGCGCGTCAAAACTCTGTATGGGCTGTCATGACGGAGTCACCGCCCTTGGCGCCCTGTCGCAGGTCACTATAAGTGATGTGAGTCCGTCTAATTACCTTACCGCTACGGATCTGAGGAACAAGCATCCCGTATCTTTTGAATATAAGTCTGGCGGCAGTAACCTATGGGGTGTTCTGGATGGAGGCGTGAAAGCTGGCAAGTATGGGTTGCCTAATAATACCGTCAATAACACTATCAACAATCCTTTTGTTTCTGAAAAGTGGAGGCGGGAAGGAGAAAGGGTGGAGTGTACTGTATGCCACGACCCGCATGAAAATAAGGCAGATGCAGCTGATGCGGCTTTATTGCCTTTTTGGGTTAGCTCCAGCATTACGGGCTATGATTCTCATGATTCGGTCTGTGTGGCTTGTCACAATCCCTCATTTGGAGAGTACACAGCGTTTGGAGAATATAGTAGTCTGTAAAATTAAGCAGGTAAAAGGCAATAATGGCAATAGTAAGGTAATGATATGATAGAAAGCAAAACCATATTTTTTGCAATATTCTTAGGCCTTGCAGTTCTCTTGGTAGGCCCCGTCGATGCAGCTAAAGTAAAATATAATAATATCCACGGGGCATCCAGCATGGTGACTGCCGGGTGCAGGGCATGTCACGCCGGCAGCGAGATGAGTAGGAGTGTTTTGAATACCTGTTTTCAATGCCATGGAGATATGCTTGATCTCGATAAGGCAGAAAAGAAAGGAATTCTGTCGCCCTTTTACAAGGCATCCAAGTCTATGAGTGAAATCAGTATGAAGCGTAAGCTTGAAAAGCCTTATAGGCATCCTATAGGTGAGGCCAAAGGGGTTCATAATGCGTATGAAGAAATGCCTGAGACCGCCTCTGATATCGAACGACACGTAGAATGCGTAGATTGCCATAGTCCGCACTATATGCGTGAAGATAGAAAGTTTGCAGGAATTAAGGGAGTAACTAAAACTGGAATAAGCGGCGTATGGGCAAGGACTGAATATGAGGTCTGCTTTAACTGTCATTCGGACAATTATAACCTCCCTGTTGACCAGACAAATAAGCGTGTGGAGTTTGCCGAGACCAACCCTTCATATCACCCGGTAATAGCGGAAGGTAAAAACAGTTTCGTGCCAAGTCTCATAAAGCCATATACTGAAAAATATACTAGCGCCGGTGATGTATCGAAAATAAGCTGTAGTGACTGTCATAATAATGATGATAAAAGAGGGCTTCAGGGGCCTCATGCATCAAATTACCCAGCCATTCTTGCTAGAAATTACTCTATTTCAGATAATGTAGATGAAAGCCCCCAAAGTTATGATCTTTGTTATGGTTGTCATAAGCGAACCAGCATACTCTCAGATATATCTTTTAAATATCATTCTCTGCACATCAAGGGTGACCTCGTGAAGGGGGTAAGGGGAACCAGTTGCTTTACATGTCATGACGCCCATGGCAGCACTGAAAATACACATCTCATAAGGTTTAATAGAGATGTCGTTTTCAGCAATCCATCAACAATGGAGCTACTCTTTAAAGATAAAGGAGAGTTCAAAGGAGAGTGTTCGCTCCTTTGCCACGGTGTTAACCACAACCCCAAAAGTTATTGATCTCCGATGCAAACGCTAAAGCCGGCAAAAAAACTCTGATTCCACTTTGTGAAACTGCGTATTAAAAAGGAATTTGCATGATAATTCCTTTTTAGGCGGGATTAACATTTTCACTGTAATGAACAATCCTCTAAAAGAGGCCTTTATTTATGCCGATTTATAAATGCAAGCTCGGTGATGAAACCGGGAAGATCGTTGAGAAGGAGATAGAGGCAAATGATGCAAACGGCCTTAAGGAAAGGCTTGAAAGGGAAGGCTGGCTCTTATTTGGTCTTGTTGAAAAGCGTAGTCTCCTCCCCTCGGCAATAAGGAGGCCTGGTGCCGGAAGAGTCAAAATATCCAACTTTATAATCTTTAACCAGGAACTTGTAGCCCTTCTCAAGGCAGGTCTTCCTCTGCTCGCATCCATCGAAACTCTTGCAGGAAAGGAAGAAAATAGATACTTTAAAGAGCTTCTCGGCAGGGTTGCCGACGAGGTTAGAAAGGGCGCGCCCTTATCCGAGGCGCTGGAGGGAGCTCCAAGGGTTTTTAATAAACTATACATATCGTCAATTAAGGCCGGTGAAAAGAGCGGTGAGCTTGGCACGAATATATTAAGATATATATCCTATGCAAAAAGAGTTGAAGAGCTTAAGAAAAAGTTTGTAAGCGCCTCTGTCTATCCGCTTATACTTCTGTCTGTGGCGGCTATTGTTATAATGTTTCTGATCCTTTATGTAGTGCCCTCCTTCAGCCAGGTCTTTATAGATTCCGGTACGGAGCTACCGGTTCCAACACGTATCCTGATCGGCCTGACAGATTTCATTACAAGTAATATCTTAATAATAGCTATCCTTGTTTTTATATCTTATCCATCTTTTCTTGTGGCGAAAAAAAGGCCGGAGGTCGGCAGCTGGTTAGATATAATGAAAACAAAAATTCCCTGGATTGGCGAAACACTTAAAAAATATGCCATTGCGAAATTCTGCAGAACCCTGTCGACTCTTTTAAAGAGCGGAGAGCCGCTCGTTACGGCCATATCTTTATCTGCCGGCACACTCGACAATAACTATCTGGAGGAAAATATTCTGCTAGCCTCGGGAAAGGTTAAGGAGGGTGGAAGCCTTGCTGATGCACTGGAAGAAACGGGGCTTGTTCCATCTACGGCTCTAAAGATGATTATGGTAGGGGAATCAAGTGGCGCACTTGATGAAATGTTTGAAAATGTTGCCGAACTCTTTGAAGAAGAGGTAGATAGGAGGCTGAATTTAGTCACTACAGCTATTGAACCTGTTCTTATGTTGACCATGGGGCTTGTAATTGCCTTTATTGTTGTCGCCATGTATCTACCGATTTTTAATCTTGCCGGGGCCGTAAGGTAATCCGTTTATTTGCGCAAACTTACATAATAGCTTGGATATAAGGCATTATTTTATTGACAGCGGCTTGATGCGATTGTTTAATTGTGCACAGATATTATTAAGCCTCTTTTGAGAGGCAAGCTTGAAATCAGGCGCAGGAACTCCTGATTATAGATACTATTTAAACAGGCCTATGAAAAAAGAAAAACAAGAAAATATCGGCGAAATCCTAATTCGACTCGGGTTTTTGAAACCAAATGATCTTGAGGCAGCGCTCGCATCTGGAGTCAAAGATGATAAGGGCCTTGCAGAAGTATTCCTTGAAGAAGGGTATATAAATGAAGAAGAGCTGGCAAAGGCCCTTGCCGATCAATATGAGTATGAATATCTAAGCCTTAAAGAGTTAGAGCCTTCTGCTGAGATGCTGGAAGAGGTGCCTCTTGATTTAATGCTAAGGTACAACTTCATTCCCTTTGAAAAGCGAGACGCTTCCCTTGTCGTAGTCCTATCTGACCCCACCGATATAATAGTTATTGATGAGCTTGAACTGCTTTTGGATCGCCCGATTATCGTGGCGCTTGCATCGAAAAGTGGAATAGAAAAGGCGATAAAGATCTTTGAGCGCTCCGGAAGGCTCGTTAGTGATATATCCGCCGGCATGGAGCTTCAGCTTGTAAAAGAAACAGACGAGGGCGAAGAGGTACTATCGGTAGAGAAGATCTCTGAAGAGATGAGCCCCGTGGTGAAACTGGTCGATTCAACCATCCTTGACGCACTTGGTAAAAGAGCGAGTGATATTCATATCGAGTGTACAGGAAAAGGGCTTGAGATCAAGTATCGGATAGATGGCGTCCTCTATCCGGTGGCAAAGCCCTTTGATGCCAAATTTCAAGGCCCTATTATTTCGAGAATCAAGATTATGTCCGAACTGGATATCTCGGAAAAAAGGATCCCGCAAGATGGCAGGTTCAAACTGAGAATAAAGAGCAGGGCTATAGACTTCAGGGTTTCCATAATACCTACTATATTCGGCGAAGATGCCGTAATAAGGGTGCTTGATAAAGAAATGATTAGTGCAGAGATGGAAAAACTTTCTCTCGAATCCATAGGCTTTCATAGTGAAGAGCTTGTTCGCCTGAGAAGAATGATAAGGGAGCCCTATGGGATGGTGCTCGTAACCGGGCCGACAGGAAGCGGGAAAACAACAACATTATATGCCGCGCTGACCGAGATTAATTCATCAGAAGAAAAGGTAATAACTATTGAAGATCCGGTAGAATATAACCTTGACGGAATAGTACAGATTCCCGTAAATGAAAAAAAGGGACTTACCTTTGCCAGGGGCCTGAGATCAATACTTCGCCATGATCCCGATAAAATCATGGTTGGTGAGATAAGGGATGAAGAAACGGCGCAGATAGCAATTCAGTCCGCCTTGACAGGGCATCTTGTTTTTACTACGGTACACGCGAATAACGCCTTTGATGTTATAGGGCGGTTTCTTCATATGAACCTTGAGCCTTACAACTTCGTATCATCACTGAACTGCATCCTCGCACAAAGGCTGGTTAGAAAGATCTGCGGAAACTGCAAGCACAAGGTCAGTATGACAAAGGAAGATCTTGAGGATTCCCACCTGCCCTATGATGAATATAAAGACCATCCCTTTTACGAAGGTAAGGGATGTGTGGATTGTAACTACACCGGATACAAGGGACGGACTGCAATTGTGGAACTTCTTGACCTTACCGAGGAGATCAGGGAGTTGATCCTGGGAAGACACTCTACGGCTAAATTAAGACGAGCCGCAGCCGAATCAGGGACGGTCTTTTTGAGGGAAGATGCCATTAAAAAGGTATTAAATGGCGAAACGACATTGAAGGAAATAAACAGGGTAACCTTCGTGGATTAATAATATGATGTTTAATTCAAAAATAAAAAGAGGTCTCAGTATATCTTCATCGCAGCTTTCATGGGTTGAGATAGATAGCTCAAGCAGTAGTAAGCCCGATATAAAGATCTCGGCTAATGAAAGTCTGCCTGAAGGCCTTGTCAAGCCTTTTTTTGCAAAGAGAAACATAGATGACAGAGAAGCCTTTAAGTTTGCAATTGAAAAGCTGATTCCAGGTGGGCATATGACCGGGGATATTGCTTTATCTATCCCGGATCATATTGCAAAGATAACATCCTTAAAATTTGATGATCTGCCGGATAGCAGGCAGGAAGTTGAGCAGCTTATTTTGTGGCGAATGAAAAAAACAGTGCCCCTTCCGGTAGCGGATATCAAGCTTGATTTTATCAGTTACAAGGCAAACGATGGTACCGTTGATGTTGCGGCTTCTGTTGCTTCAAGGCTTGTCTTGAGAGAATATGAAGATGTCTTGAAGGAAATGGGGCTAAGACCAAGGCTTGTAGATATTGCATCTATCAATACCCTTAGAGCTTTTGAGACTGCAATCCCCGAATCTTCCTTGTTTATAGAGCTGTCGGAAGACTCCTTAGGTATGGCAATACTGGATGAAGGGAGGCTCGGTTTTTTTAGAAGCAAGGAGGTCGAGGGCAGTTCAGATAAAGTGCTATCGGATAAAGTAAAAAGGGAGATTGTTTCAACGCTGGCATATTTGAGGACAACCTTTCCTGAAAAGGAAATAGCAACAATCTGCTTTCATTCCACTATCCCTGGGTTAGAAGAGATTATAAAAGGCCTTGAAGCAGGCTTTGAAGGAAGTATTGTTAATCTATCCGTTTCAGATTATATAAGCGAAGCAGAGGCAGGAAGTGACAATATTGATGAGCATCTGGCCCCGGCTATTGGAGGAGCTCTTAGGCTATAAATAATGAAGGGATTTAATCTATCTACATATTCTTATACCGACAGGAATACGGCCTTTGGCGCATACCTCGTCACTGTCATTATAGTTATTGCGTTGACCGCATATAACGTGAGTTCATATGTAGAATCTATGAAAAATAAAGAGGTCATGTTTAATAAGGTTGATTCTATTAGCAAGGAAGTAAGGCTATTGGGAGTAAAATTAGAGCAGGGGAAAACAGGTTTATCAAAGACAGACAGCGTAAAAAAAGCAGAAATAATGGCAAAAGAGATTAACAATATAAATGCCGTTATAAAGAAAAAGAGCTTTTCCTGGAGCGAACTATTCTACTCTATTGAAAAGGCTACGCCAAAAGGGGTTTCAATTGAGGCTATTAAGCCGAATTACAATACAAGGAAGGTGACTATTAATGGAGTCGCCCTGAATCTTGGGGACATTACAAACTTTGTAGATAACCTAAAGGATAGGCCATATATAAAAAATGGTTTTCTCGTAAGCGAGCAAGAATCGCTAAACAAGCAAAAGAAAATGGTTTTATCATTTGTAATAGCTGCAGACGGGGATTTTTAGCATTGTTTGAGAATATGAAAATGTATATTTCCGAGGGGCGGCGTTTTTATCTGGCAGCCGGAGCGATATTTACCTTCAATCTTATCTTTTTGATCGCCCTTGTCCTGCCGAATAATGCTGATGTTGACGCACTTAGAAATAACTATTCCTCGCTCAGGAAGGACCGCGCGAGCAAGATTGAAGAGTTAAAAGTGATTGCAGATTCAGGCGTCGCTCTTAAGACTATGAATAGCGATATAGATATGTTCCTTAACAGGATGCCGGAAAAGGTGACCATGTCGGGTATTGTCAGGGAATTTCATAGACTGGCAAAAAAATCTGCCCTCAGTATAAGTTCGGCGAAATATTCACCTCCTGTAAGAGAAGGTGAATATTTAATGAGAAATGATATCTCTTTTCCCGTATCGGGACTCTACAAGAATATCCGCAAGTTCATATATAATATTGAAAAAATGCCATATCTTATGACCATTGATGATCCGGCACTTACATCCAGGGGAGATCAAACTGTTTCGGTGACAATCAGAATATCATTATATCTGAGGGTGGAAGCGGATGAATAAGAAAAGTATAATCCTTGGCGTGCTCTTACTGTTTTTTGCAGTGTTGACATATAATAATTTCAAGGACTCCCGACCTCGGAGGATAGAAAAACTTACCTATGTAACCGGCGCGGACGTGATATCTGTAAAAAAAGATATTTCAGCCCCCCCCTTGATAAACAAGAATTTATTTCCACCTGAGAGAGAGCCTTTTAGAATCGCAAACAAAAATATATTCAGGCCGGTCGGGTTTAAAGTTAAAACAAAGAAAATTGAACCCCCTATCGCCGCGCCCGCCAAAGAGTTGCTCCTGTCACCGGGAGCCATAGCCCTGGAAATTGGAGCTAGCGCCGAGGTCAATGTTGAGAATGCAGGGGCCGCTCTTAATATTCTGATTTCACCACAAGATGTAGCTTCAGGAAGCGGGACCTCCTCTCCCCTTACATTTAGATGCGAAAAGGAAGGCAGCGCAAGTGCGGCCATATCTGACGGTAAAAGGTCAGCATCTCTACAGGTAGACTGTCGCATGCGGCCCGAGGAAAGGAAACTTGCCGACTTTATATTTCTCGGTTTTCTGGCTCAGGAAAAAGAAAAGACCATATTTCTTTCAAGAATTAGAGACAATGAGATATTTGTCGTTAAAAAAGGTGACGTAATTATAAAAAAGGGTGCTACAATTACGCAAAACTACGTTGTTAAAGGGATTGCTGACGATAAAATAATCATATCTTCTGCCGATGGCACGGATATTATGGAAATAAATCTCACGGAAAATGAACCTCTCAGAAAATAAGGGAAGGAGTATAAATATGTTTTTAAACCTCACTTATATACCAAGGCTGACCATAATATTGGTGATCTGTCTGTCTGTTGCCGGTTGTGCCAGCACTAAGCTTGTAAGAGACGGGGATATGCTTGCATCACAGGGAAGATGGGATGAGGCTCTTGATCAATATGATAAGGCGCTTGAAACATCACCGGATAATACGGGATTCCGCATAAAAGTAATAGAAACTAAATATAAAGCTTCACTTGCACACATAAAAAAAGGTGAAGCTCTTTTGCAAAAAGAAGATTATGATCGAGCAATTTTAGAGTTCCAGATTGCAACTGCCTTAAATCCCTCCATCAAAAGGAGCGAATATCTTGCGATGGAGGCGAAGAAAAGAAAGGATGCGGCCTATTATTACAAAGCCGGTCTGGATTTTCTGAAACAGAAAAAAACAGTTGAAGCCAAGGCAGCGCTTAAAAGAGCTCTGTCGTTAAATGCTAATCTTGAAGGGGCGGCAGAAGAGCTTGAACGTTTAGAGCAGGATAAAAAAACAATATTGGGCGGCTATGAGCTGAATCTTAAGAGTGAAAAACCGATAACACTTAAATTTAAAGACACTCCTGTAAAGGATATCTTTGATATTATTTCCAAGCTGTCAGGCATAAACTTTATATTTGATGAAGGCGTGAAAAAACAAAAGGCCTCCCTATACATTGAACAAGCCACATTCGGCCAGGCCCTGGACCTGGTTCTTATGACGAATCAACTTTTCCAGAAAGTAGTCAATGAAAATACTATTATAATCATCCCCGACACCAAGTCAAAAAGACAGCAATATGAGGATCTTATGATACACACCTTTTCCTTGTCCAACCTGGAGGCGAAAAAGGCTGTAAATCTTTTAAGGACCCTGCTCAAGATAAAAAGCATATATGTTAACGAGGAATTAAATACTATAGTTGTGCGCGATACCCCCGAGGTTGTCTCGCTCGCGGAAAAGTTGCTAAGGGCGAACGACCTCACCGATGCCGAAGTGATGCTTGAAGTTGAAATACTGGAAGTAGGGAATACGGATACGGAAAAGTTGGGACTGGATCTTCAGCCTGATGAAATAACAGCCGGTTTGCGAGATGTGGGCAGCAAGGAACTTACCTATGGTTTTCTCAAAGGTGCATCCAGTGCAGATATACTTTTCACAATACCAGACATCGCCATAGATTTACAAAAACAGTCTGGCAATGTTACGACCCTTGCAAATCCAAAAATTCGAGTGGCCAACAATAAAAAAGCTAAAATACATATAGGCGAAAGAATTCCTATAATAACAGTCACCACCAGTGGAGCCGACAATGTTACAGAAAATGTTCAGTATGTTGATGTCGGAGTAAAACTTAATGTTGAGCCGGTTATTCATCTTGATAATGAAGTTACCTTGAAAATCACTCTTGAAATCAGTACGCTGGGAGAGCAGGTCGCAGCTTCAAAAAGTACGGTTTTTAGAATAGGCACCAGGAATGCGGAAACGGAGCTCAGGCTTCATGATGGTGAAACCCAGATAATGGGCGGATTAATTAAGGATGAAGAAAGAGAGACTACGGTAAAGGTGCCCTTCCTTGGTGATATCCCGATTTTGGGAAGGCTTTTCTCCTCCGTCTCAGATAGCGCCAATAAGTCAGAAATTCTTTTATCTATTACGCCCCATATAGTCAGGACTAGAGAGGTCGCCGATGAGGGGGTAACCAGCATATGGTCCGGCAGGGAACAGGAATTTTCCGACAGATCTCCTTTTGAATCATTTGAGGAGCAGGGACCGGATGTGGATCTTCCTGAACCTGTGACTCAAATCTTTGGCGGTGTGGGCCGTGCCGCAGCGGCAGAAGAGGCGCAAGCAGAGGAGGGGGAGCCAGAGGTAATCCCTCCCGCTTCCGGAGATTCGGCGGTTATTTCAATAGCCGGGCCGGCTTCAGCAGCAGTAGATGATGAAATCGATTTAAGCATCAACATAAGCAGCAGTCAAAAGGTTGTAAGTGTTCCATTTTATGTGAGGTATGACCCAGTTTTTCTCGAATTCACCAAGGCAACGGAAGGGACGTTTATGAAGATGGACGGCAAGTCTGCCACCTTCATGACATCTAATGATGCCACAAAGGGCCGTCTGATAGTGGGCAATTCAAGGCTGGGAGACAGAGACGGTATTAGCGGGCAGGGAGATCTGATGTCGGTAAGGTTCAAGGCAAGGAAGAACGGCAGCACGAATGTTTATCTTGAAAACTACAGGGTAACCGATGGCAGCGGCAAGGTCGTACCTGCAATAGTTTCAGGAAAGGATCTGGAAATTAAATAAGAGATAACCCGCACCGCTTTACCATCATCAAACCTGAGAATAGATATGAGAGTAAAAAAAAATCTTTTAACTGAAAGAGGTCTGACTCTCATAGAGCTTGTCATTGTTATAGCCATTATAGGGGTCCTTGCCTCAGCTGTCGCCCCGCTAGCCAATATCAGTAAAAAGCGGGCAAAAGAGTTTGAACTCAAGAGGAGTTTGAGGATTTTAAGATCAGCTATTGATAGGTATAAAAATGCCTATGACAATAAGAATATTGATAATGAAATCGGACGTTCAGGCTATCCCGAATCATTCCTGGAGTTGATCGAAGGCGTCAAGGATGCAAAAGACCCCGAGGGGCGAATGATTTATTTTTTAAGGCGCGTGCCGCGTGATCCTATGAACATGAATGAGTTTATCTCCCCCGAGGAGACCTGGGAGATCAGGGCCCATGATAATGAGCCCGACGATTTTTCTGGGGGAGAGGATATATTTGACATTCGCTCTTCAAGTGACGATATAGCCCTTGACGGAACGGCTTATAAAGATTGGTGATATATGGTTCTAAAGGAAATGCGAATGACGGACATCGAAAAGAAATCCAGCCTGCTGCGCAATAAGAATAATGAAAAGGGGTTTACCCTTATCGAGCTTATGATAGTGATGACTATCATCGCTATACTATTGACAATTGCCCAGCCTACGTACAGGGAATCAACAATCAAGGCAAGAGAGGCGGTTCTCATGGAGGACCTGTTTGCGCTGAGAGATGTAATAGATCAATTTTATCTGGATAAGAGCAGATATCCCGATTCTCTTGAAGAGCTTACTGACGGAGGGTATATACGTTCACTTCCAAGGGACCCCTTTACACGTTCATCCGATACATGGCAGCTTATCCCTCCTCCGGAAGGTTTTGAAGGCAGTGTCTATGATGTCCACAGCGGCAGCGACCTGATCGCGCTTGATGGCAGCGCCTATAACGAATGGTAACAGCTAAGCTTTAAAGAGCGGACTTTTTTTATTTGGCTGCCGGAGATAGTAAAATGTATAAGTCATTTAGCGATAAAGGATTTACTTACATTTCACTTTTATTTGCAATTGTGGTTATAGGCGTCTCGCTTTCAGCGATGGGAAGGCAGTGGAGTCTTATCGACAGGGCAGACAAGGAAGAGGAACTGCTTTTCAGGGGGGACCAGTTTGTCAGAGCGATAGACGCATACTATAAAAGCGCCCATGGACAGGCCAAGCTTTATCCAAAAACCTTCGATCATCTTTTAAAAGATCCTCGCAGCCTTGCCCCCAAAAGATATCTGAGAAAAATATATAAAGACCCGTTAACTGGCAAAGCGGACTGGGTCCCGATTATAGAACAAAAATCGGGACGTATAAAGGGAGTGAAGAGCCGAAGCGATAATCCTCCCTTAAAGGAAGATGGCTTTCCCGAAAGATACAGACATTTTAAAGGGAAGAACAGCTACAGTGAATGGGAATTTGTCCACAAGCCCGGGATGACCTGGTAGCTTCGGCCGGTTTTTTTTCTGCTCATTATCGATGAATGTTAGGAATATGGTAATAAAAAGCCTCATCACCAAGATCATTATATCTACAACCTTGCTTTTATTCATTGCGATAGGTATATCGTGGTGGATACATATGAGGATTTACGAGGCTCAACTGATGGACGAGGTGAGAGAAAGGCTTGAAACGGTGCTCGATACCGCAGAAAGCAGTATTCTGAAATCAATGAGGATAGGGAAAACCGATGATACTCAGAATATCATGGAGCTTGTCAATTCTCATATGAAGGAGGAGTCTGTCGTCAGAATTTTTCATCCCGGGGGGATAATCATAAGATCTACAAATTTAAGGGAGACCGGCAAAAGAATTACGAGAGAAAAACTGGCGGCGCTAGGTGCAGGGGAAAGGGAATTCCTGTACCGCTCAAATAGCGGCAGGAGCCTCACTATGGCAAAACCTATTAAGAATATGCGCGAGTGTTATCTTTGCCATGGAGAGGGGGATAAAAATATAGGCATACTTGAGGCAGAAATTTCCCTGGATGAGATGGATAATAAGGTGGGCGAGGCGAGACGCCTTTCCAATCTATCCGCCATTACTATCAGCCTTCTCCTTTCATTTTTCATATTTCTACTTCTTTTCTGGATAGTAATTAAACCGATTTCTAAATTGAACCGAAAAATGGCGCTTGCTGAAAAGGGGGATCTTACCGTCAGGAGCGGACTTGTAAAGGGCGATGAACTAGGCAAGCTCGGCAGGAGCTTTGATTCGATGATTGAAAAACTTCAGGAAGCAAGGGCGCAGCTGGAGAAATATCATTATCAGCAGCTAATAAGGGCGGACAGGCTGGCATCAGTCGGCGAGCTTGCATCAGGCATCGCCCATGAGATAAAAAATCCACTTGCAGGCATAGCCGGGGCCGTGCAGATATTTGCCCGGGAATTTAAAGAGGATGAAAAAAAGAGCGTAATATTAAAAGAAATACTTCAGCAGATAGGACGGCTGGACAAGTCGGTAAAAGACTTGTTAAACTATGCTTCTCCCTCTATGTCGGAACTCGCAATGGGAGATCTGAATCAAATCGTTGAAAAGGCGCTTTTCTTTGTAATTCAGCAGCCTAATGCGAGAGAGATAGAGTTTGTAAAGGAGCTGGATACCTCGGTGCCCCAAATCCTGGTGGATGAAAAACAGATTCAGCAGGTATTGCTGAATCTGTTTTTAAATGCCTTAAACGCCATGTCCGGCGAAGGTATGATGCGGATTTCAACCTTTAAGGATGGTGATGACTCTCTTGCAGTAGAGGTTGAAGATAACGGCGCAGGTATTTCGGAAGCGGATATGGCCAAACTTTTTATCCCATTTTATACATCAAGAGAGGACGGAACAGGTTTGGGTCTGCCGATCACCAAAAGGATTGTAGAGCAGCACGGCGGTAATATTTCCATACGCAGCATTGTCGGGAAAGGAACCTGCATAAAAATTACATTACCCATAAAAGGGGCCAATAAGGAGACACGTATTAAAGATGAAAAAGTCCAAGATACTGGTAGTTGATGACGAAGAGCTGATTCGCTGGTCGTTGGAACAGAACCTTAAAGGGGAGGGATATGAAGTTCTTTTGGCGTCGACAGGTGAAGAAGCGCTTCGAATTGCCCGTGAAGAGATGCCCGGGCTAATCTTTCTTGATCTGCAATTGCCCGGAATTAGCGGTATGGAAGTTCTGCAGAAGGTAAAGGAGATCAATAAAGACATTATAGTCGTGATCATTACCGCCCTTGGCGTCGTTGAAATGGTAGTAAAGGCCATGAGACTTGGCGCCTATGACTATATAAACAAGCCCTTTAACCTTGATGAGGTTTCCATTCTTGTAGAAAAGGCGATGGAAACGATTCGGCTTAGAAAAGAAGTGGCTTCGCTAAGGGCGGAGCAGGATAAGATCTTAAGTCCTGTCAATATTATAGGTTGCGACCCCAAGATTGAGGGGGTTATGGATATGGTTGAAAAAGTCGCAAAAAGCGATACTACGACAGTGCTTATAACGGGAGAGAGCGGAACCGGAAAAGAGCTTATAGCAAAATCTATTCATAATCATAGCGCTCGGGCGGGGGAGCCTTTTATGGCGGTGAACTGCGCCGCTCTGCCTGAGACGCTGCTCGAAAGTGAATTAATGGGCCATGAAAAAGGAGCCTTTACCGACGCAAAAACGATGAAAAAAGGTCTCTTTGAGCTTGCCGACGGAGGGACTCTTTTCCTTGATGAGATAGGGGATATGCCCGTCGGCATGCAGGCCAAGATTCTCAGGATTCTTGAGGAAAGAGTTTTTAGAAGAGTCGGCGGCTCAAAGGATATAACCGTTGATGTAAGGATCGTATCGGCAACAAATAAGGATCTCTTAAAGGCGATTGAAGAAGGGACATTCAGGGGAGACCTTTACTACCGGCTCCAGGTGATACCGATAAACCTCCCCCCGCTGAGGGAGAGGAAGGGAGATATTATCCCGCTGGTGATGCATTTCGTCGAATATTTCAGTAAGGAGTTCAATAAAGAGGTTAAGGGTATATCAAAAGTAGCCGAGAAGTTTCTCGTTGAATATGCCTGGCCCGGTAATATCAGGGAGCTTAGAAATGTTATAGAAAGAGCGATAATTCTTGAAAGCGGAGACACCCTTTTACTCGAACATCTGCCTCTTGAAATCGTATCTATGGGCTCAACGCCTTCCACGGGCGGTCTTGACATACAGATTCCACCGGAGGGGATATCTATTGAGGACGTGGAAAGACAGCTCATTGAGCAGGCCCTTGATATAACTAACGGTAACCAGTCGAAGGCCGCAAAGAAGATCGGCCTGGGGATAGATGCCTTTCGCTACAGGATGAAGAAATTCGACCTGCTGAAATAAGGCGCTTACCTGTTCTATTTTGACTTTCTAATATCAACAATATGGACAGAGCAGGATATGCAGGGGTCGTAGGCCCTTGCTACCTTTTCAAGCTGTAGTTTCAGCTTTTCTTCAGATTCATCTATGGCAATATGGGTAGCCGCTCGGATGTCTTTTTCCATATTTTCAAGATTGATGGCCGTTGGAGTAATAACATCTGCATCGGTAACAATCCCCTTATCGTCTACGGTGTAGGAATGATAAAGTGTTCCTCTGGGGGCTTCCGTTCCGGCTGCTCCACTCCCGCCCGTAAGTTTACCAGGCCTGGCAAGCTCCTCCTCTTTGTATCCATCGGCCATGATCTGATCTATGACCTCTATCGCCCTTTCGAATGATTGAAGCACCTCAATCGCCTGCCCGAGGTTGTTCCAGAGGATATTATCCGGATCAAAGGCCGGCTCAAGTCGCTTCATCTCCTTTCCTGCCTTGCCGGAAAGCTTATGTCTATGCAGATAAAGGCGTGCAAGTGCTCCAACCATAAAAGGTTTTTCCTTATAAAGTGAGTGTTTTGCATGAGAGTGCGACACGACAAATTCGTTACAGAGCTCCTTGTACTTTTCTATAGGAAGCGTATCACCTGTGGAGACCAGAATATTGTCGCCCTGATAACGGTAGTTGTCCGATCCGTCATCAAGAGCTGAAAAAATAGAAGGGGATGCGTTTATATTTTCTTTTGAAATGTTTTCTATAAAGGAAAGCGTTTCAAGGGTATCCGGTATTTTGGCCTCTAAATCGCTGCGGAGCGCAAGCAGCTCGGCCTTCTCCGGAACTTTCCCGAACCCGCCCACTTCGGCATTTACCTGATGGATCTTCCGCCCGCCTACAATCTCTTGTATTGAGTTTCCAAGTTTTTTGAGTCCCAGCCCCATCCTGACGACGGCTCCATGCCTGTCGGCCATGGCCGCAACTCCGGGGAAACCGAGAAAATCCGGGGCTGCAAGGCAAAATAGATGCAGCGTGTGACTCTCGATTGTTTCGCCCAGGATCAAAAGCTCCCTTAGCAATTTTGTCTGCTTTGACACCTCAAGGCCGATAGCCTTTTCAACCGCCCTTATAGCCACAAGTCTGTGAGACGCGGAGCATATTGCGCAGATTCGACACATAATCATAGGCACATCCTTATAGTGCCTGCCCCGAATGAGCGCTTCAAAAAAGCGCGAGCCTTCGAAAATCTCCATCTTCACGTCCAAAAGCTTTTTTCCGTCAAGCTCCACCCGGATGCCGCCATGCCCCTCAACCCTATAGAGATGATCCACTTTAATAGTCTTGTTGGCCATTTTATTTCTTGTCCTTAAATTGATTCTCGATTATTTCAGCTGTTGGTGAGAAGACCTGCATCATCCTTGCAATCTCATCCTCTGCAACCCCTTTTTCTTTGAGGATATTATATTCCATAGCCACATTTGCCTCATCTATCGGGCCAAAGCAACTATCGCAACCGAGGTAATGAGTTGGACACCTGGCATCGCATCCAGCCGATGTAATGGGGCCAAGACAGGGAACGTTGTGATGAATCAGGACGCACTCATTCTCTTTTCGTTTGCACTCGCTGCAAACGGGGTAGTCGGGGAAGAGGGGAAGGTCGCCGTGCAAAAGTTGTCCCACAGCCTTTAAGAATTGGCTCTTCTCGATGGGGCATCCATGAAGGGCAAAATCGACTTTTACGTGTTTATGCAGTGGAGAGGGAGTGACAGAGGGTATGAAAGCGCCCGCCTTGCCATAAACGATTTCCTTTAGCTCCTCCCTGTCTCTTTCATAATCTATGGCGGCTACACCTCCGTAGGTGGCACAGGCGCCGATGGCTATAAGCAGTCCTGCCTTTTTTCTGATACCTTTGAGGATCTCTATCTCTTTTTCGAGGGTTACCGTCCCCTCGACAAAGGCGATGTCGAGATCAATGTCGAGGTTATTGCTTTGCGCCATTCCGAAGGAAATTATGTCGACGGCCCCCACAATATCAAGCAGCTCATCCTCGCAGTTGAGGATCTCCAGTTGACAACCTTCGCAGCAGGTAAGGCTGAATATGCCTATCTTGGGTTTGGACATCAGATGATCTCCTTCATATTGATTACATCCCAATAGGTAAAAATAGGGCCATCAATGCAGGTATATTTAAAACCGACACTGCAATGAACGCATTTGCCGATACCGCACTTCATCTTCCTTTCCAGGGACATGAGTATCCTTCCCTTTGAAAAGCCTTTTTCAAGAAGCTTGTCTATGACGAATTTGTACATAACAGGAGGCCCGCATATTGCGGCATAGGTCTCGTCTGGATTGATATGGAACTTGCCAAAAAGGTCGGTAACAAATCCTTTTTCTCCTTCCCAGCTGCCGTCGACATCATTCTCAACGGCAAGGAAGGTTTTAATGTCAGCCCTGTCCATAAGAGAGAGGAGTTCTCCCTTGAAGAGTAAATCCTCCTTGTCTCTGGCGCCATACATCAGTATGACCTCGTTAAAGCGCTTGCGATGATCCATTGCATAATGCAGAAGCGAGCGGAGCGGGGCCATGCCTATCCCACCGGCAATGATGATAAGGTTGTTTCCCTCCATGACCTCGACGGGATAGCCGTTACCATAGGGCCCCCTCATTCCAAAGAGTGCGTTTTGACCGAGGGAGTGGAAGGCGTCGGTAACCCTGCCAGCCTTCCTGATGCATAAATCTACGGTGCCGTGCCTTGTCGGCGATGATGCGATAGATATGGGGCATTCTCCCGTCCCCATAACGCTGACCTGAACGAACTGGCCCGGTTTATGATCGAATGCCTCTGCAAGGGCATCGTCCTCCAGCCTTACCTTGAACAGCATTGTGTCATCGGTTTGGGGTGTGGCGGCCACAATCCTGCATTGTTGCGGGAGGTAGGGGTTATTTAAAAGCGCTTTTTGGGCTAAATGTATCATTTTTCGATATCCTCCCCGTGTATACAGGATATATCTCCCTTAATCTTCTTAATCATCCCCACAAAATGAATGTCGGCCGGACAATCCTGGGTGCATCTTCCGCATCCCACGCAGCTTGGTCTGCCGAAATCGCCCATGAAGGCCTGATGTTTATGAAGAAATCTGTGCTTAAACCTGTCCGCTCTTTCGGCCCTGAAGTTGTGGCCGCCTGCAACCATGGCGTGGCTTTTGAAAAGGCAGGAGTCCCAGCATCTCTTCCTTTCCCCGGTCTCACCGTCAAGACATACCTCATCATTAACGTCAAAACAGAAACAGGTTGGACATACCATGGAACAGATACCGCAGTTAAAGCACTTGTTTCCCATCTCCTCCCATATCTCGCTCTTATATTCCATATCCAGTATGGCAGGAAGGTCCGCCTCGTCGACTTTTGTTTTAAAGAGGCCGGGGAATTCGTTGATTCTTTTTTTATATTCGGCTATATCTTCCTCGCTGCAGGAGCTAAAAAGCTCTTCAGCCGAGCTGACCATATCGTCTCCGAGGCTTGAGCCAACCTTGACAAGATACCCATCACCTACGTCTGAAAGGAAAAGATCAAACCCTTCTTCTACAAAACTGGTTCCCATGCTGTGACAATAGCATAGATCATCGGGTATGCAGCTCATTCCGATGATGGCCACCTCTTTTCTTCGCCTGAAGTAATAGGTGTCTACATACTTTCCGGAAAAAACCCGATCCAGAGACAAAATGGCATTAATATCGCAGGAATGGACCCCGAAAAGTATCTTTTTCCCTTCATCCTCGAAGGCATCCTCAAAACCTTTTTCAGGGGAAAATTTCAGGAGTGTGTCTACGGGCTTGTGAAAATATTTTTTTAAGGGGAGGATGGTTCTTGTATAATCATCACCGGAAAGGACGACTTTTGAGAGATCACTGACGGGTAGAAAGGAAAATGATTTCTTGCCCTTTTTCTGGGGGGCATGTACTTCTCCAAATGAGCCAAGGTGGCTAAGAAATTCAAGCAGTTTCCCGCTGGGCAGTTTGACTATTTTCACGATTTCCTCCCTTTGCAAATGCTTACAAGTAAAAGATAGCATAGATGATTAAAGAGTCAATAGTAGAAATAAACATTGTGGAAATAAGTTTCGTTTATAATATAAGCATGTGAAATTGCTTGACATGCATAAGGCAGATCAGTACAATGTTCTATTTTGCGAAGATAAGTCTATACGATTTTGGAGGATTCAGATATGTACGCGGTTATTGCAACTGGTGGTAAACAGTATAAGGTGTCGGAAGGAGATATCGTCAGGGTTGAGAAGCTAAGTGGCGATGTTGGTTCGAATGTGGAAATATCCGATGTCTTGATGGTAGGTGGAGAAGGTGATTTAAAGGTAGGTACGCCTCTCGTTGAAAAAGCGACGGTTGCCGGAAAGATCGTTGAACAGGGCAAGGATAAGAAGGTGCTTGTCTTTAAGAAGAAAAGAAGAAAGGGCTATAAGAAGCTGCAGGGACATCGTCAGCAATATACCGCCCTTAAGATAGAAAAGATTAAGGCTTAAGGGAGAGTACAATGGCTCATAAAAAAGCAGGTGGAAGTACCAGAAACGGAAGAGATAGCGAAAGCAAGCGACTTGGCGTCAAGAAGTTTGGCGGCGAGGCGGTGAAGGCAGGTAATATTATTATCCGTCAGAGGGGAACAAAGGTTCATCCCGGCAAGAATGTCGGACTGGGGAGAGATCATACAATCTTCTCTCTAATCGAGGGAGTTGTGACCTTCGAGCCACACAGAAGCGGTAGAAAAAAGGTAAGCGTTTACGCAGCAGCCTAACAGTCCACCTCTTAGTAGTTACATTTCACTTAGGCCATAAGGATGCTATATCCTTATGGCCTTTTGTTTGTTATGATCTATAAGGTTTGAAATGCTAGGCAAAAAGGGCAATTTCAATAAGTCCTTTAACGGAGTAAGATGAAATTTGTTGATGAAGTCCAGATAAAGGTCATATCAGGTCACGGCGGCTCCGGTTGTGTCAGCTTCAGGAGAGAGAAGTATGTTCCGCGAGGCGGACCGAATGGTGGTGATGGCGGCAAGGGAGGCGATGTCATAATAACGGCTCATGCCAGATTAAATACACTGCTTGATCTCAGATATAATAAGGTGAATGCCGCAAAAAAAGGGGAGCCGGGCAGAGGCCGTGATTGCCACGGCAAGAACGCAGAGGACCTCCGGATAGCCGTTCCCGTCGGCACCGTCATAAAGGATGCCGGAACCGGCGTTTTCTTGGATGACCTTATTGAAGATGGACAAACTTTTATTGCCGCCACAGGTGGGCGAGGAGGAAAGGGGAACGCGCATTTTGTCTCCTCAACCAATCGTTCGCCTCGATTTGCTCAGCCGGGAGAAGAGGGAGAGGAAAGAGACTTACGTCTCGAGCTCAAACTGCTTGCCGATGTCGGCATTATCGGCTTTCCAAATGCCGGCAAGTCAACCCTTATATCGAAGATATCCGAGGCTAAGCCCAAGATAGCCGATTATCCATTTACCACGCTTACGCCTAATCTGGGGGTTGTGAGATATAAGGAGTTCGGCAGCTTTGTCGTTGCCGATATCCCGGGTCTTGTTGAGGGGGCGCATAAAGGCGCCGGCCTTGGTATACGCTTTTTAAAACATATAGAAAGGACATCTCTATTTATTCATGTTATCGATATATCGGGCTTAACGGACAGAGATCCACTTAAAGATTTCGATATTATTAACAGGGAGTTAACAGAGTTTAATCAGGCTCTTGCCGATAATCCACAGATAGTTGCTTTAAATAAGGTTGATCTTCTGGGTGATAGGACCGGAGTTTATGAGATTAAGGATCTGCTCTTAAAGAAAGGTTATAAAGTGTTCCCGATTTCCGCAGCTACCGGAGAAGGGCTGCCCCTCTTTATAGATGCGGTAGCTGAGCTTTTCTTTAGGAAAAGAGATGGACTGGCATATATAGATGATGAGTGGACATGAGCTATGAGTGATATGGATCTCAGAAGAAAGACTCTTGCAGGTGTAAAGCGAGTCGTTGTAAAGATAGGTAGCGGCGTGCTGACTCACCATAGCGAGATTATTGACCTTGCAGTCATAGAGGCTATTGCATCCGACATTTCCACCTTTGTAGATGATGGAGGCGAGGCAATTATCGTCACCTCGGGCGCCGTGGCAGCCGGACAAAAGAAGCTGGGAATAAAGGGCAGGCCAAATGGAATACCTGAAAAGCAGGCTGCCGCCGCAGCGGGGCAAAGTACGCTCGTCCGCTATTATGAAAACGCTTTTGAGAAAGGCGGAAAAAGGGTTGCCCAGATACTTCTTACGGGCGATGCCTTAAGCAATAGAAAGAGATATCTTAACGCCAGAAATACTATATTTACTCTTCTTGATTATGGCGCTATTCCTATTATAAATGAAAACGATAGCGTTTCCGTTGATGAAATAAAATTTGGTGATAACGACAACCTTTCCGCAATGGTGGCTGGGCTTGCCGATGCGGATCTCTTGATTATTTTAACGGATACGGAAGGACTTTTTGATATGGACCCCAGGAGGTTTCCTGAGGCCAGGCTCATTCAGACGGTAAGAGATTTTTATGCTCAGACCAAAGGCGCTTCGAGAGGTTCTTCCGAGACAGGTACGGGCGGGATGATAACAAAGATTGAGGCGGCGAGGAAGGCTGCTACCTTTGGAGTTCCTACGATTATTGCAAATGGAGAGAGGAAAGGGGTCATCCATAACATAATGAAAGGCGAGGAGCTGGGAACATTCTTCATTCCGAATGATGAGCATATAAAAGGGAAGAAAAAGTGGATCGCCTGCAACCTGAATCCGACAGGCGCTGTCTTTGTAGATAGCGGCGCAAAAGCTGCTCTTAAGAGAGGAAACAGCCTTTTGCCATCGGGTGTGACGAGAATTTCCGGCAATTTCTCTTTCGGTGATCTGGTGGAGATATTTGAAGAGGGCAAAGAAAGGTTCGCCTGCGGACTCGTACAGTTCGATAGCGGCGATCTTGAAAAGATTAGAGGGCTTAATACATCAGAGATAGAGAAAGCACTGGGAAAAAAGGAATATGAAGAGGTCGTTCACAGGGACGACATGGTTTTTTCCTGATTAGTTCAATTAGCCTCAAGATTTTCTGACGAAGGTCATCTGGAGGTTTGATAAAAGATTCTCCAGCAGTTTTTCTTCATCTGTCGTCAGGTTGTTTGATGTTTTTTCTCTCAGCATCATGATGATATCAATAGTCTCTTTTGCCATGTCCATGTCCTTATTGAACTTCCCTGTGTCGGGATCAGGTATTTCACCAAGGTGGAACTCGGCAGCCGTGAAGAGAGAAAGTATGAAAGTGGAGAAATCTATTTTCGGCAGGCCCTGCCTGGTTTGTTCAGACACTTCTTTCCCCTATTCAACATCTATATTGACGGCCTTGTCACTTCCTTCTCCCGGCTTAGGAATGCTTATTTGCAGAACGCCATTCTTGAATTTTGCCTTTATCTTCTCCTGATCAACGGAGGTAGGCAGGGGAAATACCCGGCTGAATGATCCGTAAGACCGTTCCATGCGGTGATAGTTTTCTTCTTTAGACTCCTTTTCAAACTTCCTTTCACCCTTTAGATAGAGAGAGTCATTTTTAAGCTCTACGCTAATATCCTTTTTGTTCACACCGGGTATCTCGGCCTTGATGATGATGTTTTCAGGTGTCTCGTAGATGTCCACGGCTGGAGACCAGGTAGATTGGCTCATGTCTCCCTCGCCTCCCCGAAAACGGTTCAGACTGTCCTCAAAGAGCCTGTCCATTCTATCCCGCAAGGTAATCATGTCCCTGAAAGGGTCCCATTTTACGATAGCCATTTTAAATCTCCTTGAGTTGAAATTTAATAAATCCGGGAATGAATACAATTTAAATTAAGCATATATTCAGCTCTTGTCAAGGGCAGGCCTTATATTTATCAAGCGTAGACAGATCCCTGACGGCCCCCCTGGCCGCGCTCGTTGTCAGTGCGGCATAGGCCTGTAATGCCTGCGAAACCACCCTTTTGCGGTTCAGGGGTTTCCATGCGCCGACCCCTTTTGCATCCATCTCTTTACGCCTCGATGCGATCTCCTCATCGGAAAGATCAACATTGATTGAGCGGCCCGGTATGTCAATATTTATAATATCCCCATCTTCGATAAGCCCGATGGTTCCGCCTTCCGCCGCTTCAGGTGAGCAGTGTCCGATGGAGAGACCAGACGTTCCTCCGGAAAACCTGCCATCTGTAATTAGAGCGCAGTCTTTGCCAAGGCCTTTTGATTTGAGGTAGGTTGTTGGATAGAGCATCTCCTGCATGCCTGGCCCGCCCTTTGGGCCCTCATAGCGGATAAGTACAATGTCCCCCGCTACTATGCTGTCGTTAAGAATGGCATCGACGGCGCTCTCCTGGCTTTCGAAGATACGTGCCGGCCCACTGAATTTAAGAATAGACTCGTCAACTCCTGCCGTCTTGACTATGCAGCCCGCCTCAGCCAGGTTGCCAAATAGCACGGCCAGTCCGCCATCCTGACTGTAGGCATTTTTAAAGCTGCGGATGCAGCCTCCCTCGCGGTCCCTATCAAGAGAGTCCCATCGCTCAGACTGGCTGAACGCCTGCTGGCTCGGGACTCCGCCCGGGGCGGCAAGGAAGCGACGGCTTGCTTCATCGTTATTGCTTATAGCTATATCCCACTTGTCTATAGCTGCGCCCATGGTGGCGCTATGGACGGTGTACATGTCGCGGTGGATAAGGCCTGCGCGGTCAAGCTCGCCGAGAATTCCGATTACCCCTCCTGCGCGGTGAACATCTTCCATGTGATAGAGCTGGGTAGATGGAGCAACCTTACACAGGTTGGGAACCTTTCTTGACAGCCTGTCAATGTCGGCCATGGTAAAATCTACCCCTGCCTCATGAGCTGCAGCAAGTAGATGAAGAACCGTATTCGTGGAGCCGCCCATCGCAATATCGAGGCTCATGGCATTTTCAAATGCATCCATTGTTGCTATGGAGCGGGGAAGCGCCGATTCGTCGCCCTCTTCATAATAGCGTTTTGTAAGCTCTACTATAAGACGGCCCGCCTCAAGGAAAAGTTCTTTTCTGTCGGCATGAGTTGCAAGGAGTGAACCGTTGCCGGGAAGTGACAGGCCAAGGGCCTCTGTGAGGCAGTTCATGGAGTTTGCCGTAAACATACCGGAGCATGAACCGCATGTAGGACAGGCCGCATGCTCGATGGAATCAACATCGGTATCTGTTTCATTAGGATCGGCGGCGGAAAGCATGGCGTCGACGAGGTCGAGCTTGGTCTCCTTCCCGTGATGAATCGTTTTTCCGGATTCCATCGGCCCGCCGGAAACAAATACTACGGGGACATTAAGACGAAATGCGGCCATCATCATTCCTGGAGTTATCTTGTCGCAGTTGGATATGCAGACCATGGCGTCGGCGCAGTGGGCATTCACCATATATTCCACAGAGTCGGCAATGATATCACGTGACGGCAGTGAATAGAGCATACCTCCATGCCCCATTGCGATTCCGTCGTCAATTGCGATGGTATTGAACTCCTTTGCCACCCCTCCGGCCGACTCTATCTCTCTTGCTACCAGCTGACCGAGATCTTTAAGGTGTACATGGCCCGGCACAAACTGGGTGAATGAATTAACTACGGCAATAATCGGTTTTTCAAAGTCACCGTCTGTCATGCCGGTAGCACGCCAGAGTGCACGCGCACCAGCCATATTGCGGCCATGGGTCGTAGTACGGGAACGGTATTCGGGCATTAAGCTCTCCTTTTGATAGTTGATTTAAGATGTTATGATAACTCGATGAATTTCCCTGTTTCAGATCGGGGGTTCAGGGCTCTGATCCGGCTATATTTATTTCCTGTATAGGGGCGATATGCCTGAAATTAATAGAGTGTGGTTTAAGTTTTATTTTTAATAAATTTACTATATTCCCGGTCTTCTTTCAGGATATGCTCTACGAGCCAGTTTTTGATTACGCTCATCACCTGGCTGCGAAGCACCAGTTCGCCCGCGTATATATCGCGCTTTAATTGCATAACCTGTTGTTTGAAGCTGAAGTGTATTCTTTTATGTCTGTCAAGCTCGGGCCATTCAGCCTTTTCGAGCATCTCTTCTTCAGTTGAAAAGTGAAGATCGGTATACTCTTCCATCTCACGGATGAGTTCCTTAAGGGCGCTTATACCCCTTGTTTTAATGATGGAATCATGGAGTTCATTTACTATGGATATCCACTTTTGATGCTGGTTATCAATCTCTTCTATGCCTACGCTGAATTCTTCAGTCCATTCTATCAAAGGCATGCTGGCTCTCCTTTTTATTTTAATTAAGGCTAATTAATCCAACTACCTTATATCATAAATGAACTTCCCAGGTAAATGATCTAAATATTTATTCAAGAGTCTCCAGATAATCGAGTATGATTTGAGCATCGTCATCATCGGCGCCGTAAAATTTCATTTTTGTTCTGGCCTCGGGGTTGCCCGTCAGTTTCTTTACCGCCTCCGAAAGGGTCCCGTACTTCCTGTTTATAAGAATGTCAAGGTTATCCCTGGTCCAGAGCCATTTCCCTTCTTTATATTCATCTGAATATCTGTAGCCTGGTTGTGAGCCCACCTCTTTTCCGACTATGCCAAAAAGTCTGGGACCTATTTTGTGTTTTTCTTCCCTCTTTATAGTATGGCAAGGGGTGCAGTGACGCATCTGTTTCGGCATTTTTTTAAATGCCGTAATTTTAGAAGGGGTTTTTATATTCTCGCCTATAAGGTTAATTGCTTCACTTTCACCATCTTTTGAGCAGGCAATAAAAATGAGAATTAATGGTAATGTAGATATGATTTTTTTCATTCTAAAAATTATATTTTTCTGCCGGGGGATTGTCAAGGCATGTGAAAAAGGCATATGAAACAGGAGAAATATATAACATCCTGTAAGAGCCCTGATTATGGGAAGATGCTGGCAATATGATTGTTTGTCGCTATCGAATTTTTTGTTATAATCAACGCCCAAACCTATCGTTTTTAATGGACTAGAAGGCGTGGTTATGGTAAATCTATACAGCTATTATGACTGCTAATGACTTAAAAATATCCGTTTTGGGAGCTGGAAGTTGGGGGACGGCGCTTGCCGCCCTGCTCGCTTCAAAAGGTTACGATGTTACTGTCTGGGCCTATGAGGATGAGGTGTGCAGGCAGATCAACGAAGATAGTGAAAATACTATCTATCTTCCGGGGTTCAAACTGCCTGAAAATCTGAAAAGCACAAACTCCGTCGAAGAGGCCATCATTTCAAGCCAGCTTATTTTATCCGTAATGCCGTCACATGTGGTAAGAGGCGTATTATCCGGGGTGTCCTCGCTAATTACACCTGAGCAGATCTTTGTAAGCGCCACTAAGGGGATAGAGATAGATACCCTTATGACTAATTCCCAGATTGTAGAGGAAGTTCTTCCTGGCAAGATAGCCGATGGCGCGGCATACCTCTCCGGACCAAGTTTCGCAAGAGAGGTGGCAGGCCAGCTCCCTACGGCAGTTACCGTTGCATCTAAATATAAAAATATTGCTCTAAAGGTTCAGGAGATATTCAGCACCTCATACTTTCGGGT
The DNA here is from genome assembly GCA_032250935.1 of bacterium. GTDB lineage: Bacteria > Desulfobacterota > JADFVX01 > JADFVX01 > JADFVX01 > JAVVFD01. Next base: position 73,178 of record JAVVFD010000001.1, read on the forward strand.
TTATAGTTCTGATGATATAATAGGCCTTGAGATAGGCGGTTCGATCAAAAATGTAATAGCCCTTGGCGCCGGCATATCTGACGGTTTGGGTTTCGGTTATAACGCAAGAGCTGCCCTTATTACGAGGGGTCTTTCCGAGATGACCCGTCTTGGTATTGCGCTCGGTGCAAAGGCCTCCACCTTTTCAGGGCTTTCCGGCATGGGCGACCTCGTTCTTACCTGCACCGGGGACCTCAGCAGAAACAGGTCCGTTGGCATTAAGATAGGCGAGGGGGAAAAAATAGACGAGATTCTTTCGGATATGAATATGGTGGCAGAAGGGGTAAAGACCGCTAAGGCCGCTTATCTGCTCGCGGAGAAGCTGGGTATTGATATGCCTATATGCGAAAGCATATATAAAATACTTTATGAAGATATGGAGCCGAAGGAGGCCGTATCATCCCTGATGGCGAGGGATCTTAAAGAAGAGACCAATTAAAAGAGATATAAATTTTAAAATAGAAGATATGAGGAGGTTTTAATTAAATGAGTATTTTATTTTCGGCGTCAGAGGTGGTCACTATGGCCGTTCAGATTGAGAAGAACGGCCTGGAATTTTATAACGCCATGGCGGCAAAGGCTCAGAGTGAAAAGTCGAAGGAGCTTTTCTCGTTTTTGGCTGCCGAGGAGATCAGGCATAAGGCTACCTTCCAGAAGATGCTTAATAATTTGAAACAGCTGGAGCTGACCGCATCGGAGGAGGAGGAATATAACAACTACCTTGGTGCACTTACAAGCTCACGGGTATTTAGCCGACAGGTGCCAACCGATGAAATTGTCAAAGACCTTGACGATATGGCTGCCATAGATATGGCTATTGAGGCGGAGAAGGATTCTGTCCTTTTTTACTATGAGCTTATGGAACAGGCCATAGATGAGGACAAGGCGGCCATAGAGAGGATTATTAAAGAGGAAAAATCTCATTATGCCATGCTGATGAGGATGAAAAACGAGTCGTAAAGGTGATCAAATAGTGGTCCTGAAAAACCTCCTTGAAAGGCACGATCTTGACTGGCCCCTTAGAGGCCGGCTTGAGACCCTGCAGGTAAACACGGGCAGTCTATGCAATATGACCTGCAGGCATTGCCATGTAAAGGGGAACCCCGCATCTAAAGAAGTCATGAATCAGAAGACCGCAGAATCGGTCATTCAATTTCTATTCAGACACCGGGTTAAAACTCTCGACATAACTGGCGGCGCTCCGGAAATGGCCCCCTCCTTTCAGGAATTGGTCACTAAAGCCGGAGACCTTGTAGATGAGATAATAGTTCGCTGCAATCTGACCATAATATTTGAAGAAGGCATGGAATTCCTGCCCGATTTCTACGCCAGGTCGGGCATCCACCTTGTTTGCTCTCTCCCTTGCTACACGAAGGAAAATGTAGACGCGCAAAGAGGAGAGGGCACATTCCAAAAAAGTATGGATGCTCTTAAAATTCTGAATACCAAAGGTTATGGGATTGACAGCTCTCTCAAACTTACCCTCGTATACAATCCGGGCGGCGCCTTTTTGCCGGGTAACAGAGAGGCCCTTGAAGCGGATTACAAAAAAGCTCTTTCCTCTATCGGCATTACCTTTAATGACCTTATAACGATCACCAATATGCCTGTAAACAGGTTTGATGACGGTTTGACGCGCGAAGATAAGGCTGACAATTATATGTCGCTTCTGGCTGAAAATTTTAATCCCGGGACGCTTGGGAAGGTTATGTGCAAAAATCTTGTCTCCGTTGGATGGGACGGCCGTCTTTACGATTGCGACTTCAATCAGGCCCTGGATATACCGATAAAAGATAAAAGCGGAATGCCTTTCTCAATTGATGACCTCGATCCAGCCTCCCTGATAGGGGGGGAGATTCACTGCGCCGATCACTGCCTTGGATGCCTTGCCGGTGAGGGGAGTTCATGTTACGGGTAATATGGATGTAGATCGGTTTCCTCTTGATTATTTACAAGAACAATAGATAGTAAACAAAACATTCTTTTTTCAAGTGTCTTCAAAAATTATAGGTCTCTTTTATTTCCGGCTTGATCCTTTAACTCCTTATGATATGATTCAGCGATGCGAAATAATTTTTGATATGTATGTTAAGGATATCTCTCGTTAAGGCTCGAATAAACGGACCACCCCGGCCTTCGGCCACCCCTCCTGAGCCAGGAGGGGTGAAATAAGGAAGCCCCCCTCCTTCGATAAGGAGGGGCTGGGGGTGGTGGAATGAACAAAGTCAAGTAAATAGAGGCCGGTAGGGTCTGATTCTCCGGCGCTCTGAGTCAGGGAGTGTCATTGAATTACGCTTGTAATATCAATAGGTTATTGTTGCGCCAATTGCTTGATAGTTGATATGCTAAAGGTGATTCCGGCAAATGAGGTAATGTTTTAGGGTGCCTCTATAAATATGTAATGCCCGGCTTGATCGGGCATCCAGGTGTTTGATATGACCGGATTCCCGCTGGAGTTTATCCCGTGCTTGATACGGGGCGGGAGAGACGAAATTATAATTATTAAAGGTGGCCTTAATTATTTATGCATGCCGTCTTCCGCTAGTTTTTTTAATCTGCCGGCAGTGCCCCATGTCACATCCTCCTTCCTGAACCACGTCATCTGGCGCTTGGCATAGCGGCGGGAGTCTCGCTTTATTAGCTCGACCGCTTCTTCAATGGCGAGTCCATCAATAATGTGGGCGCACATCTCCTTATATCCCACGGATCGCATGGACTTCAGATCCCTCGAATACCCCATTGCAAGCAGCCTCTCCACCTCTTTCTTCAGACCTGCTTCGATCATCTTGTCTACTCGCTCATTTATCCGGTCGTAGAGCAGGTCCCTCTCGATATCAATGCCAAACATTATTACATTATAGGGCGAATCGGCAAAGCTGTGCTGCCTTTGATGCTCAGACATGGTCTTGCCCGAGTTTGTAGCGACTTCAATAGCCCTTATAATGCGGACACTGTTATTTGGATGGATGGCCTTTGCGGCGGAGGGGTCAAGCTCTCTTAGCTTATTGTGGAGATGCTCCCTACCAAGCCGGTCGGCCTCATCTTTGAGCCTCTGGCGGAGGAGAGGGTCTCCGGAAGGGGTATCCACCAGTCCTTTAGTCAGGGCTCTGATGTAAAGTCCTGTCCCTCCGGCAACAATAACCCTTTTTCCTCTGGACCTGATCTCCTTAATTGCGGCCGATGCCAATTTTCTGAAATTTGACGCGTTGAAATTTTCATCAGGTTCTGCAACATCTATCAGGTGATGGCGGATCTCTCCCTGCTCTTTAAGGGACGGCTTTGCAGTGCCTATATCCATATGGCGGTATACCTGCATGGAATCTGCGCTGATGATCTCTCCACCCAGGTCTCCGGCGATCTGGATGGCAAGAGAGCTTTTACCCGATGCCGTGGGGCCGACAATACAGATGATATCGGGCTCCTGCATCAGCTCCTCTCAAACCTCCTTTCTATCTCCGAAATGGAAATGTCGATATAGGCAGGCCTTCCGTGGGGGCAGTGCGGCACAATGCCGGCTGCGTCCATTCTTTTGAGGAGATCTCTCATTTCATCATGGTCCATCCGTCTCTTCCCCCTCACAACGCTGTGGCATGCAATCCTCTTTATTATATCATCTAGCGCCGTATCGAAACTGCTTGATTTCGGCAGTGACGTAAGCTCCGCTGCCATATCGGCAACGATATCCTTTACGCTTCTGCTCCCAAAGAGGGCCGGTACCGCCTTGATTACGAAGCTCCTCCCCCCGAAGTTTTCAATGTCGAAACCCATTCTCGATATATTATGAAGGTTCTCTTCCATGGCGGCTGCCTCTTTTGGGCCAAGATCCACGGTTTCGGGTATTAGAAGCTGCTGCAGGCTATACTCTTTCTTCTCGTAAGCCTTTTTAAGGGTCTCGAAGGCGATTCGTTCGTATGCTGCGTGCTGATCTATGATTACCATCCCCTCCTCGCCTTCGCACAGGATGTACATCTCTCCGATCTGTCCCTTGACGTTGAGGGATGAAAAGCGGCCGGCTCCTCCCGCTTTATCAGCTGTGTCAACTTTTTCCATCTCTTTGCCAGCATCTTTCGATGCGGGCCGCACTATATCGATATCGGTGTCTCTTTTAATTCCCTCGACTTTTTGAGAGTCAAGCGGCGTCTCTCTGCCGGACCAGTATCCGCCTTTGAGCGGGAGCTTTTCGTTCTTTATGACAAAATCGGCGGCAGCCTCTCTAACCGAATCCAGTCTCTTGCCGATAAGCTTGTCCCGTTCAACTTCCAGAGGCGTCAGCCATTCCCTCCTGCGAAGGGTCTTTTCCACTGAGGCGCTGATAAATGAATGGACGAGGCCCGATTCCCTGAATCTCACCTCGCTCTTGGCGGGGTGAACGTTAACATCGACCTGCGCGGGCTCAATCTCTAAAAACAGTATCGCAAAGGGGGTCTTTCCTCTCATGATGAAATTGCCGTAGCCCTGCATAAGGGCGTGGCGCATAACCTTGTCGCGTATGAACCTGCCGTTAACGTAGAGATAAAGACCGGAGCCGTTTGATCTTTGCAATGAAGGGGGAGAGATGTAGCCGCTAAGCCTCAAGGATTCGCTATCTTCGCTGATCTCCAGAAGGTCGGAGGCCGCGCTGTCACCAAGCAGGCTTGCAACCCTTTCTTTTAGCCCCAGCCCCGATGGCAGTTCGAAGAGGGGCCCCTTTTCAGTTCTAAGTGAAAATGATATGGAGGGGAAGGCGATTGCCGTTCTTGTCACATAATCGCTGATATGTCCCATCTCTGTAGCGGTCATTTTCAGGAATTTTTTTCGTGCAGGGGTATTGAAAAAAAGGTCTTTCACCTCAATAATAGTGCCAGACGGTATTCCGGCTGACCTTACATCTTTGAGCATCCCCCCCTCTATCAGTAGTGAATTCCCCTCTATCTCTTCGCGCAGTTTGGTGGAGATGGTCATGCGAGAGATGGAGGCTATACTTGCAAGAGCCTCTCCCCTGAAGCCCATTGTAGTTATATTGAAGAGGTCCGAGGGCTCGCCGATCTTGCTTGTTGCATGTCTTTCAAGGCAAAGCAGCGCATCATCGCGGCTCATACCCTCCCCGTTATCGGCAACCCTTATAGCCCTTTTCCCGCCCTCTCTGACGCTGATCTCTATCTTGGAGCTTCCGGCATCTATCGCGTTTTCAACCAGTTCCCTGACTACGGAAACGGGCCGCTCAACTACCTCGCCGGCAGCGATCATATTGGCCAGATTTTCGGAAAGTACCTTTATTTTTTGCATGACAATTTATCTGTTATTATAGAAATTGATTTCACCGCAAAGGCGCAAATATCCTTATTTCTTTTTGGTCTTAAGATATTCCATCCTCTCCATGATGCGCTTCTCATACCCGCTGTCTTTCGGTCTGTAATATTTCTTCCCCTTCAGTCTGTCGGGAAGATGCTGCTCATCAAGAGCCCCTTCCTTGTAGTCATGGGGATATTTATACCCCTTGCCGTATCCCAGCCCCTTCATCAGTTTCGTCGGGGCGTTTCTTATATGCATGGGGACGGGAAGTGCGCCCAGGCTCAAGACATCCTTTTTAGCCTCCTTGTAGCCCATGTAGGATGCGTTGCTCTTTGGCGCGGTAGCGAGATAAGAGGCGGCTTGCGCCAGAGGTATCCAGCCTTCGGGCATCCCGATGAAATGGAATGAATCCTTGGCTGCAATGGCAAGGCTGATGGCCCTCGGGTCGGCATTCCCTATATCTTCCGATGCGAAGATGACCATCCTGCGGGCGATGAAAAGGGGGTCTTCTCCAGCCTCAAGCATCCTGGCCAGCCAGTAAAGGGCTCCGTCGGGATCGCTCCCCCTCATGCTCTTTATAAATGCTGAAATGACGTTATAGTGCTCCTCGCCACCCTTGTCGTAAAGAAGGGCCTTTCTGTTAAGCACCTCTTCCGCATCTACAATGCCGATAGTCGCCGCGTCTGAGTCGTTGCCCGCCAGTTTATAATTAACAAGTTCCTCAAGCGAATTAAGGGCCGATCTTGCATCGCCGTGCGAGATGGCTGCAACAAAGGAAAGGACCTTATCGTCTATATCGATTTCATAGCGGCCAAGCCCCTTTTCCGGGTCCAGGAGAGCCGCCTTCATAATCTTGACAAGCGCCTCTTCGGAGTGCCCTTTAAGGACCATTACCTTGCAGCGGGAAAGTAGGGGCGGCACGACCTCGAATGACGGGTTTTCCGTAGTGGCCCCTATAAAGGTGATCGTCCCGTCTTCTATGTGATGAAGGAAGGCGTCCTGCTGGGCCTTGTTGAAGCGGTGCACCTCATCGACAAATAGGAGGGTCTCCTTTCCTTCTTTCTTTAATCCGGCAGCCCTGTCCATGATTTCCCTTACATCCTTGACTCCCGAAAGAACGGCTGAAATAGACTCGAAATTTATATCCAGTTTAGAGGCGATAAGGCGGGCAAGAGTTGTCTTGCCCGAGCCGGGCGGTCCCCAGAGTATGATGGATGGAATATTCCCGTTGTTTACAGCCTTTCTAAGGGGAAGATCCTCTGCCGTCAGATCTTCCTGCCCTATGAAGGCGTTAAAATCAAGGGGCCTCATCCTCTCGGCCAGAGGTTTTATCGGTCGGTTTATCGGCTGCGCAGACATTTTTAGAATATAACATAAAGAAGGAAAATTTTCAGCTGTCTTGGAGGCATGCCAGGGCCACCTCATGAATAATTTTTATTAATGACTAAATCCAGAGTATTATCATCCCAC
>JAVVFD010000200.1:0-2704 GCA_032250935.1 bacterium
CTTTGTAATAATCAGGTATATCAGAGAATATTGAGCCTTCATGAATATCTATTATATGGAAATCATTTTCTGCAAGTTTTGCCTCAAGAGCTTTCGCAGCTGCGCCATCCCCCTTATAGTCTTCAATATTTTTCCACCAAAAATTCAATCCTGATCTTTCAACATCTTCTTCAGCGAGCATAACAAGCGCTTTGATAGAACCTTTTTGTGTAGATAAAAGCCCCAAAACATGAAGATCTTCCTTCAATCTTGATCTTGAAGTTATCGCCTGAATAGTTATTTGATATATATTACCGATAGCTTTTTCAGAAATCACTTTATAGTTACTTATATATTGGTCCGATTTATTAAGGATCTTTTCTTCGATGATATTATCGCTGCGCGATATCTGTGCGGCAGAAAGCAGTGTTTCTACAGCCCCTGAAACTGTTTTTTTTATGGCATTATTAATAGCATCCGCTCTGGCGTTAGCAATGTTATCATTTTGAATTGACGCAACGCCATCCGATGTTGAAGAGATAGTCTTTTGCGGGGACAGTGCGTATGTATTGGAAACAAAGAGACCAAATATGCCGACAATTAATAGAGTTAAAAGCTTTTTTTTCATTTCATACCTTAAATAGGGGAAAAGTTGCGAGTTTAGCTTGCAATCGTCTCAGTATAAGTACTGCGCAGACATTGTCAAGAATTAAAATTTATTGCTAGCAAATTTCAATTTGAGCTCAATTCTCTCAATTAGAAAAAAGACCGCTTCCTCTGCCAAGTGGCCCAAGTCCCTTGAGATTTATTAGTGCATAAATCCTATGTTCTCTGGGCGCCTTTTTTTCTAAATAGCTTATTGTAATGCTCCAGCATTGCCTGGTTAACATTACTCCATAACTGTTTTCAAGGAAGTCTCTCTCAGTGATTGAATATTTGCCTCTGTATGCAACATCCATAAAACTAAATGTCTTATACCTGAAAGAAGAATCCATATAAGTCAGGTCTGAATTTAAATCATAGCGGTAAGATAGTTTGAATTTATTGTCGTTTGCAGTTTTTGTTGACAAATCAGCAGAAATATACTTAGTTTGACTCAGATAGGTGTCGTATCTTAACTCGGAATTAATGGTAAAATTTTCTTCCCCCTTGATTTTAAGTTGTGTAATAAGGTCTCCCCATGGTCTTCTTTCGTCCTCTGGTTGCGAAAGCTCCCTCTCCGCCTCATTTAAATCATAATCACTGTAGATACTGAGATCGATAAGTCTGTTATATTTTGCATTTTCATCTTCAACTTTTTTGGTGACGATGTAGTTATTCAAGGCAAACCTGATGCTGTTCCTCTTAACAATGTTGTCGATAGCATCGTAAGAAGGGAGCTTTGCCTGGTTAACTTCAGGTATAAATGAGTAAGTAAGTTGAGGCTCAACAGTGTGCCTCAATCTATCTTCATCTTCCAGATTAACCCCGTAAACTCTGCTTAAGGGGATGGAAAAATCCACTTCAAAATCATATATTTCTCTTGTCTGTTGCCTCTCCTCGTCCCTGTCGGTGTAATAAACGGTTTCTCTAAGGCCCAGTTTTGTCGTCAATTCAAAGATATTGCCGGGGCTGAAAGGCAATAGAAGGGTTGGATGGATATCAAGACGCTGGCCCGAATAAAGGCCTGAGCTCTCATCCGACGTTTCTCTCCAGAAGTTATCAAACCTGGATTCAAGCTTAAAATGAAGGGGGGTGTTCCCAATTTTCGAACTCTTCCCGCTTAGAATTACTTCAGGCAGGTTTTGTAGAGTGGACTCCTCTTTTATATGCAGATTTTTGCGATAAATAAAACCGGTAATCAAGGAATAGTTAACCCAGTTTTTTACAACAGTTGCCTTTGATCTTAAAAACTGCCGTGAAGAGATATCCGAATCTTCGGCGTAGTCTAAAAGAAAATCGCTGTCGCTTATAAAGTTAAGGTCAAAAGTGGTATAAAGTGTCGGGCTGAGCTGCTCTTTATGCCTTTGTGACCAGAGCCACCTCTTCTTTCTCTGCGGGCTACGCTCATCCATATATTCAAGATTAAGCTCGCCATCGCTCCCGCGTCTCCTTATATATCTATAGTCTAATTTGCCGCCGGTCGCTAGCTTGGACTTGTGATTCAGGGTGAATGTTGCGTCACTGTTTCTGGATATGGCCCAGAAGAAAGGCTGGTTATAAATAAACCCTTCTACATCAGAATAGCCGAATTCCGGCGCCAAAAGTCCGCTTTGTCTCTCTGTTTTAACCGGGGCTGCCAGCCAGGGGAGGTATAGGACGGGTAATTTCTTAATATGGAATCGCGCATGCTTTGCAAAGAGATATTCACCTATCTCAACGTCAACTTTACTCGCTCTGATCAGCCAGCTTGGCGATGGTCCGTCACAGGTGGTGAAGGACCCCTCTGCTATGGAATATTTATTCTCACCTTCTTTAGTCAGTTTCTTGCCGCTGATATGATAATTACCTTCTTTAATAAATATTTTGCTGTTGGAGATGGTTAGGGCTTTACTGTTTGAGTTATAGTCCAGTCTATCTCCGGTAATAAGATCTTTATTGACCGAAATTGATACAGGACCCGTCGCCGTCATGCTTCCGCTTGCTTTATTATAATTAAGCGCATCACTTTTTATTAATGTATTGCCCTGGGTAACCTCGACATTTCCCTCGGCTTTCAGACTCTCCTCGGCTTTGTCATAACTTA
>JAVVFD010000201.1:0-2496 GCA_032250935.1 bacterium
AACCAAACCTTAATTTGAGGTCGTGATTTTATCTCATTTTATTACATGCCACAACTTTTGAACGTTACCAATTATTTGGAGGGGAATATGATTGCAGATATAAAGAGCAATATTATCGAACTGGAAAAGAGACTTGATGAACTAAGAGGTTATCTTTGACCTGCCTGAAAAGATCAAGCGGCTCGCAGAGCTGGAACATATAACGGCAGAGCCCGGTTTCTGGGATGATAATGAAGACGCCCAGAAAATACTGAAGGAGAGAAGCTGCATCGGCAAGATTGTCGATGGCTGGCAGGGGATTAAATCCTCCCTGGAAGAGTCGTCCATACTTTTGGAAATGGCCGAAGAGGAAGGTGACAGCGATCTGCTGACGGAGATAGAGGAAGATCTTGCTGGCCTTATGGAAAGCCTTGAAGAGATAGAGTTTCAGCGGATGCTTTCGGGAGACCATGATGCCGGTAACGCCATCGTCACTGTGCATTCAGGGGCGGGAGGAACGGAGTCTCAGGATTGGGCGGAAATGCTGCTTAGAATGTATCTTCGCTGGTGCGAGAAGAAAGGGTATAAGACGGAGATCCTCGATTATCAGGAAGGCGACGAGGCAGGCATAAAGAGCGTCACCTTTACGGCAAACGGAGAATACCCCTACGGCTATCTTAAGGCGGAGATAGGGGTGCATCGCCTTGTCAGGATATCCCCTTTTGATTCGAATAAGAGAAGGCATACCTCCTTTGCCTCTGTCTTTGTTCTTCCCGAGATTGAAGAGGAGCTTGAGGTGGAGATTGATGAGTCCGATTTGAGGATAGATACTTACAGGGCAAGCGGGGCTGGAGGACAGCATGTAAATAAGACCGACTCCGCCATAAGGATCACGCATCTGCCCAGCGGAGAGGTGGTTCAGTGTCAAAACGAAAGGTCGCAGCATAAAAACAAGGCTACCGCCATGAAGCTCCTAAAGGCAAAGTTATATGCCTTGAAGATTAAGGAGCAGGAAGAGAAGATGGATGAAATCAATGCGGACAAGAAAGAAATAGGATGGGGCAGCCAGATCCGTTCCTATGTCATGCATCCATACCGGATGGTTAAAGATCTCAGAACGGGGGTAGAGACAGGGAATGTTGATGCCGTGATGGACGGCGATCTTGACAGGTTTATGGTTGGGTATCTGAAGGGGAATTAGTTGAAGGTGGTGATTGGGCAGTAAGTTTGGTTGTTGCTGATTTGTAATTGATCTGATGATTAGTTAGACGACTCTATCGGGAATATCTTCGTTTCAAGTCCTTCGGATGTTGCCATTATTTTAATATAGTATGGTTTTTCCTGCACGCCTCTTTGCCTCTTGCTAACCGCCTCTATAATAACCTCACCATTCCTGTTTATGTGTTCTAATATTTCTTTAAGACTGTTGTCTATCTTGAAGAATTTATCAAGCTTCAAACCCTCTAAATCGTTCATGGTTGCCGGCCTTGAAGGGGTGGTTGAGCAGGCGGATAGTATAAGGAGAAGGGCCATGCATGTTAAATACCTTGTAAGATTAGATTTAGTCATTGTCGGTAAAGCCATAATCTTCTTTATTGAATTGCCTAACTTCAATGCCATCAGGTGTGGCAAATATCTGAAGATAGACAGGTTTGTCAAAACGCGTGGAATTTACGACCACCTCACCCTTGTTATTTAGTACTTTTAATACGCCATCTATGTCGTCTTCAATTACATAGTAGGCGACTCCTCTGGAGCGAAGAAATTCTTTCTGGGTAATTTCTTTATCCGGCGCAATTGAACAGGAAGATAGTAAAGACGTAAGAAAGATTGTAGTGGAAATGAATGGTATAAGTTTCATTGTAGTCTATATAATGCTGTTTTGGAATAGGACCCTTTTTGCTGCAAAATGCAGCCAATAATGTCAATGGTAGCGTTAACATTTGATCATTGTCAATATAAAATCACCTCTAAAAATTCTTGACAAAAAAAACTTAGGCCTTTAGAATAAGTTTAAATTTATTTTTTATAAAAAGAAGGAGAAGTTTAGATGAGAAAGATTATTGCATTAGCGGCAACTGTAACAATTCTCTCAACAAGTGCGGGCATGGCATTTGCTGGGGACGCGGAAAGTGGAAAAAAACTTTTCAAGAAAAAGTGTAAGGCATGCCATCTGCTTGATGACAAGAAAAAGGTGGGCCCGGGTCTTAAAGGTGTCTTTGGTCGTACCAGTGAAATAGCGGGCAAGCTTGATGAGGTAGGTTTGCAGGCATGGCTGAAAGATCCAGCTGCTGTAAACAGTAAGTCCAAGATGGCAAAGCTCTTCAAAACGAAGCTTAAGGATGATGAAATTACAGATCTTATCGCCTATCTGAAGACTCTGTAGTTTGATTGTATAGTATTTTAAAGGGCCCCGACTTTTTGTCGGGGCCCTTTTTTTTTGTGCGCCCGGCAGGGCGCAATCTCTTGGAGGTGAAAGTCCTCTATAGACCCGATAAGGGGAATCCCGCTTTCAGC
>JAVVFD010000202.1:0-2459 GCA_032250935.1 bacterium
GGATAGTGCTCTCTGACGGCACGGAGCGTGTTGTCCATGATCAGGGGGCGGTTGAATTTGACGGAGAAGGCAGACCTGAACGTATGATAGGCACCGTCCAGGATATAACGGTCCGGAAAGAGGCGGAAAAGGCATTGGAAGGGGCAAAAAAAGCTGCCGACAGCGCAAGCAGGGCAAAGAGTGAGTTCCTGTCTAATATGAGTCACGAAATCAGGACTCCCATGACAACCATCTTCGGCATGGCCGAACTATTGAATGAGACGGAGCTTGATGAAGAACAGGCGGAATTTTTGGGCCACCTCATCGATTCGAGCGAGTCGCTGATCAGCATCATCAACGACATACTTGATATCTCAAAGATCGAAGCGGGGAAAATGATGATCGAGGAAAGGAGCTTTGATCTTGAAGAAGAGATAGATAAGATCATTGTCATGTTCAGACAAAAGGCAAAGGAAAGAGGGGTAGATCTTATAAAGGCGCTCTCTCCAGAAATGCCGAGGGCCTTTATTGGAGACCCCGTAAGGTTCAGACAGGTACTGGTCAATCTCATAGGGAATGCGATAAAGTTTACTGAAAAAGGGTCCGTTTGCATTGATATTAAATGCGAACCTTCCCCTGAGCGCCTTGATGCATGTGGACTGCAGATTGCCGTAAAGGATACGGGGATCGGTATTGAGAAGGACAAGTTGGAAACGATATTTGAGGGGTTCTCTCAGGCGGACGGTTCAATTACGAGGACACACGGAGGCACGGGGCTGGGCCTTACTATTTCCAGGAAGCTTATAGAGATGATGGGGGGAGAGCTCCACGTTGAGAGCGCCATCGGGAAGGGCAGCAGGTTTTACTTCACACTTGAACTCAAGGTGGCTCCGGGAAAGGCTGGAGCAGAAAAAGAGGGTCCTGTGCAGGCCACTCCTGAAGAGCTTCTACCCTTAAAAATACTTCTCACCGATGATTCAGAGGATAACCGTTTTCTCATCGAAATATTTTTAAAAGATACTCCCTATACCATAGATTTAGCTGGAAACGGAGAAGAAGCGGTTGAAATGTTCATTGCGAAAGATTACGACCTGGTCCTTATGGATATACAGATGCCCCTTTTAGATGGATATGAGGCGACAAGGATCATCAGGAAGTGGGAAGAGGATAGCGGCAGGGCGAGGGTCCCGATTGTCGCCTTTACGGCCTATGCCATGAAGGAAGAGATTGAAGAGTGTTTGAAGGCCGGTTGCAGCGACCATCTGGCAAAACCTGTAAAGAAAAAGGATTTGCTGCAGATTATCGAAAAGCACGCCGGAAAATAGCGTTGTTTTCCCTCCCGATCGCCCTTTATATCCCCCCGTGGCAGTTCTCCCGTAGGCCTTTAGGGTATCCCTGTAAATATGTCATGCCCGGCTTGATCGGGCATCCAGGTGTTTGATATGACTGGATTCCCGCCTTCGCGGGAATGACGAAATTATAATTATTAGAGGTAGCCTTTAGTCTTCCACTCTTTCCCTGTCCTCCAGGAAAAGGACGGTCGACCGGGCAATACGCTCGTACATCTTGACATTTCTGCGGTGGGGCGCCCAGTTTATGAGGAAGGTGGCAAGTGACTCCCAGAGCGATACCCATGCCGCCACGGTCAGCCCTTCGGCAAATACCCTGCTCACGACAGATTCATGCTCCGAGATCGCCTCGTTGATCCATATAGAAAGGGTGAGGATTGAAAGGCCGACGCCGAGCAGTATGAGAGAAACCCTCGTCGAGTTCTGGGGAGGATCGGGAAGACCTGCACCAATTGCGCCATTTGTATAGACAAATGCCCGGAAGGGGCGCTGGGTTTCAACACAACTTGCGGCCATAGATCTTCCATATATAAGCATTCAGAGAAAACCCTTTTTTGTCCTCATCTCTCCTTCCCCGTATTTCTCTTCTTTTCCCACAGCATATCGCTGTACATGATTTTCATAATTCAGGCCATCAGGGAAATCAGAAGTTTTTTTCATTTTTCCTCTTGACTAACCATGCCTCTGATATGTACAATGATATGTACAATATGCCTTGGGGGTTTTAATGACTACAATTACATATTCAGCCGCCCGTGCCGGTCTTGCACAGGCAATGGAAAAAGTATGCAAAGACCATGAACCGTTAATCATCACCCGGCAAAAAGAAGAGTCCGTAGTTATGCTGTCGCTCGAAGATTTTCTTGCCCTTGAAGAAACTTCCTACCTTCTGCGCGTGCCTAAAAATGCACGCCGTCTTCTAGAATCCATTGCCGAGCTTGAACGGGGCAAGGGCAAGGCATGCAAACTTGACGAATGAAACTCATCTTCTCCAAACATGCATGGGAAGACTATCTGTACTGGCAGAATACCGACAAAAACATGCTTAAGCGCATAAACCGCCTTATACATGAGATAATGCGGAATCCGTTCACCGGTTCAGGCAAACCTGAGCCGCTTAAACATGGACTG
>JAVVFD010000203.1:0-2255 GCA_032250935.1 bacterium
TTTACTGGAAACGATAAAAGAGATTAGCTGGAAACAACCGAGGAGATTTACTGGAAACTTTCAGGAGATTACGCATTTATTTTGAGAGGGGGGGCTATATGCCTATAGCATCAGTATTCAAACCTTTGATATAGCTTGATATTTAAAGTCCCACTAAATTCAAAATCCTTTGTAAATGAGCGTTATGAGCTGCTATAATGGATAATTATTTAGCCGTTTCATTGCCACCTGAAAAAAATCTACTTTATTAAGACTCCCGGACTATTATGAAAAAAATGGGCAGAGGCTTGATTTTCAAACTCGGAGGGGTTCTGCTCCTTCTGCTTGTCATTAAATTGATGATGATAGGCGTGGGGATCTATTCTGCCGGGCATCTTAAGGGCGATGCTACGGCGATCAACTACGCCGGAAGTGAGAGGATGCGGAGCTATAAGATCGCTTTATACCTCAATAAGTGGCTTTCATCTCATGAAAAAGATCGCTTAGCTTTGAGGGAAACTATAGTCTCTGAAGTGGCTCTTTTTGAGCAGATCCTTAAATACCTTAGGGAGGGTGAACTTGAGGAAGGTGAACTTAAAGATGGCGGGAACAGGTATACCTCCTCCGATTTGCTTATAAAAATAATGGAATTCCAACCCTCTTTAAACAGATTTTTGAGTCTACCCGGCATTTATGAACCGGAACTTAAGGTGCATATGGAAGAGGTGGACAGCATCTGGTTTGAAGAGATAAAGCCGCTCATATTTGCCATAATGGATGCCAACAACGCTCCCTTGTCGGTCAGGACGTTCGAAAGACTGGAGTTTAAGCTGCCCAACTTTGTCGATAATGTCAACCATCTTGTTACACTGCTTGAGGATTCATCCAACAGGAAGGTAAAACTTTTCAAGAGGCTGCAGTACTTCTTCCTCATGATCACGCTCATCGTCATGATTATCGCCCTTTATATCATCTTGCTTGTTACAAAGAAGTCCGTACACGGACTGATGGAAGGGATCAGGGCTATGACGGCGGGAGACTTTTCCAAGAGGGTTGTCAAGGTGTCAAGTGACGAGATGGGTGAGCTTGCCGACGGCTTTAATTTTATGGCCGAAAAGCTGGAAGAGCTTTACGGTAAGCTCGAAGGGAAGGTGAAGGACAAGACGGAGGCGCTCGAAGAGAGGAACAGGGAGCTCTCCATCCTTTACAATATGGTCGCCTCTCTTAACAAATCCCTTCCGATGGAGGAGATACTCGATATATTTTTAGGTAAGCTTCGAGATTATCTGGGGATCAAAAGCGGGGCAGTTCGTCTTCTCGACGATGATGAAACTGTTCGTCTTGCGGCAAGCATGGGGTTAAATGATATTTTTAAGGCCAATATAGCCTTCGGTGAATGTCTCTGCGGAACGCTTGCAGGTGAAGGCACTACGGGCCCTTGGGCGGTTAGAGAGATGAAGGAAGAGTCGAAACTTAAAGACTGTAAGGATTGTAGCTTTAATGTCGTTGTTGAAATACCGATCCGCTACAAGGAGAAACTTCTCGGTTGGGTGAACCTCTTCCAGAATGAGATAAGGGACTTTTCCGAGCAGGAAAAACTCCTTGTGCAGAGTCTTAATAATCATCTTGGGGCAGCGATAGAATATTACAATCTGGATATAAAATCGAGGAAGCTGGCCATTATAGAAGAACGCAACATGCTGGCCAGTGAGCTACATGACAGCATTGCCCAGGCCCTTGCCTATCTGAAAATTCAGGGAAGTCTGCTGGAGGAATCTATCAGGTCGGGAAATATGGAACAGTCTTTTGAAGACCTTACCCAGATCAGGCGAGGTATTGAAAAGTCTAATAACGACGTCAGGGAGCTTCTTGTTCATTTTAGAACGAAGATAGATTCCGAGGGCCTTGAGCCGAGTATCAGAAAGATTCTTGGCAGGTTCAGCAAGGATACAGGCATCAGGTCCGTCTTTAATATGGGTCCTGATATTCCGTCCCTTTCCCCTGGCGCGGAGGTTCATCTCTTTCATATCGTTCAGGAGGCGCTTACCAATGCGAGGAAATATTCAAAGGCGACGGAGGTCAAAGTCTCTGTTAAGGGCGGCGGCGATTTTGAGGTTATTGTTGAAGACAACGGGGTAGGCTTTGATGTGGAAGAGGTGAAGAACAAGGGCCTCTCTCATGTCGGCATCGACATTATGCAGGAGCGCGCTGTAAGGCTTGGCGCAGACCTGACTATTGAAACATCGCCCGGTAGTGGAACCCGTGTCCTTCTACAG
>JAVVFD010000204.1:0-2233 GCA_032250935.1 bacterium
TAATCTATACGGGAATAGATATGGATGGAAGCAAAGAGAAGATGCGGCTCGTTAATTTTTCATCCAAACAGAAAAAGGATGATTCCGCATGGGCCGAGCATATAGATGAGGATTTTCCCTGCTGATTTAAACCCTTGGTCTGGTCTGGCTTCTAAGGTTTAAGCCTTGCCACTTTCTCCTTTCTGCTCTTTAAGGACCTTTGTAAGGGACGCCACCACGCCTGCTACATCAGAGAGGTTTGTAGGAATTATCATTGAGTTATTACTGTCTGCAAGCTTGCCGAACTCATCTAAATACTGCTCGGCTATCCTCAGATTAACGGCGTTCATGCCGCCTTTTTCATTAGTCGCAAGGGCGATCTCCCTCAGCCCCTTGGCGGTTGCTATGGCCACCTTTTCAATCTCTGCAGCGCGACCTTCCGCTTCATTAATCCGCTTTTGCTTTTCCCCTTCACTCCTTGCGATAAGCTCCTGCTTGTCACCTTCGGCCCTGTTGATCTTGGCCTGCATGTCTCCCTGGGACTCAGCAATGACGGCTCGTTTTTCACGCTCTGCCCTCATCTGCTTTTCCATAGCGTCCTTGATGCTTTTGGGCGGCACGATGTTTTTCACCTCGTAGCGGGTCACCTTAACGCCCCATGGATCGGAGGCCTTGTCGACAGCTGCTACGATAGTCCCGTTGATCGTTTCCCGCTCCTCGAAGGTCCTGTCAAGTTCCAGCTTTCCGATGACGCTTCTCATCGTGGTCTGGGCAAGCTGAGTCGATGCAAACTGGTAATTATTTATACCGTAGGAGGCCTTCTTGGCATCAATCACCTGGATATAGAGGATACCGTCCACCTCGACGGATATATTGTCTTTGGTGATACAGGTCTGAGGCATTACATCCAGCGCCTGTTCTTTTAGGCTGTGCTTATAAGACACCTTGTCTAAAAAGGGAACGAGGATATGAAAGCCGGCCTCAAGGGTCGACTTGTATTTACCAAGTCTCTCGACGATAAAGGCCTGCTTTTGAGGGACTATGCGTATCGTCTTTATGAAGAGAACCAGTGCAAAACCTATTATCCCCAGCAATACTACTGTTAACGGCGTTACATTCATTTGAACCTCCCTTATATGGCCTTAACCTTAAATGTCAGATTGTCCTTGCTTACAATCTCGACGTCGACTCCATCAGGGATGACGTCATCGGCAATGGCGTCCCAGTTAGTGCCGTGAAACTCTACTCTCCCCTTAATCTTCCCCTTAATCTCTTCCACAACTATTGCAGCTTGTCCGACATACTCCTGCATATCCTCAGACATGTCGTCTTTAGAAGAACTAAAGCCGTAAAAGAGCGATTTCAGCCTATGCCTTAAAACCAGAAGCAGGAAGATGGACGATATGAGAAAAATGATAAGCTGGGCATTAAGTGAGACATCTGTAACAAAACATACTATAGATACGACCCACGCTCCTATACCAAAAAAGAAAATTACAAGCCCAGGCAGTGCTATCTCCATAAGAAGTAAGATAAGCCCTATCCCAAACCATATTATTTCAGGCTTAGCCAATTCCCCTAAACTTGACATATATTCCTCCTCAAGCAAAACGAGTTTTCAAGATATCTAAATATATCATATTGATTTCATTAGCCAAGGCAAAAACGTAATTTATGTCACATAAAGAGATCTATGCAAATTATAGATAAACGATTATTTATCGATATTGGAGGGAGTCGGCTATATCTAATGCAGCGCCGGGGAGAGGGTAGAAATGAGGATTGATTATAATCGTTGTATCACTTCCGGCGAAGTCTAGAGGCTCGATCTGCGGCAGATGCGAGGATATCCTTGCCTTTGGTTTTTATGATGCTGTTTGCCTCGTCAATGACCTTTGAGGCGGAGGCGTCGAGGGTTGCATCATCGGGGATTCGCTCGCCATCCCTTGTCAGTTTATACTTGATGAGAGACCTTGCGAGGTCTTTCTGCCTGTTTTTCAGCCAGCTTTTTGCTTTTTCTATCTCTGACATCTAACTTATCAGCTTATAGCCACCTGAGGCCCAGGATGTTTATATCGGGTTTTGAGACAGTCCATACAACCTCAGCGGCTTTATTATTAAGCTGCAGATCTTCAATAGACAGCTCCACCTTCTCCCCCCTGGGAATCAAGTCACCTGAATAGGAAACACCGGCGCCGCCGGCAGAAATGTCTATCGTCTCTCCAATGAGCGACAGCCCTGACCGGTAGGTAAT
>JAVVFD010000205.1:0-2200 GCA_032250935.1 bacterium
AGAAAAATGTGCGGGTGGGATGATAATACTCTGGATTTAGTCATTAATAAAAATTATTCATGAGGTGGCCCTGGGGGGTTCCCTGTACTTTATGGAAGTGAAGAGTGATGGACGTGTTCTTGAGATTATGTCTGCATGTATGAACACTACTACTATTCGGAGAGTTATTTACGTTTACTGCGTTAAGAATTCTTTGTTATATTGATGTGCCATAAAATATATTGTGAGAAGGCGATGACAAAGAGAGAAAAAAAGGTAGAAATATTCACCGATGGGGCCTGTTCCGGTAACCCCGGACCGGGAGGGTGGGGCGCTATACTTCGCTATGGTGATGTTGAGAAGGAGCTTTCAGGTTTCAGCAAGCTCACGACAAATAATCGCATGGAGCTGCTCGCCGCCATATGCGCTATTGAGGCCTTGAATCGAACGACTGTTGGGGAACTTACGACTGACTCCAGTTATGTAAAAGACGGCATAAGCAAGTGGATTCATAATTGGAAGAAGAACGGCTGGAGAAAATCCAACAGAAAACCGGTTGAGAATAAGGACCTCTGGGAGCGGCTCGACAGGGCGGTATCCAGTCATAATATTACATGGCATTGGATCAGGGGACATACGGGCCATACCGAGAATGAGAGGGCCGACACCCTGGCAGTGGATGCCATCAGGAAGGGGCAAAGGGGAGAGACAGATTCGGACCCGGCAGGGGAACTGCCTTCCTGATTCCTCAGGTATTAACCGTTTACAAGTGACTTGAAATAAGCAGGAACCTCTGCCTTAAAGGTCATCTTCTCTTTGGTATGGGGATGACGTATCGTTAAGGAGACTGCATGAAGCGCAAGTCTCTTAATCCCCTTTTCCTTTATTCCGTACTTTTTGTCTCCAACTACAGGGCAGCCTTTTTCCGAAAAATGGACCCGGATCTGGTTTTTCCTGCCTGTAAGCAGGTCTATTTCAAGGAGACTGTACTTACTTGATTCTTTCAGAACTTTATACCCAGTTTTGGCAAGCTTGCCTTTTTCAGGGTCATCAACAGAATACATTCTATGGGCAGCGTTTTCTGTAAGATATGAAGTGATTAAGCCTTTTTTCTCCGCTAATGTTCCATGCACCACGGCATAGTACTTTTTTTCAAATCCCTGCCACTCATCCTGAAGATAACGCTTGGCAGTTTCATTTTTGGCAAAAATTAAAACGCCCGAAGTATCTCTATCAAGACGATGCACGATAAAGATCCTGTTTTTTGATTTAAGGTTACCCTTTCGCACATACTTATTTAAGAGATAATAGGCTGTATTTTCCCTGACTTTATCAGTGGCGATCGTTAAAAGAGCGTTTGTTTTATCCACGACCAGAATATCACGATCTTCATAGAGAATAGAAAGCCCGTGAGGCTGGAACTTCTTTGGTGGAGCTTTAAAATTTTCCTGGCTTTTCAGCATAATGCTTACCTGATGCAAATTAACGGTGAACCATCGCTTTTTATATTTCTGGCTAAGAATAGCCATTATACACCTAGTGCAATTTTTTAGACAGATTTAGATGTCGCTTGGCTTCTCATAATTTTCAAAAGCTTTTCTGCCGTCTCCAGGCCTTTCATCATATCCAGCGGCAAGGCTTGAACTTCTAATCCGGTCTTGAATAAAAGCGTCGATAGGGCGGGGAGCATGTCGACACTCCCGTAACCGTTGTCCCTGAGGTGGTGCGTCAGCTTGAATGTCTGGAAGGCATCGAACCAGACGTGAAGGTTCCTCCTGAACTGTTCCTCATCACGGCTGTTTTTTCTGATTTTATCCCATATTTCGCTGAAACTTCTGGAATCAAGGTAGTCTGCAAGGGCGCCATTAATCTCCCTGCATGCCCCGGCCGCATCCTGACCGGTCATGCCTTGAAAAACTGCTCCGTTTAAAGAGGCGATAAATCTTTTAAGTATTTGGAATATCTCAGGGTTGTAAAAAGGGATGCTTTTGTCTGCACTTTCGGCCAGCTCGCCCATTTTTCTCCCCGTTCCGAAAGGAACCCGGTTCGATATCCTCGTGGAGGGGTAGACCGTGGTTGTCTTGATATGCCCCACCTTCCCGTATTTTGCCGAAATCACCAGCGATGACGTCTTAATTCGCTCCGGCCCGGGCAAGGGCTTCTATGACTGCGGCAAGTTCACGAAAGGCGACAAAGTCAGAATCGTCGGCGAGCAGTTTGG
>JAVVFD010000206.1:0-2051 GCA_032250935.1 bacterium
TCAGTAGGTTCGGTGCTTGGCGGCATGCTCGGATATTTTCTCGGCTTCGGTTTTATGGAGGCGCTTGGAAGGCCGATCCTTGAATGGTACGACGTAATGGATAAATTTGACAGGATAAGCGGTTTTTATCAGGAATATGACGCCTGGGCCGTGGCCATAGCCGGTTTTACGCCACTTCCATATAAGGTGTTTACTATCGCAGCCGGTGCATGCGAAATCAATTTTTTCATCTTCGTCCTTGCCTCGCTTCTCAGCCGGTCGGCGCGCTTTTTTATAGTTGCAGGTCTGATCTATAAATTCGGCGCTCCCGTAAAGGTTTTTATAGAGAAATATTTCAATATTCTAACCATCGTCTTTGCCCTTCTTCTGGTCGGCGGCTTTGTACTCATAAAAATGGTTTTACACTAGATATGTATATGATAAATTTAAAAGCGATGAATATGAAATTTATATACATAATGTTTTTTTTATTTTTTTTGTCAGGCTGTGGCACGGGATACGGCATATATCACAAGGTTGCTCCCGGGGAGACCTTCGACGGAATCTGCGAGGTCTACGGCATAAATAAGGATTCCGTGGCCAGAATTAATAATATTCTGGACAGGTCGGCCGTTAAGGAGGGTGACGCCATATATATACCGGGAGCCGACAGGCGAAGGAGCGCTGTAAGCGCGTCCAGGCATGGTGTTATTGAGGAGCGGCCGGTAAAAAGAGAAGCTGCGCCCAGGGAGACTTCAGTCCGGGCGCCTCTGCCTCCAAAGAAGGAAGAGGTTTCAAGTGAAAAGGATAAGACGCCATCTTCCGGAAATACGGTCTTTATCTGGCCTGTAAAGGGAGAGATACTTTTAAGGTTCGTAGATAAGGGAGAGCAGTTGCATGACGGTATTGACATCGCTTCGGACCTTGGCGGACCGGTCATGGCCTCCGCATCGGGAAGGGTTATATACAGCGGCAGCGATATTAAGGGTTACGGAAATATGATTATATTGAAGCATAAGGGGTCATATTCTTCCGTCTATGCACATAATAGCGAAAACAAGGTTAAGAAGGGCAGCTTTGTGAAGGCGGGAGATATTATCGCCCTCGTTGGTAAAAGCGGACGGATAAATGCTCCGGCCCTTCATTTTGAGATCAGAAACGGGAAGAATGCCGTTGATCCTATAAGACTTTTACCCTGATGATAAAATAATAGAGATGGAGGATGTTTGTGGAGCAGCTTAAGGATATAATAAGGGACGTGCCGGACTTTCCTAAAAAGGGGATTGTATTTAAGGATATTACCACTCTTCTTTCCGATGCCAGGTCATTTCAAAGGGTCATAGATATAATGGCGCACAGATATATTGACCGCGAGATAGATCTAGTGCTAGGTATTGAGGCGAGGGGCTTTATTATGGGTTCGGCCCTTGCTTACAAACTGGGCAAGGGCATTGTGCTCGTAAGGAAACCGGGAAAACTTCCATATAAAACATTTAGTACGGAATATGAACTGGAGTATGGAACAGACGAACTGCATATCCATCAGGATTCGATAAAAAAGGGGCAAAAGATACTTATTGCCGATGATCTTCTTGCAACTGGAGGCACTGTTGAGGCGGTTATAGATCTTATTGAAAAGATGGGCGGAGAAGTTGTCGAGTGCGCTTTTCTGGCCGAACTTGAGTTTTTAAATGGGAAAGAGAAGTTAAAACCACATGACGTCTATTCTCTTCTTAAGTTTTAGGATCCTGTTGACTCATTCGAAAATGTTATCAAAGGTATCCTATCATTTTGTTGACATTGCGCAGCCTGTTGTGTTAAATTCTCGCTCTCAAGTTGCCTGTTTCATGGTGTTGCACAGGTTTCAGCATTAATGGAATAAAGTTTGCGGTGAGTGTAGCTCAGTCGGTAGAGCACAGGATTGTGGCTCCTGCGGCCGTGGGTTCGATCCCCATCATTCACCCCATTTAAACAAAAGGCCCCGACTTTTATCGGGGCCTTTTTTTATGTGCGCCCGGCAGGGCGCAATCTCTTGGAGGTGAAAGTCCTCTATAGACCCGGTAAGGGGAATC
>JAVVFD010000207.1:0-2006 GCA_032250935.1 bacterium
CAAGAGAGGGGGTAACACTAAAAATCTTTACCTTCCCTGCAAAGTCTGCAAGTCTTTTTTCCTGAAGCCCCTTGTCAACAACGGTGAAATCCGGGGCGTTGTCGCCCGCCTTCAGTTCAGGTCCGATAAGTGTTACACCATTTCCTTTTACTGTAATTCCATTTGCTCTTTCCATTATATTTCTCCTTAATTGAGATGCCAAAGTCCTTCAGTAGATTCAAAAAAATAACAGGCTTGCTTTATTCATAAATATTACTCAAAGTCACTGGAATATGCCGCCGTGAGTCGGGAGGTCCGGTTGATTGAATCATGAAAGAGATTTTGATAAACTCCGGAAAGTTTCCTAATTATTGAGCTGGTTGAGCTGCTCCTATTTATTTCCTGTTAAGTGTAATCTCTTTCATATAAAATTCTTGTCAATTCAATTTCAATATAGAAGACCTTATGAAATCAAGATCCATACCTAATGATATAGATATTGCGCAGGCGGCAGAGGTAAAGCCTGTTTCAGAAATCGCTCGTACAGCCGGTCTGCTGAAGGAGGAGGTCATACCTTACGGGCGGGACAAGGCTAAAGTGCGCCTCGATAGCCTTGAGCGCCTGAAGGCAGAGCCGAACGGAAAGTATATTATCGTAACGGCCATCACCCCTACCCCTCTTGGCGAAGGGAAAACCACCACCGTCATTGGGCTTACGGAGTCCCTCGGCTCAGTCCTGAAAAAAAAGGCGATCTGCTGCATTCGCCAGCCGAGCATGGGGCCCACCTTCAACGTCAAAGGAGGGGCTGCCGGAGGCGGCTACAGCCAAATCATCCCTATGGAGGATTTCAACCTTCACCTTACGGGAGACATCCATGCCGTAAGCATTGCGCACAACCTCGTAGCCGCCGCCATAGACGCCCGGATCTATCACGAAAGCCGCCAGAGCGACGACGAACTGGAAAGGCACGGCATCAAGCGGCTCGATATAGACCCCGCCACCATCACCTGGAGGCGGGTGGTAGATATATGCGACCGTTCCCTGAGGGATATAGAGACAGGACTTAAGGAGCGCACCCTGAAAGACGGCTCCCCCAGCCCCCTATTCCCGATGAAGAGCGGTTTTGACATTGCCGAGGCGAGCGAACTCATGGCCCTTCTAGCCCTTGCGGAAGGTTTGGAAGACCTAAGGGAGAGAGTTGGGAGGGTTATCGTGGCGCTCGACAAAAAAGGGCGGCCACTTACCCTTGAGAGACTGGAGGTCGCAGGAGCGGTGACGGTGCTTTTGAAGGATGCGCTGCTGCCCAACCTGCTTCAGACGCTGGAAGGGCAGCCGGCCTTCGTCCACTGCGGCCCCTTTGCAAATATAGCCCACGGCAACTCCTCTGTTATCGCTGACAGGATCGCCTTGAAACTTGCCGACTATGTGGTGACGGAAGGAGGTTTCGGCGCCGACATAGGGGCGGAGAAATTTTTCAATATCAAGTGCCGCTCTTCTGCCCTCACACCGGATGCCGCCATCCTTGTTGCCACGGTGAGAGCGCTCAAGCTGCACGGGGGCAAGCCTTCAGCACAGCCGGGGATGAAGCCTCCTCTAGCCTACTGCGAAGAAGACCTCCCTCTCCTTGAAGCCGGGCTTTGCAACCTCGGGCGGCATATTAGAAACCTTAAACGTTTCGGCATCCCAGTAGTTGTGGCCATAAACCGCTTTCTTATCGACAGCCCGGCCGAACTGGAGATGGTCAGGCGTTATGCTATAGATAACGGAGCCGATGAAGCAGCTATCTGCACAAGCTGGATCGACGGGGGAAAGGGTGCCGCAGACCTTGCAAGGGCTGTGGAAAGCCTCTCTGAAAGGCCTCCGCGCCTTAATTTCCTCTATGAACTTGATATGTCGATTAAAGACAAGATAAAAACCGTTGCGACTCAGATTTACGGGGCTGGGGAGGTCAGCTATGAAGCCGATGCCGAAAGACATATTACGGAGATTGAGAGGCTCGGCTTCGGCAAGCTGCCCGTATGCATAGC
>JAVVFD010000208.1:0-1981 GCA_032250935.1 bacterium
GGCTATTGAAAATATTATCGATAAGGTGGATAAGCTGATCATTGGGGGGGGGATGGCCTTTACCTTTCTGAAGGCGCTTGGCCATGAGACAGGAAAATCCCTTGTCGAGGACGACATGTGTCCTACGGCCCTTAATATAATGGAAAAAGCTAGGCTGAACGGGGCCAAGGTCTGTCTTCCCGTAGATTGTGTCGCAGCCGACAGCTTTGCTGAGGATGCCAATGCAAAGGTGACGACCATCGATGAGATCCCGACAGGCTGGATGGGGCTTGATATCGGCCCAGCCTCCAGCGCGCTTTTTTCTAAAGAGTTGGTCGATGCAAAAACTATCGTGTGGAACGGACCGATGGGGGTCTTTGAGATGGAGCCCTTCAGTAAGGGAACATATGCGATGGTTGCAGCTGTTGCTGCATTAGATGCCCTTACTATAGTTGGCGGAGGAGATACGGACGTTGCTGTTCACAGGGCCGGAGAGGCTGCAAAGATATCCTATATGTCTACCGGAGGCGGAGCCTTTCTTGAGATGCTGGAAGGGAAAGAACTCCCGGCTTTAAGCGCCCTTAAGAATTGCTGAGTTAAAGCTTGTAAAAGGAATTTAATATGGAAAGGACGCCTATAATAGCCGGAAACTGGAAGATGAACACTACTCCATCTGAAGGGACCAGGCTTGCAGAAGAGCTGTCTAAGCTATTGCCCGATACGGAAGGGGTGGATGTAGTAATCGCCCCTCCACACACACACCTTTTTTCTGTAAATGAAGTTATTAAAGGCGGCCCTATAAAGCTTGCCGCCCAGAATATCCACTTTAAGGAGTCGGGTGCCTTTACGGGAGAGATATCTGCTCAGATGATAAAGGATATAGGCTGTGAATATGTTATTATAGGCCATTCCGAAAGAAGGCAGTTTTTCTCAGAGACCGACCAATCTGTAAACGACAAGACAGGCGCTGCGCTTAACTGTGGCCTCAAGCCGATCGTCTGTGTCGGGGAGTCTTTAGAAGAAAGAGAGTCGGGAAAAGCGCTGGATGTGATATTAAAACAGCTTGAAGGCGGTTTAAAGGACTTGCCCAAAGAGCTCAGCATGGCTATAATAGTCGCCTATGAACCGGTATGGGCAATCGGAACCGGCAAAACTGCTACTGATGAACAGGCCGAGGAGGTTCACAGATTCATAAGAGAAACCCTTGAAAAGATATTTGGCCGGGAAGTTTCTTCGGCGACCAGGATTCTCTACGGGGGAAGCGTTAAACTGGATAACATAGACGGTTTAATGGCACAGCCGAACATAGACGGTGCTCTGGTTGGAGGAGCAAGTCTGAAGGCTGAGACATTCAAAAACATAATAAGGTTTAAGAAAGGTTAAAAAATGGAAACACTAATATTAACGTTACATCTTCTTGTCTCGGTTTTTCTTATAGCTGCGGTTCTTCTGCAGGCTGGAAAGGGGGCGAGTGTGGGGGCTAGCTTTGGTGGGGGAGGCAACCAACCTATGTATGGCTCTTCTCAAGGATCCGCAATAGGCAAAACTACAGCAGCGGCAGCAGTTGTTTTCATGTTTACATCGCTTGCCCTGGCTTATATCTCGTCTTCAGGGTCTTCATCATCGGTGATGAGTGATGTTGAAGCTCCGGTACAAATGGAGCAGCAGGTTCCGATGCAGCTACCTGCCGAGGCCGGAGAGCCTGCTAAAGCAGAGTAAGTTTTTATTGCCCCCTTTTAGGCAATTCATGTTGACCTTATTTAGCAATAATGTTATTTTAGTCACGCAAATCGAGTTAGATGCCGAAGTGGTGGAACTGGTAGACACGCCGTCTTGAGGGGGCGGTGAGCGTATGCTCGTGCGAGTTCGATTCTCGCCTTCGGCACCATAACAAATTTAAAAAGGGATCTTGATTATTCAAGATCCCTTTTTTATGTGCGCCCGGCAGGGCGCAATCTCTTGGAGGTGAAAGTCCTCTATAGACCCGGTAAGGGGAATCCCG
>JAVVFD010000209.1:0-1871 GCA_032250935.1 bacterium
GGCATCTTTGAGAGCCGTCTTACAGGGCGCCTCAAGCTTATTCAGAAGGTCTTCCACCAGAGACTCAAGCTTTGCCCTTGAAAGCTTGATATTTAAGTGCTTTGGTCCAGTCTGGTCGGCAGTGATAAATGGAAGGTTTATATCAGTCTCCATAGAGGAGGAAAGCTCCATCTTTGCCTTTTCAGCCGCTTCCTTAAGCCTTTGAAGGGCCATCTTGTCCCCTCTAAGGTCAACACCCTGATCTTTCTTAAACTCATCGGCCAGGTAATCAATGATCCTCTGATCGAAATCTTCACCACCAAGGAAGGTATCACCATTGGTAGACTTAACTTCAAAGACGCCATCACCGAGTTCAAGTATGGATATATCGAAGGTTCCGCCCCCAAGGTCGAATATGGCGATCTGCTGATCTTTTTTGTCGGCAAGTCCGTAAGCAAGCGCAGCTGCAGTCGGCTCGTTGATAATCCTTAAGACATTAAGCCCGGCAATCTTCCCGGCGTCTTTGGTGGCCTGCCTCTGGCTGTCGTTAAAATAGGCAGGAACAGTAACAACCGCATCGGTTACTTCCTCACCCAGATAATCTTCAGCTGTCTTTTTCATCTTCTGAAGTATGATGGCAGATATCTCGGCAGGAGAGAAATCCTTATCCCTTACCTGTACCCAGGCATCGCCGTTCTTCGCTTTCACTATTTTGAAAGGCGATATTTCTATATCCTTGTCAACCTCTTTAGTGCCGTATTTCCGACCGATTAGTCTTTTAACGGCAAATATAGTGCTTTCCGGATTTGTAACGGCCTGTCTTTTAGCGACCTGACCTACAAGTCTTTCACCACTCTCTGTTATGGCGACCATTGAAGGGGTCGTTCTGCCACCTTCCGCGTTTACGATAACCTTGGGCTCCCCACCTTCCATGACGGAAACACAAGAGTTTGTTGTTCCAAGATCTATCCCTATTACCTTGCTCATTTACTTTCTCCTATTTTAAAAAAATTTCTTATATTATGTATCTATTCAGCGATTTATTTCTTGGATGATTGCGACGACACTACAACCATTGCAGGCCTTATGAGCCTTTCATGAAGCATATAACCTTTCTGAAACTCGCTGACTACTATATTAGGCTCATGATCAGTGCTCTCAATCTGCTGAACCGCTTCATGCCTTTCCGGATCAAATGTTTCCCCTACCGCCTCAACGGGAGAAACTCCAAGCCTTTCCAGCGCCTTCTGGAAAAGATTAAGGGTCATCTCAACCCCTTCAATCAATCCGCCGCTCTCGCCGGCCTCCTTTGCGTGGTCAACTGCACGCTCAAGATTATCTATTACCGGCAATATTTCCTTAACCGCTTTTTCGTTTGAATACTTCGCAAAGTCCTCTTTTTCGCGAGTCAGTCTTTTTTTGAAATTCTCCGCTTCAGCATGAGTTCTAAGCGCCTGGTCCTTAAGTTCATTTTTTTCCTTTTCAAGCTCATCCACCCTTTTTTGAAGCTCAGCTAGTTCATCTATCGTCCCTTCTGGTGCCTCTCCTGTTTCAGACTCAGAAATATCCTCTTTAGCAGCATCAAGCTCATCGCTTACAATCGCATCCTCATCTTTCACTTTATTCTTCCTGGCCTTTTTATTCATATAGTAAAATCATCCTCCATACTAATAACATTGCAGATATCTTTTGCATCAATTGCGGCAAAATCTTGCCATTTACAAGCGCCTTCCTGTCAGACGATGCTTTAGAAATTAAAGCCCGATGCTGGACAATAAAAAAATTCTCTAAAAAACCCATCCCTTAGCATCCCTTAGAAATTCAAAATAACAACGGCCCCTTTCTTTGTCAAGGGCAGGGGGCCTTTATTCAAATATTTTATACCTTCATCC
>JAVVFD010000020.1:0-25591 GCA_032250935.1 bacterium
TCCAGCTCTTCCAGATTGACAGGCCTTATCGATTTGAGCACCTTTACCTTCTCGTCCCTCACGGAATCGGCGTCAAAGACGGCGGGCGGCTCCATGGCGATGAGCGCCACAAGCTGAAGCATGTGGTTCTGAAACATATCGCGGATAACACCCGATTTTTCATAGTAACCGGCCCTCTTTTCTATGCCCAGAGATTCTGCCGTTGTGATCTGCACGTGGTCTATATAGGTCCTGTTCCATATAGGTTCAAATATGGCGTTGGCAAAGCGGAACATGAGGACATCCTGCACAGTTTCCTTGCCGAGGTAGTGATCTATCCTGAAGATCTGCGATTCCGTAAAATAACTCCTTATCCTTTCATTAAGCCTCGTGGCCGTGTCGATGTCACGTCCAAAAGGTTTTTCAACGACAATACGTCGCCAGCCCCTATCTTCTTTTGCCATGCCCGAAATGCCGAGATTGTCTGATATGGATGTATAGACTTCCGGGGGGGTGGAGAGATAGTAAATCCTGTTGCCGCCAGGTATTCCCACCTCTTCCAGTTCATTGAGCCTGGCCGCCAGTTTCAAGTATGCATCAGGGTCGTCGTAGTGGAGTTGCTGATAGTATAGATTTTTAAGGAATTTCTCCCTCAAATCCTTTGCCGTCCCACCTGACCCGGCAAGTCCAATCGCCCTCCCCATGGCCTCCCTGTATGGGCCATCACCTATATCCTTACGTCCTGCCCCCACAATGAGAAATTCGTCCGGCAGGAGCCCGTTTGTATATAGTTTGAATAGGGAAGGTATGAGCTTCCTTTCAGTAAGGTCGCCTGACGCTCCGAATATAACAATGGCGCAGGGGTCGCTGGCCCTGTCTATTTCGCAGGGAGATTTTTTCCTGTCCTTCCCTATCTTCAGGGTTGCTTCCAGTGGTCCTCTTCTGTCGATTCCTGAAAACATATGCCTATCCTTTGTCCCCTTTTGAGTGGCTCACCTGGCCCGCTCCCTTGGAACTGAGATTGCTCCCGGCCCCCTTTTTAACAACGGAATGCCCCCCGAACTCCTTTCTCATGGCGGCAAGGACCCTGTCGGCAAAGGTGTTCTCCATTCTCGATCTGAACCTTTCGAATAATGATGCCGTAATTACAGGTGCAGGCACACCAAGCTCAACGGCCTGTTGAACCGTCCATCGCCCTTCTCCTGAATCCTCGACAAAGCCCCTAATCTCCGAAAGCTCGGGGTCTTTTTTAAAGGCATCCTCGCAGAGTTCAAGGAGCCATGACCTGACGACGCTCCCCTGGTTCCAGAGGTGAGAGACCTCTCCCATATTGAGCTCTTCGCCGTAGGGGGAGGCCTTCAGTATCTCGAACCCTTCCGCGTAGGCCTGCATCATGCCGTACTCGATACCGTTGTGGATCATCTTGACAAAATGACCGGCTCCCGAAGGGCCGCAATATAGGTAGCCCTCTTCGGGGGCGAGGGTCTTGAGCAGAGGCTCTATTTTCTCAAAGGCCTCTCTTTCTCCGCCCACCATGGTGCAGTAGCCTACATCGAGGCCCCAGATTCCTCCGCTTACCCCTGCGTCAAGGTAAGTTATGCCGCACCGGGCCATTTCCTTGAAGCGCCTTACATCATCCTTGAAGTTGCTGTTGCCGCCCTCAACAAGGATGTCGCCTTCAGCGAGAAGTCCTTTCAGCTCTTCTACATGATCTTCCGTTATGTCGCCGGCCGGCAGCATGAGCCAGACCACCCTTGGAGTTCCTAGTTTGCTGACAGCCTCTTCAAGGGAATAGGCTGCCGACGCTCCCTCTCCGGCGAGCTCGTCAGACTTGTCACGGCTCCTGTTGTATACCACTACGTCATGGCCCCCCTTGATAAGGCGTCTTGCCATGTTTGCGCCCATCCTGCCCAGACCCACTATTGCAACCTGCATATAAACCTCCAGACTCCAGTTTTTTTAGCTTAAGCTAATGATAATTGAACAGCAAAAGAGGCCTGATGTCAAGATAAGCCTGATGCCTGGATAGTTGGACGCCAGAGATCAGATTTCGATATGTCTGCCTTATTTATCTTCATTGCCAAATATCTCGTATGTGGTATGAACCGGGAAGACGGCCCCTGGATGTCAAACGCATCATACCCCGTTTGTCCGTTAAGTCATCTTATCGAAATAGGGCCGATTGGCAAAGAACAATCGGGGTAATGGGCCTATATGCTGCAACCTGGTTCCTCCATGCACCAGCCGGTGCTGATCTCATCTACGATCCCCTGGCGCTCATATCCTTCTTGACAGGCGGCACATCCATCCTGAAATCACTCCAACTAAAAAGCCGCTAAAGGAACAGGTGCATTGACAGACAGTTAATGCTCTGATATTTTGGCAGATAATGAATATTTCACTAAAAAGAACCTTTTTATTTTTACTCCTTT
The DNA here is from genome assembly GCA_032250935.1 of bacterium. Classification (GTDB taxonomy): domain Bacteria; phylum Desulfobacterota; class JADFVX01; order JADFVX01; family JADFVX01; genus JAVVFD01. Next base: position 2,412 of record JAVVFD010000020.1, read on the forward strand.
TTTTGTTTCTTTCGCCTGCTTCGGCACAGTCTGAACATGGCGATAATGACGAAAGGGAACCTTGGAGCTATCGCCTCGGCGAAGGGCTAAGGATTGACGGGACTCACTTTTACCTCGGCGGCTACATAAATTTTAAATACATCGACGCCGAAGAAAAAAGGGCCACGCTGGCGCTCGAAAACCTCAGTCTCTTTGTCTTCGGTGATATTGGAGAAAGATCGAGGTTTTTTGCCGAGCTTGAAGATGAGGAGATATTCGAGGTCGACAGCAAGGGCGAAACAGAATCGGAAAATAATGTTCGCATAGAGCGTCTATATGCAGATTATCTCTATTCTGATCATCTTAAGGTAAGGGTGGGTAAATTTTTCACACCTGTCGGCGCCTGGAACGAGACACACGCCCCGCCTCTTACATGGACCGTATCAAGACCCATTGTTACCTTTGCCTCCTTCCCCGAAGACGTAACGGGCCTTCAGCTCTTCGGCAACTTCACACTCCTCGATGAAGACTTTTTTTACACCTTGGCAGCCCAGAGAATGGAAAGCATTGACGAGGAGACCGGTTTCAGGCGGACACACGAGTTTGCAGGAGGCCGCCTCCGATGGCTGGGGTCGCCGGGTCTTGAGATAGGTGTCCCCCTTATCTATTACGAAGAGTATGAGATAAAAGATAAAATCCATCTAACAGGCCTCGATTTTATCTATAAAAGCTCCCCCTTTGAGCTGAGGGGGGAGGCGAGTTACGCAGATGTGACGCTTGAACAGGGTGGCAAGGTAAAGGAATACGGCTATTACCTTCAGGGAGTATCAGGCATAACGGAGCGCCTATCCATAGTGCTGCGCTACGATTTTTTCCATGCCAGAGAGGGGGAGAAGCATCACGAGTCTGTCACGACAGGTCTTGTCTATAAGCCCAGCCCTCCAGTCGTTTTCAAGATCGAGTGCCAGGAAAGAAGCGGCGGCCTAATTTATACCGGTGAAGAGAGTATCGATGACGGTGAGAGGCTCCTTGCCTCGTTCTCGGTTTTGCTATGATAAAAAGGTTTCTATTCATTACGGCATCGCTTCTTATGTTTGCCGCTCCCTCTGCCTTCTCTGCCGAGCTGGTCGTCATAAGCTCACATGAAACATCCGAAAAGATAAGCTCCAAATTACTGCGCAAGATATACCTTAAAAGGAAGATCCTCTGGCAGGACAAGACTAGGATAGTGCCGGTAAACCTTCCCGCACGCAGCTCCCTCAGGGCGTTTTTTACTAAAGAGACCCTGCACATGGATCATAAAGACCTCGTCCTCTACTGGAACGAACAGCACTATAAAGGTGTTAGACCACCGGTAGTTGTGGAGTCGGAAGAGGCGGTTAAGGCCTTCGTAAGGGAGGTCAAGGGAGCTTTGGGTTACATCAATGCCGACTCTCTGGAGCCGGATCTCAAGGTGCTCTACCGGATCAGGGAGGGAGAATGATAGAAGATATCAGAAAGAGCCTTGTCGTCAAGACCTCCCTTCTTTTTCTCGTGGCGGCGGCCATACCATACCTGCTGATGACGATCTTCTTTTTTAACAGCTCAAGAGGGGCCATATATGGTGAAATCGTAAAAGGCCTGGAACTTCAGACCCTGCTTATTCGTGACAACATAGACGCCAGGCTCATGCTCCTTCGGGGAAACAGCATCGCCTGGGCCGACCTTGACGTGATGGGAGATATTCTTACAGACGATATTGATAAGCGTATCGCCCATGTCCTTGAAGGACTGAAGACAGACTACCGACTGCCTGGAGAGATCCATGCATTAAACAGGGAGGGTCGCATTGTTGCCTCCAGCAGCCTTGAAAGTCTGGGGAAAACCGTCATGGCGCCATGGATGACGGAAATCCTTGCAGGGAATGTGGCAGAGCTGGACCTGCACCACTCAGCCGTTTTAGGGGGAAGCGCTATCGCCTTTGCCGCGCCCGTTAAGGCCTCATTTGGAGAAAAAGGGGTTGTAGGCGCCCTGCTGCTTGAATACAGGGCAGCCGCTCTTATCGATCCAGCCATATCGGACGAAACATTTCATGTATCTATTATTGATAGTAAGGGAGAGATAGTAGCTTCCCTCCATGAAGCTGATCTATTCAGCAGGGAAGTAACAAGGCTTTCAAGGGCGGACTATAAAACCAAAACATCGGCTTCAGGTCATATAGTGGCCTTCGTTCCATCCCTTGGAGGTCCTCCTCTCTTCGCAGGTTTCGGCTGGACCATTGCCGGGGCGGTGCTGGAGGAGCAGGCCCTCGGACCCGTCAGGAGGATAGAGCAGACGAGTATAGTCATCTCCATTGCAGGGTTGGCCCTCCTTCTCATCCTGGTGACCATCTTTTCCAGAAGGACAGTAATGCCTCTCAGGGAGCTGTCGGAAACGGCCAACCGTATCGCTGAGACGAAGGACTTTTCTTCATCCGTTCATTCCGGCTCGAGTGACGAGGTGGGGCGACTGGCCGAGGCCTTTAACGGCATGGTTGGGGAGGTGAAAAACCATATCGATCACATAAGCCGCATGGAGGAGGAGATGCGCTGGGCCGACAGGCTCTCCGCCCTTGGAGAGCTCTCGGCGGGAATGGCCCATGAGATAAAAAATCCTCTGGGGATTATAAAAAGTTCAGCCGGAATACTGGAAGGGCGTCTTGAAAAGTCCGATCAGGAAGGGCTCCTGGCGTCGGCCATCTCCGAAGAGGCAACGCGTTTGACCGCTCTCCTCGAATCGTTCCTGCAGTTTGCAAGACCCCGTCCGCCACAAAATAATATCTGTCAGATCAACTCCATTATAGAGAAGACGCTCCTTCTTATAGGTTCGGAAATATCCAGGTCGAAAATAGTCCTTGAAAAGTCATTTGATTATAGTGTGCCCGCCCTTTATACTGATGAAAACCAGATACAGCAGGTGCTTATCAATATTATTATCAATGCCCTGCAGGCCATGCCGGAGGGGGGAACCCTGGAAGTTGCAACGAAGCTGTCCAGCTTTCCTGATAATTCGGGGAATGGCGGAGAGGCGATTCTCATAACCCTTGCCGATACGGGGCCGGGCATTTCAGCTGAAGTGAGGGATCAGATCTTTAATCCCTTTTATACAACCAAGGAAACAGGAACGGGGCTAGGTCTTTCCATCGTATTCAGGATAATAAGCGGACTTGGAGGGGAGCTGAAACTTGAAACAGGCCAAGATGGAACGACCTTTAAGATTTACCTTCCCTTAAGTAAAGAGGATTTGAATGAAGACGATACTCGTAGTTGATGATGAAAAAAATTACCTCCTTGTACTGAGCGCACTTCTATCTGAAGAGGGGTATGAAGTGATGACGACCCAGGAGCCTGAGGAGGCGCTCAGGATAATAGAAGAGGATGCGCCGGCCCTACTTATAACGGACATGAAGATGCCCAGGATGACCGGCATGGAGCTTCTTAAAAAGGCCAGGGCGATCCGGCCCGACTTGCAGGTAATCATCATGACCGCCTTCGGCACCGTCGAGACGGCCGTAGAGGCGATGAAGCACGGCGCCTACCATTACATCCTGAAGCCGTTCCATAACGACGAAATCAAGCTCATGGCAAAGCGTGCCCTCGGTGTGAAGGCATTAGTTGAGGAAAAGAGGCAACTGAAGGAAGAACTTTCAGCCAGGCTCGGCTTTGAGAATCTCATCTTCGAGAGCGAGCCCATGCGGCAGGTGGCCGATCTTATGGAACAGGTGGCGGCTGTAAAAACTACCGTCCTCATAGAGGGGGAAAGCGGCACTGGAAAAGAGGTGGTAGCAAGGACTATCCACGAAAACAGCAGCCGCTCCGACAAACCTTTCATCGCCGTCAACTGCGGCGCCCTGACGGAAACCCTCCTTGAAAGCGAGCTCTTCGGACATGAAAAGGGGGCTTTTACGGGAGCTACGGCCCAGAAGAAGGGACGCTTTGAAATGGCCGACGGAGGGACGCTTTTTCTGGACGAAATAGCAACCACCTCGCCCGCGCTCCAGATAAGGCTCCTTCGTGTATTGCAGGAGCAGACCTTCGAGCGTGTCGGCGGAACGAAGACGATCAAGGTAGACGTAAGGGTTATTGCCGCCAGCAACAGGAACCTCAAGGAACTCATCGAAAAGGGGGACTTCAGGGAAGACCTCTATTATCGCCTCAATGTATTTACAATCAACCTCCCTCCCATAAGGGACAGGAGAAAGGATATCCTCCTCCTTAGCCGTCATTACATGAATCTCTACGCCGCCGAGATAGGCAAGGGAGTAGAGGATATATCTCCCGAGGCTATGGCCAACCTTGAAAATTACGGCTGGCCCGGCAATGTCAGGGAACTGAGGAACGCCATGGAAAGGGCTGTTGTCGTCTGCCAGGGAAATAAGCTGGAATCGGCAGATCTGCCGCTTGAACTGCGAGGTGGCGGATCTGGAGAGGCATGTAATATGGGAAGCGCCGTTCCTGATCTCGATTTTTCAAGGCCCCTGCCGGAGATGATGGATGAGATGGAGAAAGAGATTATCGCGGAGGCGCTCAAACGCTCCGGCGGAGTAAGCGCCAAAGCGGCAAGGCTTCTCGGAGTAAGTCCCACTAACCTGCAGTACAAGATCGGCAAGTATGGCTTGAATTGAGTTTAAGCTCTATTTACTTATAGGCGCAGCAATAATCAATTTTTCAATGTTATATTATCTTGAATTTCCATCTCTATTATCAAGGCCCTACAGGATATCCAGGGCGGCTGAATAGATACAAAGAGGGGATCTTTAAATGAAACTAAAACTTGTCCTGATTACCTACGCCTTAATCATCATAAGCGCCTGCGCCCCCAGCAGGGGCCATGTCATGCTTACAAATTACCTGGACAAGGGAATAGGGGTCTACACCTATGAGGATGTGGTGAAAAGGTGGCATAGCGCTGATGAAATGATAGAGGAAAAAGAAACATTTACCGGTGTCTGGATTCGGGAAGATGAAATCTATCCCGGTTACGTAGGACCACCATATCAAACACCCAGCATATACGGAGAAAAGAAAATACTTGTCTTCGATAAAGAAACGCGGCTGCTAAAATCCTACCATGTTGAATATTACTAAGGCTCGCCGCCAGGCTTTTATCTTTAATGTAGCGACCCCTAAAGCCTTTGTCTTGAAAAACAGAAAAAATATTTGCCACCTGAGGAATTATGAGATAAAGTTTAATTCTCAATGTTTCTAGTTGGGGAGTTACGATTTAAGCGGGCGATGTTGTTCCTAATTAATGATAAACAATAAGAAGGAGGAAAGAGATGATTCAACAATTCAAAAATAAGGCTGCTTTAAAGGGAGCGATAATATTAATTGTTCTGGTTTTTGCGCAGGCGTTGTATGCCGCTGAAACTGTCACCGGTCTTGTGACGGAAAGTAGCTTTTCCGGAATAGTTCTTAAAGCCAAGGGGGAAAAAGCAGGGATCAAGTATAATACGGGCCGGGAAACCGTTTACTCCCCTGACGGCTATAGGCCGATGGAGGGGGATACCGTTACTATCAGCTATTATCATAAGGCCAGGCGTGGCGGTGGAGAGATCCTGGCCGTCTCAAGCCTGACCCTGGTTAAGAAGGACCCGAACAGGAAGGAGTTAGAAAGTCCGGCCGTTGGAGTCGTGCGTGAGGTGGGCCGGAAGAACATCCGATTTGAATTCCCAACAGTCGGACAAACAATCAGCATGGAAATGAAAAGAGGCATGGAGACAAGTCCGGCTGGTTATAAGCCGGCAGTGGGCGACAAAGTGAAGGTCACCTTCGCCAATGTCAAGGCCAGGTTCGGCAATAGAATTGTCCGGGTCATTAGCAAGATCGAAATGATTAAGTAATTGTTTGACCGTCACATAAAATAGTGAGGGGCTTGGAGAGGGGGATTCGAGGCAGCAGGCAGCCAGGATCCCCTTTTTATTTCAAGCCGCTTCATCCTTCAGCTCCAATTGCGGCGGCAGTTTTTAAGTCGATGCCATAGGGCAGTAGTGTAGAGTTTATAATAGAGGCGAATTTGACATATATTATCGAGTTTGATCTGTATTTGTTTGCTCAGTGAGATAAATTAAATAGTCATAAGTGCGAATAAATTGTAATTCAAGGGGAGGCTAGTCATGATTGATCATAAGAAGAAAAGGGGACTTTTAGTTTTTCAAATTAGATTGTTCCTGGCTGTTGTACTGCTTTTCTCAATAACTTCCTGTGGCGGATACAAACCTTTCCGAAAACCCTATGCCGAAGAAAAATCTCTTGTTTTCGGCTATCTCGATATATATAAAGGAAGCGCCTTCAGATTTTCGCTTTATAACGGCAAAGCGCATAAAACCCAAATCAGAGACGCCTTACTTCGGTTTTTTTATTAAAGATGGTCTCTTTTATCGAACCTATCTCCCTGACGGATTATACCGGTTTACAGAGTTTGGCGGTTTTTCCTGGCGGCTCGGTGGCGTTGATGTTACATACCAGTTTCCCACCCAGGGGAAGCAGCCATGGGATCCGCTTATAAAGGTGCCAGGTATTTATTTTATCGGTTCATACAAGTATGTAAAAAAAGATAAGTCCCTTCTGGACATCAGCTATGACCTGGTACGTATCAAGAATCCTTCGGAAAAAGAGCTCTTGCAACGCCTTCTTAAGCTTGCTGTTCATCCTTCATGGAAAGATAAAATTGAAAAAAGAATAAAGGAGATCAAATCATGAAAAGACCTTATTTAATCATAGTTGTTGCGCTTGTTGCGGCATCGCTTATCTTTTTCGGTTGTAAAACAACTCCTGAACAGAGAGCTGCCAGAGAGAAAAGAAGGGCGGAAGCAATTAAGAAAAAGGAAGAACGGAGACGGCAAAAAGAACTTGTCGTACTGAGAAATCTAAAGGAAGAGGAGGTTTATGTTGTCGGCAGGATCGAGCTTATCCCCGGGTTGACCGATGAAGAGTTGAACCTGAAAACAAGGGGCAGCAGCCAGATGAAGGATAAGGTTTCCATGTTTTATTCAAATCAGTTTGTTGATATTACGAATAAAAACAGCTTTGGACTATACAGGCATATGGATGTAGCAAAGATTGGCGAGCACTTTGTTATTAAGAGCGTACCGAAAGGTAAATTGTACTATTCAGGCGCCTATATGTGGCTGGAAAGTGCCGGTGCAGGATTCGATATGGCCAGAAAGGTAGCCCTTGTTAATTTGGAGTTCTTAAATCTCCCCGGAGACAGGATATATGATTTGAAGCCGGGAACCAAGGCCGTCTATGTAGGAACCTGGAAGTATTACCGTGATGAGTATAATGGAATCAAGAAGATGAAATACGTCAACGAATATAAAAAAGCAAATGCCGTCTTTAAAAAGGTAATCGGTAATCCGGAGATTAAGCTGACTTACGCAAAGCCTAAGAAGCAAAAAGGGGTATGGTGAGGTAGACATGGGAAAAAAACGGGACGGTTCTCTTTATTTCCATACTTTATGTAACAGCTTGATTTCACGAGCATTTTAAAGACGTTGCTGAGAAAAGAGAGCCGTTGTTCTCTTAAGTGGCAGGGCCAGATTACTCAATTACTGTGATTATCAATAAAGTCTCTCAAGTCTTGCGGCATCTCTGCTTCGACTTTAATGTCATCACCTGTAATCGGATGCTTGAATGAAAGCATGGATGCGTGGAGCGCCTGTCTTGGCAGGAGCAGTTCCCTTTGCAGCTCTTCGGTAAATCCCTCGTCTATGAATTTTAAAAAGAGCTTTTCATCCTTGTATATCTTGTCGCCAACCAAGGGGTGACCGATCGCTGAAAAATGAACCCTTATCTGATGCTGCCTTCCTGTCCTTGGCCTCGCCTTCACCAGTGTAAAATCCTCAAAACGCTTTATAACCTGATACTCTGTTATGGAAGGCGCGCCACTTAGATCAGACCCTTTGCCTGCCATCATCTTTACCCTTAAAATGGCCTTGTCATCCCCGCATATGGGCATGTCTATGATTCCGGCCTCATCCATTACCTCGCCAAAGACGATCGCCCTATATTCCTTCTCCACCTGTCTATCAATGAATGCCTCTCCAAGCTTGCCTGCCATTTCTCTGGTGCGGGCAATAAGGACGATGCCGCTCGTCTCCCGGTCTATCCTGTGGGCGAGATAAAGCTCTTTAGAGCCTCTCTGTCTCCTTAGCTGCTGAATCAGATCGTTTTTCCCCCAGGGGTTTTTGGCATGGACCAGCATGCCTTGAGGCTTGTTGACTATGAGAATATGGTTGTCCTCAAAAAGTATGGGGATATCCTCATCCTTAATGGACTTTTCCTTCTTGTCATAAAGGAAGAAAAATTCATCCCCCGTCCTGACTTTTGTTCCCTTCTTGAACCTTCTCTCTTTCTGGACCAGCCTCGTGTCTATGATATTGTGAAGCTCGTTTCTGGAATAGCGGGGAAGCATCGCCTTCATAAACTCGTCGAGCCTTAGACCGGAGTTATGGGGTTCAACTTTGAAGGAGACCTCGAAGCTCTCAATATGGGCCGTATTATTCATGGCAAAACGGTATAATAAATAGGCATTTATGTCAATGACCTACTACTTGGCTAATCATAAAATACAGGGCGATAAGGGCGGATTTCTTAAGAGCCAGAGCACATTAAGCAATTTGCCGGGATAAGGCAAATATCTATTCCCCTCCAGGCCCCATTCTGCCCTCCCTGTTGCCACGCATACCGCCTCGTCTGCCATCCATCGGCCTATTTGGCCTGAGTTTCATCATCTCTTCCCTGTGGCTATCCATGCAGCTCCTCAGGCCATCCTGATCCTTGGTTGACGATACACACTCCCTATGCTTTTTTAGACTCTCGAGCCTTGCGTCGATATTTTTCAGGATTTCAGACCTGACTTCTCTATAATCCCTCGAACCCTGTTCCTGCTCAACTTCTTCTGCGGCGTAAGCTTCTCCAATTATAAAAAAAGTTAAAATGACTGCCGATCCCAATACGAGTTCCTTCATTAATTTTAGCATCTCCTGCCTCCTTATTTATGGTTATTGTTAAGTCTAGCTGTGAATTTAGCGTTGTCAAGTTATGATAAGGGTAAATCATTATTTTTTTATCCCAATCTTCTACACTCAATCGGCACGGAGATCCCGATAAAGGGAGAGATGGTGAAAATAAATCCATACCTTTTCCATCCATACAAAATTCTTAAGGTAATCCAAAAATTCTAATAGTCATACAAATATTTGTATGACTTCCCCCGGTGTAATAGCTTGAAAAGCATCGCCTTCCAGCCCATCTAAAAAAATATTGTCTTTAATTTCAGGGAGTTATGAGTCGATATTTTTTGTTTTCATCCCTTGGCACGGCCCGTGCTCTATAGAGTGTCAAAGGAAGGCAAACTTAAAAAAATGGTGACTGACATGGAAAAGAGAGCCGATAAAATAGCAAGCTTCAGGATGATGGCAGATCATAAAATCGATTTAGAGCTGGTGACAAAAGAGCACAGTTCCCGGGGTGAAGTGGAAGAGTTCGCAAGAGACCGCTACCGCAGGGCCTACGGCGCAGAAATGAAAACCTTCGCCCGCGAGCTTCTTGTTCTCCGCTCCGGGACGCAGGGTCTTCTTGCCTGTGTCGGACTCAATACGGGAGATTCGGGAAAACTCTATCTGGAGCAATACCTTGACGCTCCTTTGGAAGAAAAGATAGGGAGCATAGTTGGAAAGAAGATAGACAGGAGCAAGGTGGCCGAGATAGGCACATTGGCCACAGGCGCCAGGGGGCTGAGCCGTCTCACCATGATCAGCCTGACAGGGGTCATTATAAGCCGGGGAATAGATTACATCGCCTTTACGGGAATAAAGTCTGTGAGGAATACGCTTGAGCAACTCGGCATGCCACTTGAGAGTCTTGCCACGGCGGCTCCGGAGAAATTGCAAGGGGGCGCAGACGAATGGGGAAGCTACTATAGCGCAGCGCCTGAGGTGGTTTTTCTAGATGTGAAGAAGGGATATAAAATGGTCGAGAGGCTCGGGAGGGAGATGAACAACATGCCTGCGGCCCTCGGCGAGATGATGAAGGGCTTAATAAACAGGAGTTATGAGCTTGAAATGGCCGCTTGATTGTAAATAACTACATTAAAAGGAGAAGTGAGATGACATTTTATGAGGAAATAGTAGAAGCGACGAAAGTTGAAATGGCAGAATTTGAAAATATCCCCTTTGTTCAGGAAGGGGTCAGGGGCAATATCTCTCTTGAGAGCTATGTTGCATTTCTCGAGCAGGCATATCATCACGTAAGACATACAACGCCACTCCTCATGGCAGCCGGTGCAAGAACTCCCGAGCGCCTTGGGTGGGTAAGGAAGTACCTGGCCGAGTATATCGAAGAGGAAATAGGCCACGACGAGTGGATACTCAACGACATAAAGGCCTGCGGTTCTGATGCCGAGGCGGTGCGCAATAGTGAGCCCGCCTTCGCCACGGAGCTGATGGTGTCCTTCCTTTACGATACTATAAACCGCAAGAACCCGCTCGGTCTCTTCGGCATGGGTTTCGTTCTCGAAGGGATGAGCTCACAGCTTGCAACTGGCGCCGCCAGCCTTATCCAGAAGGGGCTGGGTCTTCCCGATGAGGCGTTCACATATCTTGTGTCCCACGGGACCCTCGATCTGGATCATATCAAGTTTTTCGAGAAGATAATGAACATGCTCGACAATGATGAGGACAAGGCCTGTGTTATTCACTGCGCCAAGGCGATGTACAAACTATACGGAGACATCTTCCGCACTCTTGAGCTTAAGACTGCAGAGCCGAAACTAAAGATGGCAACGGCATAGGAGGAGACGATGCATGTATGGGAATCAATAAAATGCTGGGCTGAGGCCGCTCCCTTAAAAACATCCATAGGGGCGCTGAGCTACAGTGAGCTGAAGAGCGCTGTTGAACAGGCCTACCTGACGCTTCCAGACGTTAAGGGCAAGAAGATTGGCCTTCTGGCAGGCAACACTCCTTTGTGGGGGATATATGACATCGCACTCACCCTTAAAGGGGCCACTGTCGTTCCTATTCCTACCTTCTTCTCAAAGGAGCAGGTGGAGCATATCATCAGTGATTCCGGTATAGAGATGGCCGTTGTTGATCGATACAAACATTATGTGTCAACCGGAGTGGGCGAGGCCCTCGATAATACGGTCATCATCCTTGTAGATTGCGATTTAGAAGCGCCTGGTGAATGTAAGGATGGCCCATGTCATATTGAAGATCTCTCAGACAGGGAAGCTGTCACAAAGATCATATACACTTCAGGTACAACTGGAAGGCCAAAGGGCGTGAGGGTGACGCTTAAGGGGATTGAAGCGGTAACGAAATCTCTTATTAAGCGAACCGTAACAAAAATGAGCGACCGTCATTTGAGCCTGCTGCCTTTAAGTACACTCGTCGAAGCTATAGGCGGTCTCTATGTGCCTTTGTCGGCCGGGAGTACGATTATTTACCCCAAGACAGTATTTCCACCTGAAAATATTCTCTTCAGGCCCAAGGGCTTAACGGAAATTGTCAGACAGACAGCGCCTACAAGCCTTAACCTGGTGCCGAGCCTGCTTGAAGCGATGCTTAAAGACGTTGAGTCCATGCAGGATCTTCCCTCTACTTTAAGGTTTGTAGCCTGCGGCGGCGCTCCGCTAACGGCAGCGCTTCGGGAAAGGGCCAGCCAGCTCAAACTTCCGCTTTATGAGGGTTACGGTCTTTCCGAATGCAGCTCTGTCGTAGCGCTTAACGGGGCAGGGATGTCAAAGCCGGGGAGCGTTGGAAAAATTCTTTTTCATGCAGCTCTTGAGATAGCAGCCGACGGAGAGATAATCGTTTCAGGCCCCGGTATTATGGACGGGTATACGGGCAGTTCGGAAGGCAAGAAATCGGAAATAGCCACGGGCGATCTGGGATATATCGACGACGAAGGTTATCTCTTTATTACAGGGCGCAAGGACAATCTCATACTTACAGGGCAGGGCAGGAACGTGTCGCCGGAGTGGGTCGAGTCTTCATTAGAGAGATCCTGGGCCATACATCAGGTCATGGTCTATAAAGGCAAAGGGGGGGATATATCCGCCTCTATCGTTCCCGATAAGGAGTGGATAAAGAAAGTTGCCAGGGATTATTCCCCTGGAGACTCTCTTGCGAAGATATTGGAAGATCCAGCGGCAATCACTTCCATGTATGAAGAGGTTAAGGCGGCATCGGCAGATCTTCCGGAATATGCAAAATTAAGCAATATAGAGCTTGCAGAAAACGCATTCAGTGTTGAAAACGGCTTTCTCGGTGTTGACGGCAGGCTTAACAGAAAAGCGATAAGTAACTAATTAAGGAGGAGAAAATGAAAAAGATATCTTTAGCTTTAGGGTATAATTTAAAGGGAAACTGTTTTAAACTGTCACTTCTGCTGGCATTTTTTATAACCTCACCGGCAGGAGCTGTCACTTCGCCCGAGGGGCTCATAAGTCAGGGCGACCGATATTATGCCGGTCGCGCAGAGGGGAACAAGGGGAATGTGGCAGCTAAAGAGCCTATTGCAAAAGCCCTGGCCGCCTATATTGAAGCCTATGAGGCAGGGGCGAAATCGCCGGACCTTGCGGTAAAGATACTCAAAAGTTCTTATTTTTATTCTGTAAATACGGATATTGAAAGTGATGAGAAGAAGGCCGTCCTTCAAAGGGCGATAGATATAGGCTCCGAGATGATTGAAAAGCACCCCGATCATGCAGCGCTTAATTATCAGATGGCAGGATGTTGGGGCACATGGGGAGAGGTAAACGGTATCATCGCCTCGGCCAGGAAAGGGGTGGCAGATAAGGTCAAGCTTTTTGCCGAGAAGGTGGTCAGGCTTGATCCGGCCCTTGAAGAGGGAGGCGGGTTCAGGACAATGGGAAGGCTTCATTTTAAGGCGCCTTATATCCCTTTTATCCTATCATGGCCAGACAAGGAAGAGGCGATAAGGTTTTACGTCAAGGCGATAGAGAGAGGACCTCAAAACCTCACTAATCACCTTTTTTATGCCGAATCTCTCTACAAGGAAAAGGCATATAAGGAAGCGCTTGATCACCTGGAGATCGTATTGTCGGCCAATTTAAACGCCGACAGGAAGGTGGAAAACCTGCAGGACAAGAAGGACGCCGAGGCGCTGAAGAAAGAGGTCGAGACAAGCCTTAAGAGAATGGAGGCGGCCAAGGCTGAAAAGAAAGATGATGGTTACTGATAAGCTTGACAGACTTATGATGCAAGAGATCAAAGCAAATGAGCTGAGCAGGTTAATGTGGAGGGTTTAAAGAGATGGAAATAAGAGACAAAACGGTCATCGTTACAGGAGCTACGGGTGGGATAGGAAGCTGTATCGCCCTTGATCTTGCCGACAGGGGGGCAAATCTTGCCCTCGTCGGAAGAAATGCCGCGCGCCTTAAGGAGATGATGTTGAAGTGCGAGGATAGAGGCGCTAGGTGCTTGACTATAGTGGCAGATATCAGCCGTGAAGAAGATATAAAACGAATAGTAGAAGAGACGGAAAAGGCTCTCGGTCCTGTTGATATTCTTTTAAACAACGCCGGGGCCACGTCCTTCAAACCGCCTACGGGATATTCGGCAGATGAAGTTGAAAATATCGTTATGACTAATATCTACGGCCCCATCAGGCTGACTCAGGCAGTCCTGCCGGGAATGGTGGAGAGGAAATCAGGGCATATCGTCAATATAGGCTCCATCTTTGGGAGCCTCTCCTTTCCATACTTCGGTGTCTATTCGGCAAGCAAGTGCGCTATTAGGGGATATACGGAGGCGCTTCGTCGGGAGATTTATGGAAGCGGCGTCGGCATAACTTATGTGGCCCCAAGGGGCACCCTTACATCTCAAACGGATGAATTTCTGGAAATGGCAAGGAAGACGGGTATGAACCTGGATATCCCCGAAAGGGTGGCCGAAATCGTTGTTGATGCCATCGGCAGGGGCAGGAAAGACGTCTATATCGGCAGACCGGAAAGGCTCTTTGTCCTGATAAACAAGCTCTTCCCCTCTATTATCGATAAGGCGCTTAGAAAGAACGTCTCCATTATGTCAAATTATTTTTAAGGGGGGGCAGGGTCTGTTATGAGCGGCAATAAACAGGAAGTAATCTGTTGTAAAGGGACGGAAGATCTCTCCATACTCGGGGCGGAGCGTATTGCAAAGCTGGCTGAAGAGGCGGTCCGCCTAAGTGGCCGCTTCACACTCTCCCTTGCAGGCGGCTCAACGCCCATGGCGCTCTACCGGCTGCTCTCTTCAGGGAAATACGGCAGGCAAATCCCCTGGGAGAAGGTTCGCCTCTTCTGGGGAGACGAGCGATGCGTCCCGCCGGACCACCCCGACAGCAACTACAGGATGGTTAAGGAAACGCTCCTGTCCGCCATAGGTATCCCGGCTGAAAACGTACACCGCATAAAAGGTGAGCTCGGCGAAGGGGCGGCGGCTGACTACGAGAAAACACTGAAGATGAACTTCAATACAGATAAGCCGGGCTTCCCGCGCTTCGACCTTATCCTTCTCGGTATGGGCGATGACGGGCATACGGCATCCCTCTTCCCGGGAACTGCCGCAGTAAGTGACGAGAAGAGATGGGTAAGTGAAGTCTTTGTGGAAAGACTTGATTCCCTGCGGATAAGCCTTACCCCACCCGTTATCAAGAACGCCGCAGAGATAATAGTTCTAGTCGGTGGTGAGGGGAAGGCGGCCGCCCTGAAGAATGTTCTCGAAGGGGCTTTTGATCCCTGCCGATACCCCGCGCAAATTCTTCGTAAGGCCACGGGCAGGGTGACATGGCTGGTCGATGAGGCGGCAGGGATGCTGCTGCCGGAAGGCTTTAATAAGGTAAGTAGATAGTTAGTCTCACTAGTTGAATGTCAGCCCCTCCCGCTTGAAAGTCTCATACCCCCGCTTCCTAATATATTTGATAGATTATTTTTTTCTGCTATAGTTTTAATTGTCTTTACTGCAATTTAGAGCTGTTTTAGAGGAGGGGTTTATGAGGTTTGAAACAGGTTATGAAGTCAATTTCAGCAACAGAGATCCCTCCGGGGGGACGGAGGAGTTATTCTACAAGAGGTGGTCGCCCAGGTCCTTTAAGAAGGCCGAAATTTCAGCACAGGCGCTTGAAGCGATATTCGATGCCGCAAGGTGGGCCCCCTCCTGTTATAACGAGCAGCCCTGGCTGATAGTAACATCGTCTGGTGATGAAGATAGGGAGACCTTCCTTGATCTCCTTTTAGACGGGAACAGGGCGTGGGCAAAAAATGCGAGCCTCATAGGATTTATCTTTTCAAAAAAGAGATTCACCCACAATGACCGGCCCAATGCCTGGGCCTCCTTTGACTGCGGCGCCGCCTGGATGTCTATCGCTTTGCAGGCCTCCCTCTATGGACTCTACGCCCACGGAATGGCCGGGATTAAAAAGGATGAGGTCTGCAAAAGACTTAATGTCCCCGGAGAAGATTACGATGTTGTTTGCGGCTTCGCACTTGGCGTGATAGACTGCCCACATAAGCTGGATGCCGATATGGCTGAAAGGGAGGTGCCGTCGCAGCGCAAGCCACTTGCAGAAATATGGAGGCAAGGCACCTCGGGATGATTATTCTTGAATCCTTTTTCATCTTGCGCTATCGAAAGTCACAGATTTATCTTGTCAGGGATTGAAAAATTAAGGAGGTTTGAATGTCAGTTTTTATGCTCTCCATGCTCATGCTCGCTTTAATGGCCTATATCCTGTATACGATGGTCAATTTCAAGAAAACTATTGCAGGCCACAAGGAACAGGTTGAAAAGTTGAGTGGGCTGGTAAACCGGCAGCATAAGGAAACACGGTCTTTGCTAACGGCTTATATGACGGAGGCCAGAGTAATCAGCTTTTACGAAGACATGTCACCGCTGATTAAGGATAGGGAGGTTTCAGAACTATTCAGCAGGCTGGCAAAGGACGAAGAGAGGCATATAATGCTTCTCGAAAAATGTTTGAAGAAAAACATGAACTAGAGGGAGAGATTATTATGGTTGATGTTGATATGGATATTGATTTTTTAAAGAGGGCTGAAGATATAGAGGAGCTGGCATATAAAAATGCAAAAGCCGCTTACGAATTCCACAAAGACGACGAAGATAAAGCTTTATCTGACGCCCTCAAAGAGATTATGGATGATGAGGCGGAACATGTGAGGCTCATACAGGAAATGATAGCCAGGAAATCAAAGGGCTAGGAATTCATTAGATTTTTAAATCAAAAGGGCTCGGCCGCAGCCAGGGTTGAGACGCCAGAGTTTTCCTCCAGGGCTGCGCGTAGAAAAGAGGAGGCTGGAGCAGGTGCACCTCTGTCTCGGCCTGAAGGGCATTCCCTGCGACAGCGATGAGCGTTACGCCGCCTATCTCCTCAACACTATTCTGGGGGGGGCGGTATGAGTTCCCGTCTTTTCCAGGAAATAAGGGAAAATCGGGGGCTTGCATATTCAATATACTCATTCCTGTCCAGCTATGACTCTGCCGGGCTCTTGGGTATATATACCGCTGCCTCGGCATCCAGGGTGAGTGAGATCCTTGATCTGACGGTTAGAGAGGTGGCCGCCTTCAGGGATGTGGCTGTATCTGATGCTGAACTGCACTCTGCCAGGGAGCAGCTTAAGGGTAATATGGCACTCGGTCTTGAAAGCAGCGAGAGCATAATGCAGAGGCTCGCCTCCAACGAGATATATTTCGGAAGGGATGTCACTCTCAAGGAGAGTATAGTCGGTATTGACAGGGTGAGTCCCAAAGATATACAAGATCTGGCAGCTGCGCTCTTTTCAGCCGATAATCTCAACCTTACCGTTCTCGGAAATGTGAAGAAGGGGAAAGTAGAGGGGGAAAGTAGAGGGGGAAATGCTTAAGCTGAAGGGACCTTTAAATTAAGGATAGCTCTGAATCTTCATCCTTGTACCGGTGACAAATATTTGATGAAATCTTCTGGATATGTTATTTTGCCCGCAGAAATTTTATCTAACATCTTATCGGGTTTTCTTCTTTGTGGCTAATGTATGTCTCACCCATTGTCCCTTTACAAAAAAATAGACTCCATAGGAGATATTGAATCGGCAGCGGTCGTTCATTTCGATGATATTGCAGACGACCTGTCGCACTCCATATCGGACGCCTTCGGCGTCGACTGCAATCTCTTTCAGATCAGCAGTAGTGAAGCGGAATCCCTTCTGGCAGGGACCTCTCCTGACATCCTGTTTATAACAGCTCTTGAAAACAGATCGAAAGAAGAACGTTTTGACCTCTGTCGGAGGCTTAGGGAAAGGGGCTACGAAGGGGTCATCATGCTCGTTACCGATGATATCGACTTCATGGGGGGCACGCCCTATATAACCAGCGTCGGTTTCGACAATTATCTGCTCAAAGATGATGACAGGACGAGGCTAATCGACAATATCCAGTGGGCAATACTCAACCGCCGGAGGAGAAATAAGTCCTCTATACAGTTTGATAATAATCCTGACATGTTTTTTAGCGTTGACAGACGAGGAAAGATTTACGATCTCAATGATGGTGCGGCAGCCGACTCAAACCTGACGCCGAAAGAGATTGTCAACGCGGGAAAAAGGATTTATGATCTTGCCTCCCTTAAATGTTTCAAGGAGGTCATACAGCCCCTCATCAAAAAACAGAACATCGACAAGGTCTTCAGCAATACATGTGAGGAAGGGGAGGTGGTCGCCCAGATAAGGACTAAGGTCCATAATGTCTCTACTATCGGCCTCGTAGCGACAATAGTTAAAACTGATATTACAGAGGCGATGTATTCCAATACGATGGACATCCTAATCAATTCGGTAACGCTTCTTTCCCACCGAGATAATTATACCGCCTCTCACTCGGCAAGGGTCTTTTACTACGCTTCACGCATAGCCGACAAGATGGGACTCCTCGGCGACAGGAGATTTATACGCGACCTTTATATTGCCGCCCTCCTTCATGACATAGGAAAGATAGGGGTGAGAGACCATATACTACTTAAAGAGGGGAGGCTTGACGATGATGAGTTTGCCGACCTGGCTCAGCATCCCATAAGAGGCTACGAGCTGATTCAGCACTATTCCTTTCTTCATGGTGCGGGAGAGCTGGTGCGTTGGCACCACGAAAGGCCTGACGGAAGAGGCTACCCCGATGGACTTAAAGGGAATGAAATCCCCCTCGGCGCATCAATAATTGCCGTTGCCGACGGTTTCGACGCCATGACGACCTGCCGTCCCTACAGAAACTCCCTTGATTTTGACAGGGTAATCGACGAGATCAGGGACAACCTTGGGGGGCAGTTCAATAAGGAGGTGGGGGAGGCGTTTCTGTCGCAGATTACTCCTGTCATCGTTGACGAGGTCCATATGATTTCGGCAAAAACACTTAGCGAGATATCCCAGGAAGTAATCTCGACAATACTTACTTAATATTTCTCCATCCCTTTGAGCAGGGATGGAAAAGAAAGTTTTTTATTTTCGCCATAAAGCCTTTTGTCGCCCATACTTCCTACCCGGCTTTAAAATAGTCCGCCCCATTGTCAGACCTGTCCTCCTTCATAATCTTCACAGCGCAATAAACTTTCAGCAATAACTGTCCTCTTTGTGCCGGGAACTGTCCGGTTGGGCAGTAGACTCGGACGAGGCTTAAATGATAAAAGTCTCAACTTATATTAAATAATCTCTATATTTATGGTAAAGTTAATGTCAGAGTTATCGGGATCTACCAATATTAATACTCTTAAAGAGGCCTTGAACAAGATGGAAGTATGCAATCTTTCCGCTGTTGAGCTGGAAATTCTCGAGTGGGTTCGTGAGGGGAAGAGCAATAGCGAGATAGGGACGATCATAGGAAAGACACAGTGGGCCGTCAAGTACCATATGGCGAGCATCATGAAAAAACTGAGCGTCTGCAGTCGGACGCAGGCTGTCAGCCAGGCCATAAGCTGGGGCATGATGGATCCCGAATCAACTGATACCTCTAAGGGCAACTCACCATGCATTCATGTGGGTATAGTCGGCTGCGGATCTGGGGGGGAGGCGGTACTTAACATATTGAAGGAAAATCCCTCAATTATTATTGAGGGCGTTGCCGAGGCTGATCCCCATGCCCCGGGCCTCAAGCTGGTCAGGAAGGAGGGTATTCCTGTCCTGTCTGATCTTAAGAAGCTCGTGTCAAAAAAGCTGGACGTTATTATCGACCTGACAGGTTCGAAAGATGCGGCGGCGGAGATATTGAAGCTCAAACAGCCTGGCACTGAGCTCATGGGCGGCATTTCGGCGATGCTCATGTGGCAGCTGGCCGATGAGAGGCGCAAGCGCGAGAAGGACAAGGAGAAGGTCCTTCGAGAGCATGAGGCGCTCTATCACCTCGGCCTTATCATAGAGAGCATAGACAGCATCAACGACGCGGCATCTGCCGTGGTGGACTACGCGACCAAGCTCCTTGGCATGCCTGCAGGCTCCATGGCTATTTACGATGAAAAGCTGGAAGTTATGAGACTTGTTGCCTCCAAGGGTTTCAGCGATGACTTCAAAAAGGTAGACGAATGGTCCCTTAGGAAGGGAGGTGTCACGGCCAAGATCTTTAATGCATCGGGGCCTATATTTATTCCGGACCTCAGAGAGGAATCCAGCATAAACCCTCTCCTGCTTAAGGAAGGGGCGAGGTCGGCTCTCATCGCGCCGCTCCTTGTGGAAGGGAAGATCATCGGCGCCCTCTACATAAATGATTTCAAGAAGAGGCTCCTCCGGGCGGAAGACATATCCATATTCTCCATAATCTCCGTATACGCCGCCCTGACTATAGAAAGGGTAAAGTCTATAGAGGACATGCGCATGCTGAGCATCGTCGACGGACTGACGAGTCTGTTCAACCACCGATATATGATGGAACAGCTCCAGAAGGAGTACCAGAGATCATTCAGGCACGGCACAGTCTTTTCGGTGATCATGCTCGATATAGATAAATTCAAGCCTTATAACGACAACTATGGACATTTAGAGGGGAATAAGGTGCTAAGGGAGATGGCGTCCATATTCAGGAAGGGCTCCAGGGTGACCGATGTGGTGGGCCGCTTCGGTGGAGAGGAGTTCTGTATTATAGTCCCTGAAATGGGGAGAGAGGCTACGGTCATCTTTGCCGAAAAACTGCTTAAGGATGTGGCCGCCCACAGTTTTCCCAACAGGGAGATCACGCTAAGCGCCGGTGTAGCCACCTATAAGGAAGACGGCGACTCTCCAATGGCGCTGCTGGAGCGGGCCGATGAATATCTATACAAGGCCAAGCATGAGGGGCGTAACCGCGTATGCTCGTCATTAAGCTCAAGTGCCTAAATAGAAGGAGGAGAGATGGACGGGAAAATGGAAAACGGGGATAAACGGGTTTTAATCGTATCGGATCGGCCCAATTTCGGCAATATGCTAAACTTCCTGTTCATAAGCCAGGGGTTTAAGACAGATCTGCACAGAAATCTCCAGGGCTCCGTTGTCAGTGCGGTCATCGACAGTGAGCCCGCCGATCTCCTTATTTATGACAAGCCCTTACTTCATAATGGTAATTCAAATATATGCAGGACGATTGGAGAGTCCAAATCGTTTAAGCATATACCCCAGATCGTTCTTTCTTCCTCCAAAGAAGAATGCATAGATTGCAGCCGCTTCGATTCGGGAAGATGTTCGAATGTGCAAAAGCCTTTTGTGTCGGCTGAACTGCTCTCCAAAGTGAGGGAGTTTACAGCCTGGTTGCCGACAACCGGCAAAAGCGCTGGAGAGACGATCTCTGTAGAGTAAATTAAATGTAGACCCAAAAGCCTGAACCTTGCCATAGCAAGGTTCGGGCCTTGTATTAATCTTAAATAGCTGAGATTTAGGCTCAGGCCCCGTGAATACTGTTATATTTTTCCTGAAGCTCATCGTGACTTTCCACTCTGTCAGGGTCGGGAACGCAGGCATCGGTAGGGCAGACACTGGCGCACTGGGATTCATCGAAGGCCCCTACGCACTCCGTGCAGAGATCGGGGTTTATTACATAGAACTCATCCCCTTCACTAATCGCTTCATTGGGGCATTCCGGTTCGCATGCAGCACAACTGACACATTCCTCGTTTATCATTAAAGCCATCTTATACCTCCCATTCAGGTTTTAGTCTATTTTTATATTGGGAAAAATTATCGCTTTCCTGCCGAGCATTGCTGTTTGCGGCAATAATTAAAGTTTACAAGTTCTTCATTTTTTGTCAATTAATTAAACCGGTTTGAAAGTTTTTGTAATGCACAGTTCAGTTTTTTGAAGGCGTAAGGCGACGGGTAAAAAATTACGCCGACAGGGCGGCCCCTTTCTCCCTCCCGTTTAGCTTCAGACGTTTTATTATTTCAAAAGCGGCTGCACTTCCGCCGAATGCACCTGAAAACCAGGCGGCATAGGAAGCTTGAATGGCAGGGGACCCAAGCTGCCTGAAGATCATTAGCGCAACTGCGCTTGCCAGAAACAGATAGAGATATTCGGTCTTTTTTAGAGCCCGCAGCTCTTCGACCCGGAGCAGCATTGAAGCCAGTAGGGACCCACTGCCGAGGAATATCACTCCGCACAGAGCCATATATCCAGCTTCACCCAAGAGGACCTTTGAGTGCGCATCGTCATGTTTTATGAGGCCGAGGTCCAGCTCGAACTGGGGGCAAAAGAGTAGGGTCATGAAGGAGACGGCAAACTGTATGAGTCCGAATTTCAAGAGAATCTTCCATATAGGGGGGGTAAGATTTCTGCCCACCTCATCCTGGACCTTCTCAGAAAGGGCCTCCGGTGGATCTACCTCTTCCGCATTGATGAATTCGAGGAACTCCTCCCCCCACTCTTCATTTACACGCTTCTTTCCCATCATAATTGCCCCTTGTGACCTAGCAGCCCTCTAAGCTTTTTAACTGCGCGGCTCACTATCTTTCTGGCATTAGGCGCCGATGTGTCCAGTTTTATGGCGATATCATCAAAAGAGAAATCCTCTCCATAGCGCATCCTTATAGCCTCTCTCTGGTCTTCATTCAGCTTTGCTATGGCCGGTGTAAGGAGATTTATTCCGGGGGCCTCTTTCTCTTCCGCGGCAAAGTTGTCTATGATTCCATCATCCTGGACCAGCTTTCCTTCCTTCGCCTCCTTAGCTCGCATGTAGTCGATCATAACGTTGCGGCAAACGGTGAACAGCCAAGGCAGGAAGGGGAAGGAACTATTATAACTATGGCGAGAGCGGTGCAGCTTTAAGAAGACATTCTGATGTATTTCATCTCTGTCGAAACGGTTCTTTACCCTTTTGCCGAGGTAACCGTAGACCTTTGCCCTGTGTCTGCCGTAGAGTTTTTCAAAGGCCTTCATAGAGCCATCCTTGTAAAGTTCCATCAACTCTTCATCTGTTGCCTTGTTTATCATATATAGAGAATCACTTATATTTAGTTTATACGTATGGAGCGCAGTTATTGTGACACAGCAGGGTGATTTTAGTTCATTTAAAATTGAATAAGCATATTTGCATTAATTTTTTTAAAAACAGTTGTCACAAAATTTATCTCCTGATCGTAATAGATATCAAACACTAAATTATAAGGAGATTAAAAAAATGAAAAAAATCATCACAGCTTCAACTATTGCACTATCCTTATGCCTCACCTCTTCCGGGTGGGCTAAGGAAGACGGGCACGTAACGCTCGACAGGCATTCTGCCGCAGATTCAGCTCCGGCAGAAAATGCTGTTAAACATGAGATGCAGTTGCTTGATAAGGCGTTCAAAAACCTTATGGACTCCCTTCTTCTTGATACGCCCGAGGCGATAGAGGCTCCATTTCATGACGTTCACAGGGCAAAGATGGAGACTGGAAAGGCGCTGAAAGCCGACAAGGTTAAGCTGCCTAAAAACGGCGATAAACTTGATGAATTTGTAGAGATGGATGAGGCCTTTCACGGGAAGCTGAAAAAGCTGCTAGGCGCGGCGAGGAAGAAGGACCGCAAGGAGATTCAGGACTCTGCCCACGAGATCCTCGATGGCTGTCTACAGTGCCACAATAAGTTCAGGAATTAACATATTCACATAGTAGGGGCGCACCTGTTGTGTGCGCCCTTTTTATTGTGCGCCCGGCAGGGCGCAATCTCTTGGAGGTGAAAGTCCTCTATAGACCCGGTAAGG
>JAVVFD010000210.1:0-1867 GCA_032250935.1 bacterium
TGCCGGGGAAATAAACTATCTTGACCCGTTTAGCGGGGTCAAACATAAAGAGAGCCTCCTTGAAATTAAGGATAGAGCCGTTAACGATCTTGCCGGGGCGATCATCGATTTGCACGACGCAAAGGGAGATCCAGGCGCGGCGCTTGCCCCCTTATTCCGGCCGCCTTCCGGAGAGACTGTCCGACCGGAATTCACAGATACCTCAGAAATCGACAGGGCCTTGAAGCTCTTTTTAGGGATGAGGGCCTAAACGATGACTGAATTAATACTAACCTTTGCCTTGACATACCTTATAGGCTCAATATCATTTGCATATATTGCAGGAAGGATGAAAGGGCTTGATCTGCGCAAGGAGGGAAGCGGGACACTAGGGGCAAGAAACGTGAAACGGGTTATAGGGGAAAAAGCGGCGTCCGCCGTGTTGCTTCTTGATCTTGTAAAGGGGGCCGGGGCGGTATATCTGGCAGGCCTCATATCGGAAAGCGCTCAGGCATCCATGACCGGATGGCTGGGGGTTATCTGCGGACACGGCTGGCCTATATTTTTACGTTTTAAAGGGGGGAAGGGGCTGGCATCGAGCGTTGGCGCATTGCTACTTATTTCCCCTTTCATACTTGCATCTGAACTCGCCCTGGGGGGGATATTGCTTTTGTCAGGCAGGCAGGTCTACCTCTCTGCAAGCCTCATGGCGGCATCGCTTCCGCTCTTTGTCTATCGCTTTGGGAAACCTGAAACCTTTGTCATTTCAATCGTCATATCAGCCGTCATTCTTATACTTCACAGGAAAAATATCATGGATTTGATTGAAAAATGGAAGGGAGAAAGATGACACCTATCTTGAACCGCCCCACTGGAGTTTTGTCCTTAACACTTCATAATAATCCCTGTAGGGAGACTTTATTAACCTGGTAACGGTTGTCGCCTTTTTAATCGTTACCGTATCTTCCGCCCTTAGTTCAAAGGCGACCTGCCCGTCCATCGTAAGCAGATAGTCGACATTTTCAGTCTTCAGGGTAATCCTCACCTTTGAATCATCAGGTATGATAATAGGCCTGTTGTTGAGCGTAAAAGGACAGATAGGCGTTATGATAATCGCCTTAAGAGTGGGATATACTATCGGACCTGCCGCAGCGAGCGAATATCCGGTGGAGCCTGTAGGGGTGGAAAAAATGAGGCCGTCCACCCGGTAGAGAGTAAGGTATTGATCATCTATGGTTGTTTCTATGTCGATAATTCTGGCGATAGACCCCTTGCTTATTACAACGTCGTTCAGGGCGGAATATTCCGTTATTTTTTCTCCGTCCCGGTAGATGCTTGCCTTCAGCATCATCCTCTCTTCCAGCGAATAATGACCGGCTAAAATCCTCTCCATAACGGGGAAGACCTCTTCAACGGTTATCTCCGTCAGGAAGCCGAGATTTCCGAGGTTAACGGCCAGAATGGGAGTGCCATTCCTCCCCACCAGCCTCGCCACGCTGATGAGCGTTCCGTCTCCGCCAAGAACAATGATAAGGTCGGCAAGCTCTGCTATCTCGTCGGGAGCATAACCTTTTTCAATGTCAAGCTCGGGCGCATCCTCTTCATCGCAAAGGGCCTCTATGCCTCTTTCGGCAAGCCACTTGATGAGGTCTTTCGCGAGATCAATCCCCTCGGGCTTATTCTTCTTTATGATGATCCCTATTTTTTTCATATCCCTTAAAGAGCTCTGGTTTAATGTCAAAAATTATCACAAAGCAGCGAGCCTGTCTACAAATTTCAAGCGTCTGCTAAGACCTTACAGAGCATGCCTCCAGGGCCACCTCATGAAATAAAATAAAATAGGCGCCATTCATTTAAAATAAAATAACCACAGGGATGGAAAACATTG
>JAVVFD010000211.1:0-1800 GCA_032250935.1 bacterium
ACTAACTGGAAACACTTCAGGAGATTTGGTGGAAACGATGGAGGAGATTATGCACTGTCGTCTGTGCTGGTCCTTCTGTAGTAGTGAAACTTGTCGTCTTTTGAGGGCTTCTCGATACCCCCTTCAATCTCAGCTTCGTCGCTATCCTCGTATTCCCGGCAAAGACATGTTTGGTAAAGATGGCCCCGTTTCTTACGGCGAAGTTCTCGCTCACGTATGCCACTTCGCCGTAACGGCCCCGCTTTATGACCCGTGTCCCGTTGGCATCGTAGGCAAAATCCGTCGTGCTTCCGCTATCGGCCACTGAGCTTACGCGGTTCTCCTCATCCCAGACAATGCGCCGCTTCTTGCCGCTACTGTCATGGTCCCAGCCCAGCATATTGCCGCTCAAGTCGTAGAGATAGCTCTTGTCCCCGATATGGGTAGGGGCATGGGGTTTGTCGCTTTCATATTTATAGATATAGCTGTAGGTCGTGTCGCGCTTCTCCCGCATGCTCCCGTCGCTTGGGCGGTAGTCGTGGTGGTCCTGCTCCTTGCTCTCGAAGTTGCCTATTCTGTCATACTCGAAGCTGTTTAAGTACCTGTCCACCCTGTCAGGCGCGGTCTGGTACCGCCCCTCTGCTGAAGTCAGTCGGTGAAGGTCGTCGTATCCGTAACCCTGTACGACGCTAAGGGGGCTATCGTTGAATGTCATAAAGGGGCTGTTCAGCGTCTGTGTAACATTCCCTACCTTATCATAGGTATAGGCCATATTCTGGAGGGTGTAGCCTCCGGGGTTTGTTGTAAGGATATGATCAAGTCTTCTCGTGTCGTTATCGTATTCATAATTCGTAACGACATCGTTACCGTATGTAAGGCTCACGCGCTGACCAAATTCGTCGTAGGCGATATCCTTCAGGTAGGGATATTCCGTACCGCCCTTGACGCCAGTTGCGCTTACAACGAGCCCTCCCCTGTCAATAATTAAGTTAAGTATTGTGTCCCCAGAATTCGACCTTTTTGCTTTGCACCAGACTCCTCACTGTCAGGCTTATTGGAATGCATGGCTGAAGAGGAAAATAATGTTTGTTGGTGCGTAGTTAGATGTTTTTTCATGGTGACTATTATACCATAATTAACATCAAATACCGTCAATATTACGGGCTGTTTTTTAAAAAAATAGGGTGGTCTATTTAATGCTTGTGATAATGAAAATTGTGGGTAGAATTGCTATTCTCGGACAGCCTGTAAAGACTTGACCCCCATATCTTCTTGTTGATGTGCATCGGCTGGAATCTGAAAAAGATGTTAACCCTGGGAGTAACACCGGAAATGATATAAAAGAGAGTTTTAGGGGAAAGAAGTAAAGCTATTGCAAGGTAACTGCAAGATGCTTTGTCCGTATCTATCTTTTATCCGTGAGAACAGAACGCCGATAGGCAGGCTCGCTTGCTGTTAAAAGATTGCATGGCAAGCTATTCTCGGACGACCTGTTTAATCTTGATGTAGTTTGTTTTTTCTGTTAGACTTCTCTTCATGGCGAGACCCTTGAGAATAGAATCTGCCTCATTACCGTAAGCGGCAGTGACGGAACAAAATACAGGGAGCGCAGCGGCGCTTATGATACGAGGGGAAATATGACAAAGCTCGCATCAAGTCTATCCGGTGGTGAACAGGCTATTTCGGAAATGACCTACGATTCCTACGGTAATATCAAGACCTTTACCGGGCCTGCCAACGCAGGTGGGCAGCGGTATGGCCTCACCTATGTTTATGACAATACAGTCCATACCTACGCGGAGAGTATTACAGACTCCTTCG
>JAVVFD010000212.1:0-1773 GCA_032250935.1 bacterium
TTTCTAGCTTTATTTAATCATTTCAATAACTTATCGCCCCATAGGGGGGTGCGAAACTTGAGTTATAAGTATGAATGAAAAGGAAATAATATATTTTTTAATTGGGCTTGTTTTTGCTCCGATAGCTTCCTTTATGACGTATACCTATACGAAGAAAGGAATTGCTCTTTCCGCCGCTAAACTTGCGGAATCCATAAGAAATATAGGATCCGGCAATCTTACCATACTTGTTGCAAGAGACAGAAAAGACGACAGGTGCCTGGAGCAGGTTTATGAGGCTATAAATGAGATGACCGGACGCCTTGTTAATACCGTCTCAAAGTTGATATATTCGGCTGAAAACATAGATATTATGGCAAGCAAGATTTATAAAGAGACGGATGGACTTAAAGCTGTTGCAGCTGAGCAAAAGAACGTCTCTGCCGACGTTTCTGCCTTTGCGTCGGGCATAACTGATTCTATACAGGAGATATCCGAGAGCATTGAAAGCCTTGAAATGGCATCTTCAGAAAGTATGGGAGGTATTGCCGAACTTAATGAAGATGCAGAATTAATGACAGCAAATATATCAGAACTTAAGGCAATAGTGGATGAGTCTATCTCGGGCGTTGTAAATATGTCCGGTTATGTGCTTGATGCGGCAAAGGGGATCCTGTCCCTCAAAGGATACGGGCAAAATGCATTTTTGTCTGTAAAGGAAATTGAGACGGCTGTGAGAGAGATTGATGCCAATACGGAAGAGGCGGACCGTATTGTGGAAAGACTTTTTTCTGACGCTACTGAAGGCGCAGCAATTGTAGAAAATGCGCTGAGCGGCATTATAAACAGCAGAGAGGTTGTTGAGTCATCATCCAGGATAATGGATGAGGTTGGAGAAAGATCCAGTGAAATTGCAGATGTCATCGAGATAATTAATGGCATAACCGACAGAACTAAGCTCCTTGCGCTTAATGCCTCTATTATTGCGGCGGAGGCTGGTGAATACGGAAGCGGATTTGCAGTTGTTTCCGATGAAATAGAGAAACTTTCTAATATGACAAACAGTTCTACAGGAGAAATTAGAGATATTGTAAAAAGGCTTCAGGATTGGGTGGACAAAGGGATTGACTCTATGCGTAATGGCTTGTCCAGTATTGATGATGCCGTCGATCTCTCCAGTCGGGCCGGCAAGACCTTGGACCGGATCTTGGAAAGTAGCAGAAAAGCGGCAAACGCCACAGGGGAGATAGCAAAATCAACAAAAGAACAATCTCTTGAAGCTAAAAAGGCCCTTGAGTCAACGAAGGCTATAAAGTCGATGATTGAAAAAAACTCGGATGTGGCCCAGAAAGAGGCGGAAAATTCAGCGGCGCTCAATAAGCTTATGAGTGAAATGAGGGGCCTTATGGACAGAGTAAATGCCGCAGCTGAAAAAAGGACAAGTAGCAGCGTTATGATAGCAGAGTCATATGAACTGATTAATGAGATGCTCCATCACATAACCAAGGCCTCAAAAAGGCAGGATGAAAAGGGTAAGGAAATATCTCTCGGATCTGAAAAAATAATTAAAACATCCAGGGCTAACTCGGAATCTTCCGAAAACCTTGGGAAGATGGTAAAGCCCCTTAAAGATTTGAGTTCAATCCTTAAGGAAGAAGTAGGCATGTTTAAGATTTAGGAAAGATTTAATAGTTTTGGACTTTTTACATAGCTTAATAAATTGTTTAAATATATATGAGAACCATAAAGGAGGGTTCATGCTTGACCTAAGATTGAGGACAAAGGTGACGATTG
>JAVVFD010000213.1:0-1651 GCA_032250935.1 bacterium
CTGGCAGACATAAAGGACCAGCAGAAGGGATAAGGACCAGAAAAGGGGGTGGCGGATGATGCTGCTGTCGCAGTTGATTTTATTCTCTTTATTCATTCGACTCCTCAAATAATAGAAATAGATTAATTGAAACAAATGACATGCTTGCCTTACTTACAGCACGGCCTGTGCCAATCAGTGCAATAAAATGACTATAATTTGTAAACCGCTGAATTATGAGAAGATATTTCTTGTTTTGGTCTGCAAGGTATTCGATTAGGCGCCTTTAAGAGAGAGGCAAATATACAATTTTTTGAATTTTTATTAGAATTTTTGTATATTTCGAGGCGTTTGTGATAGAGAAAAAAAGGCGAGAATATAAAACTTTCTTGGGGCCGGACCAAATCAACTGCTCGATATTAAAGGCACGTGCCTGAAAGTAAAAAGCAAAAAAGAGGGTCCACTTGATTTTTTATTGCAGACCATAGAGGCCGGGTATATACTTGGCCATCAGTGGCCTATTTATATAACTAATTGACAGTTTAAGTAATTTATGGAAACCGTAAAACTTCTTTCTCCCGCAAAGGTTAATCTTGTCTTGAATGTAGAGGGGAGGCGCCCCGACGGATACCATGACCTTGATATGGTTATGGCAAAGATATCTATCTATGACGAGGTGAGCCTCAGCCTGAAGCCGGAAGGGGTCTCCCTTAGCTGTGACAATAGCGACGTCCCTTCGGGGAGCGAAAATATAGCATGGAAGGCGGCCAGTGTCCTGATCGAGGCGAAAAGGCTTGAAACGGGAGTCCATATCCATATAGAAAAGAATATACCTATGGGGGGAGGGCTCGGGGGCGGAAGCGCCGATGCAGCCACCGTTTTAAAGGGGCTAAACAGCCTTACCGGCGACAGAGCCACTATGGGCGAGCTTATGGAGATCGGCCTCAGTCTTGGCGCCGACGTTCCTTTCTTTCTCTTTGAAGGGGGCGCAGCAAGGGCCGGGGGGGTGGGAGAGGTTTTGAGCCCGATCGAGGACCTGCCCGAGCTCTGGATGGTTTTGATAAATCCCGGGGTACATGTTCAGACGGCTGCAATATTCGGCCGCTTGAATTTAGGGTTGACAAAAAACACCAAAAACCATAAAATCATTCGATTTAATAGGGATATCTGTCAGGTTGTTTCATTGTTGCACAACGACCTTGAATCAGTAACCTTTAATATTTATCCCGAAGTTGAGAAGGCGAAGGATCTTTTATATAGGCATGGAGCTGCCGGGGCATTGATGTCCGGAAGCGGCTCTACCGTTTTTGGCATATACAGCGATAAAGGAGCGGCTCAAGATTCCATGGCAGCCATACAGAATGATTTGACTGCTATGGGATGGAAATCTTTTCTTGCAGGCGCTCTTTGATGAATCTTTATTGTTTATTTGGTTTTAGTCTTTTATTTCTACTTCCGGGAGGAATGGCGGATGCAAGTAACGGACGTAAAGGTTTTTACTGTAGCCAGAGACGATGAGCGATTGAAGGCCTTCGCAACCATAACCTTTGATGATTGCTTTATAGTCAGAGACCTTAAGATTATTGATGGAACGGAAGGGCTCTTTGTGGCCATGCCGAGTAAGAAAAGGAAGGATGGACAGTATAAGGATATTGCCCATCCCTTGAACAAC
>JAVVFD010000214.1:0-1256 GCA_032250935.1 bacterium
GTCAACCAAACCTTAATTTGAGGTCGTGATTTTATCTCATTTTATTACATGCCACAACTTTTGAACGTTACCAATAATTTACCCCTCATCCTAATCTTCTCCCCCTGGAGTGGAGAAGGGACTATTGTTAGACAGTAGTGATATGTATATAATCAAGGCTTAATTTTAATAAAAAAGGACAGGAAAATATGGAAGAAGAAAAAACAGGCTTCTTTAAAAGACTGAAAAATGGCCTTTCAAGGACTAATGAAGGGCTTGTTAAGAAAATCGACAGGGCCGTTCTCGGCAAGAAGCAGATAACAGATGAACTTATGGAGGAGCTTGAAGAGGCGCTCCTTAGTGCCGATATCGGCGTAAAGACTTCTTATGACCTCCTTGAACTCGTGCAGGAGAAGGTAAGGCGAAAAGAGCTAGGCGATGCCGATGCCTTGAAGAACTGCCTGAAAGAAGAGATACTTACTCTCCTTAAATCAGATGAGGAAAAGCTCGATATGAGCAAGGTATCCGCACCATTTGTGATAATGGTGATCGGCGTTAACGGTGTTGGAAAGACGACGACTATCGGCAAGCTGGCATCAAAGTTTAAATCGGAAGGCAAAAAGGTGATTGTTGGCGCAGGCGACACATTCAGGGCCGCCGCCATAGATCAGCTCTCCATATGGGGCGAAAGGTGCCAGATTGAAGTTGTAAAACATCAGGATGGAGCAGACCCGGCTGCCGTTGCATATGACGCCACAGAGGCCGCAAAAGCCAGGGAGGCCGACGTCCTCATTTTGGATACGGCCGGGAGGCTGCATACAAAGACGAACCTTATGGAGGAGCTTAAGAAACTTAAGCGAGTCATGACAAAGGTAATACCTGAGGCGCCACATGAAGTTCTGCTCGTACTCGATGCCGCCACCGGGCAAAATGCAATTTCACAGGCAAAGCTCTTTAATGAGGCTATCGGAATAACCGGCCTTGTAGTTACCAAGCTCGACGGCACGCCCAAGGGAGGCGTGATTATAGGGATTGCCGACGAGCTGAAGATACCTATACGCTATATCGGCATAGGGGAGAAGGTGGAGGACCTTAGGGACTTTAATGCCGATGAGTTCGTGGAGGCGCTTTTTGATTAGTTTTTTTTAAACTGGATCGGCCTCTGGAATTTCCTGAAAATGTCGCTCAATCGTTAATATCTTGGTAGCGTTGTCAAGTGGAGACCTAAGGAATTGACTCCATTTTATCTTTTTTATGCATCAAAGCCGTTGTAGTAA
>JAVVFD010000215.1:0-1220 GCA_032250935.1 bacterium
AAGAAAAATGTGCGGGTGGGATGATAATACTCTGGATTTAGTCATTAATAAAAATTATTCATGAGGTGGCCCTGGGGCCACCCCTTAAAACCCTTGTTTTATAATCGTTTTTACGCTAACATAGCTCGCAATAATATCAGGTGACAGATCAAAGTCGCCACACAGGGAGTTTTTCAGATGTATAGAAAAGAGATCAAGGTACTAGACTGCACAATCAGGGACGGCGGGTTAATAAATAGTTTTCAGTTTTCAGACGACTTCGTCAAGGCCATATACCGCGCCACATGCGATGCCGGTGTAGACATAATAGAGATAGGGAAGAAACTCTGCGAAAGCGACGAATATACCAGGGAAAAGTACGGCAAATGGAACTTTTGTGACGAAGACGACATCAAGAAAGTCGTCGATTCATATGAAACCGAATACAGGCCGCTTCTTGCCGTGATGTTCGATGTGGGAAGGGTGAAGTTCTCTTCCATGCTCCCGGCGGACCAGAGCGTTATAGACATGACCCGCACGGCCTGCTACGTCGCCGATATCGACAAGGGGATTGACCTTGCTAAAAGAAGCAAAGACCTCGGATATCTGACTACCATAAATATCATGGCCTGCTCTGCGGCTATTGAAAAGGACCTCATAGAAGGGCTTGAGCAGATCAATGAGACAAAAGAGGTGGACTACCTCTACCTGGTTGACAGCTACGGGGCGTTCTATTCCGAGCAGGTAACGAGCTACCTAAAGCTTTACAAGAAGCATGCCCCCGACAAGGAGCTCGGTTTTCACGCACACAATAACCAGCAGCTCGCCTTCTCCAACACCCAGCAGGCGATAATCGACGGCGTCAACCTGCTCGATGCGACAGTAAACGGTATTGGCCGAGGTGCGGGCAACTGCAACCTGGAGCTTCTGCTTAACTTCCTGAAAAACCCGAAGTTTAACGTAAGGCCCATATACAAGGTTATTCAGGAGGCGGTTGTGCCTCTCAGAGAAGAGATGGAGTGGGGGTTCAACGACATCTACGGGATCAGCGGCCACCTCAACAGGCACCCCAGAAACGCCATGAAACAGCGGGCAAATCCGGAGACTAAGGATAACTGCTACGATTTCTTTATAGCCGAAGAAAGTTAACGCTTGTAAGGTCAGAAAGATTAAAAAAGGAAGGGGACAATTTAACATTGTCCCCTTTTTTTATGTGCGCCCGGCAGGGCGCAATCTCTTGG
>JAVVFD010000216.1:0-1206 GCA_032250935.1 bacterium
ATGCGAGCTTTGTCATATTTCCCCTCGTATCATAAGCGCCGCTGCGCTCCCTGTATTTCTTTCCGTCACTGCCGGATACCGTTATCGATTTGGGAAGGTTTACAATGTACTGGCTTGGCCTGTATTCGTATACTATGGCAGCTTTCATATCGTCCTTATCACCAGCTTCGCCAGCATCAAAGAAGTTTATAACATTACCGTACTCGTCATATCCAAAGGTAGTGTATGTTTCCTTACCCGCATTTGCCTGCCCTTCGTGTCGCTAATAGGGGACGTTGATACCCAGCGTGCATTATGCCCGCCATGAAGAAAAGTCTAGCAGAAAAAACAAACTACATCAAGATTAAAGACTTGACCCCCATATCTTGGAATGCCAAGTCTTAACATTTCGGCCAGCCAGAAGGCGTCGTGTTTATCATCGGCGTGTTTAAGACCCGAATACTTCTGTATCGCCACAGGATTGGCAAGATGCACCCTGTATCCTTCAGCCATCAGCATATCCACCAGCCAGTACCAGTTATAGGTAGACTCGACGACGATCCCTGATATGTCATTCCTGTATGGATGAAAAGTATGCAGGATTTTTTCCGGTTCATTGGGTAGCTTCTTGCTAAATACCCTTTTTCCATCCTCACTAATGATTGCTGGATAATTGTTGTTTGCATGCAGATCTATTCCCGAGTACAATTTCATATGGCACCTCCTGTTTAAGGTTCGTTTCTTATCCTAAACATACCAGGGAATGCTATTCTTTGGTATGTTTAGGAGGTGCCTTTTATATGATTATCAGTTCTCTTTATGCGACATGTCAATGTAACAAATTGATTTCAAATCCTTTTTCTGAAAAGAGAACCGTCCCCTTTTTCTTCTCTTAATATCCTTGAGTGTCTTCTTCTCCTTCTCCTTGGCGTCTGTCACTTTCGTCAGAAAGAGGCTGTCCTCAAAGCCGTAGGCTATCTCCGTTTCGGTATTATCGGGGAGAGTGACCTTCGTCTGCCTGTCCAGAACATCATACTCGATAAGGGTCGGATTTGTTGGTGGGGCACAACACCTAATTCCAGCAATTAAGTATTGTCCCCAGAATTCTTGCAGAGGTGAGAAACTTGAGTATTTTAGGTTCACATGTCATCAATTTTGTTCAACCAAATATTATAAACACGTATTTGATCAATTATTTCCTCGATTCTAATTTTGTTAATTTTTCCA
>JAVVFD010000217.1:0-1081 GCA_032250935.1 bacterium
AAAGTGCCTTAACTACCGGACACCTCAAGAAGTTTTCTATAGCGCTTCAGGTGGTGCACTTGGAACTTGAATCTGCCCATATCTGGTCTGTGCATATCTGGTCATAAAGTAGCCCCCTGTAATGCCCTAGTGAGCCTTCTTTAGTAACTGCCGCTCCCTCAAGTCGTCTCTTGTCCATACATAGGGCAGGTCCACGATCGCTCCGTGAGGCAGGTCTTCTCCGGCGCAGCGGAGGCAATCCTTCAGGACGGCCTCGTGTGTCGCCTTATCTCCGATGTCCCCCAGCGTCAGGCCGAAGGGATGCCGTAGGAACATGGCCCTTGAAGGCTTCACAATCTCCGTTATCTCTTTTGCCAGGGTAATCGATATGGTGGATATCCCGGCGTTATCCAGTACTCTTTGTATCAGTCCCACGGACTGATTGCATACCGGTCAGGACGGGACAAGGATCGCGAGATCAACGCCGTCCTCGTTCAGAAGTCCCGCCGTCGCCGGAGCGATTTCCTCCATCAGTCGCCCTGTTCGGGGGATATATCCCATGAAGGAGATGTGTCTCGGAGCCGCCTCTCCAACAATCCCTCTTTCCGCCAGTGCATTGAGCAGGCCGATGGGGAAAACGGCGTCAATATCCTGCGCGGCCCGTTTCGTGTCGTAGCCCGGATGGGCGAGACCGATGTCCTCCACGGGGGTGTCGTTGGGGATAACCCTGTAAGAGTCATCGCCAAACAGGTTTTTAACGGTGAAGGGGTCCTGTTTTCCCTTGAGGTATGCGCCTGATGTCGTCACCAGAGCCACCCTGCATTCCTCCACCGGCTTATTAAGCGGCACATGCTTCGTCGGTGTGTCGAAGCCTGTCCAATCGAACTCCGGCAGATATTTCCTGAGAAAATCTCTTTCAACAATAGAAAAGTGCATAAAATCTTTTACTCCTTTCAGCCTGTAATTTTAGATCATTCGTTAAAAAATTGTAAATAACACTTTCGACCACAAAGGCACAGAGAAACCCGACATCAAAATGATCGTGGTGAGCACAAAATATCTCTATTGTTTAAGGTGTTTACCTTGCTTTGTCTATAAAAAA
>JAVVFD010000218.1:0-894 GCA_032250935.1 bacterium
ATAAAAACAAAGAGCGACGCTTCGCTCCGATGGACTGGAAACAATCAGTGGATTGAGTGGAAACATAAAAAGAGATTAGCTGGAAACGATAAAAGAGATTAGCTGGAAACTTTCAGGAGATTACGCAAAATTTGATAGGTGCCTTAGACCACTACATCTCGTGGTACATCATATCTATCTACAATAGTAGAAATTTGATAGGTGCCTTAGACCATATCACCACCTATGCTCAAATGTCTTGTATCTACAATAGTAGAAATTTGATAGGTGCCTTAGACAGTTGAGTGCTTCATCCCCTCTGGCATCTATCTACAATAGTAGAAATTTGATAGGTGCCTTAGACTCAAAGAGCAAGTGGATTGCCCCTCGCGAATCTACAATAGTAGAAATTTGATAGGTGCCTTAGACATCCTTCAAGACCAAGAAACCATAAAATCTACAATAGTAGAAATTTGATAGGTGCCTTAGACCCGCAAATACTTCCTCTCAGCTGGAGACATCTACAATAGTAGAAATTTGATAGGTGCCTTAGACCTGGTTGCTCTTGATTTAATCCCTGGCGTATCTACAATAGTAGAAATTTGATAGGTGCCTTAGACCCAAGTCCGATGAAGAAAGATTGATTGAATCTACAATAGTAGAAATTTGATAGGTGCCTTAGACCTCTATCTCCAGTATAGTACAACCGGCGATCTACAATAGTAGAAATTTGATAGGTGCCTTAGACAGGTTGGAGGAAAGACCGCCCGAACCAATCTACAATAGTAGAAATTTGATAGGTGCCTTAGACCATTCGCACCTTCATTGACTATAACTTATCTACAATAGTAGAAATTTGATAGGTGCCTTAGACCAATCAGGCTGCAACTGACAGAACTTCCATCTACAATAGAA
>JAVVFD010000219.1:0-877 GCA_032250935.1 bacterium
ATTCTATTCTCAAGGGTCTCGCCATGAAGAGAAGTCTAACAGAAAAAACAAACTACATCAAGATTAAAGACTTGACCCCATATCTTTTCTCTCCCGCCTGGACAGAGTCCCATCCTTATGAAAAAGAGTTTTAAGGTCGGGTCTTCCTATCAATCTTCGTCGTACAGGAATCTCCTCCATACTCTCTTGTTTGTCCAGATACTGCTTTAATCGGTCTACAAAATTTCTATCTCCAAGCAGGCATTGACCAGATAACTCATCCCATATTGCTTTACCTGAAATACCATCCAATACAAAAGCGATATATTTATCTCTGGCTTTCATTTTTTCTATGTCAAATTGTCCCAGAAGCCAGTCAGTTGTGAGGAGGGGGTGGGGGGTTGATAATCCAGCAGTTCCTTTATAACTGCTCCATTTCCATTCAGACGGTGTTCCAACAACTCCTGCTCTGACAGGATTTAACACTACATGCCTGGATACTTCCAGCAGGTAACTCTCCTTGTCGATTATTATGGATTTATATCGTCCCTGAAATACGTGTCCAACCCTGTTATGCCGTTTATTAAATCGCTGTGTGTATACCCCGTTCAACTGCCTCATCCCTTTTGATAGATTCCCCTCCGGCGTTTCTATCATTAGATGATAATGATTATCCATAAGACAATAGGTATGACAGAGCCAATTTGAACGATCTTTAACTGAAGTCAGCAAATCAAGAAAGATCTCCCGATCCTCTTCATCTAAAAATATATTCTCCCTGCCATTACCTCTGGAGGTTATATGGTATACAGCACCATCATATTCTATTCTCAAGGGTCTCGCCATGAAGAGAAGTCTAACAGAAAAAACAAACTACATCAAGATTAAAGACTTGACC
>JAVVFD010000021.1:0-25075 GCA_032250935.1 bacterium
TCACGCAAATCACGAACAAAGCTCAGTCGACCAGAATGCACCAGCCCTACGATACGCTCGATAATCGCAGATTTACTCACCTGATAGGGTATGGAAGTGAAGACAAGCTGGAAATTACCGTTTTTCATCTCTTCGACTTCTGCAGTCAGGTCATCTGTTTCACCAAGCTCCTGCCTTATAGCCTTAAGCTGTTCTCTTAGAAAGTACTCCCTCTGAGTTCTGGTCATTTCTTCTTTGGCCATAGATTGTATCTTGGCCTGCATAGTAATGACTTCAAGCTCCTTGGTGAGAAGCTTATTGACCTTTCTTAGTCTTTTGATCGGGTCGGCTATTTCAAGCGCCTTTTGAGAATCTTCTACCTTCATTCCAAGGTTGGAGGCCACCAGGTCGGCAAGCCTCCCGGGGTCGCTTATCTCATCGACTACCTGCAAAAGTTCCGGGGCAACAAGCGTGCCCATATTTACAACTTCAGAAAGTTGCTCCTTGCAATTACGCATAAGAGCTTCAATCTCAAGCGTAACTTTTGTCACCTGTTTTTCTTCAAGTTTTTCAATGCTTACCTTAAAGGATGGCGAAGTTTTGAGATACCTTTTTATCTTCCCCCGAGCCAGTCCCTGAACCAGTACCTTTACCCTGCCATCGGGGAGTTTTAGCATTCTCATTATCATCGAGATTGTTCCCGTTCTGTAGATGTCTTTTGTCTTGGGGTCCTCATCCTCGACTGACTTTTGAGAGGCAAGAAATATGATCCTGTCCTTCGCAAGAGCTTCATCTACAGCCTTTATGGAGGCCTCTCTTCCTACAAATAAAGGGAGAATCATATAGGGGAAAACAACGACATCCCTTATGGGGAGCATAGGCATGGTTGCCGGAATATCTAATTCTTCCTGTTTGGTTTCCTGATCGGACAAAAAATACCTCCCTTAAATTACTCTATTTCTATGATTCTTGACTTTTTTCTACGTTCTTTGTGTTTAGAAACGGTTATGGTTAACACGCCGTTTTTATGGGTAGTTTTTAATTCGGACATATCCCCTATATTCGGGAGCGTAACAGATCTTTTGAAATAGCCAAAACGCCTTTCCATACATATATAATTAACTCTGTCTTTATTTTCAGTATCAGTCTTGTTGCCGGCAAGAATGAGTTGATTTCCCAATATCTCGATCTTAATGGCATTTTTATCAAGGCCCGGGATTTCAATCTCTATCCTGAATGAATCATCATTTTCTATGATATCCAGTACGGGAAAGTGGGCGCCATCAAAGAAATCTTCTTCAGACAAAACATCTTGAAAAAGCTTATTGATTTCATTTCTCAGATAAAATAAACCCTCATCTGGATTTTCAGGTTCACCCATCTTAAAAAGACCCCGATCTAGTCAAATTTAACACCAATTGTTTCGTTATCATATGTATCTGCTATATCTGCATGGAAATACAGAGCATGCAGCCAATATAAAAACAGATAAATGGGCTTATATGCTCCATGCAACGCACGAAACAAAAGCCTTCAGGGGAAAATATACCGCAATAAAACCCATTTGTAAACAAGCAGCTTTTCTCTTGCAAATTTGCATATGCTTTGTTAGGTTTAAAATTATGAAAATAAGTGAAAATCAAGCGGAAAAACTTGCTCTAATGCTGGTAAGAGATCTGAAAAAAATCTCATCTGTCAGACTTTATGAAAAGGAGAACAGCATTAGAGAAAAAATAAAGGCGGTTTTTTTAAAAAACCAGAAAGATGAAGAGGCGCTTGACAGGGATGTTAAGCGGATGATGGAGACCTATTCAAGTCAGATAGATGCGGGTCAAGTTGATGCCAGGAAACTCTTTGCTATGATAAAGGGAAAGCTTGCAAAGGAAAAAGGATTCATCCTATGAAATTCAGTGAAGATAGAATTCGTCATATATCGCACCTTATATTGGATGAGCTTGAGAAAGAATCGTGTGTGGAGCCAGAAGGCAGGGCTGCGACGGTACACGAGATCAAGAAGGTTCTTTTTGATTATTTTAAGGCGGAAGATAATGTAGACGACCTTGTAAGGGATAAAATCAGATCGCTGTCCCGCACAGTTCCGGAAGGGAGCAGGGAGTGGGATGTTCTCTTTAATAAGCTTTTTAATGAAGAAATGAAAAAAAGGGGCTTTTCTCTGTGAAGAGTCTTTTTGCAGCTCTGCTTATTTCTATTTTGTTTTCAGGATGCTCGCATGTAACAAGGCTTAGCAATAAGAAGGTAAGCGGCAGCAAAAATCTGATCTTTATCAGGCCCTTTTCCGGCGACAAGGTCCCGGTGGAGGTGACAAAGCTGCTTTCAGAAAAATTTTACTCAAAACTTACATCAAAAGATTTTTTTAGCGGTAATGCCGGCAAGCTCTATAGTTTCGATTTTTATTTTGGCCAGCCCTGTCCGGACGGTTTTGACTGTTATTATATAACGGGAGAGGTAAGTGACTATAAGTATGAAGAGGGCTGCTGCGGAAGGGATGGAGTTGAGGTCTCAACAACCATCAGGCTTTGGGACGATCTAACTAAAAAGCCTTTGTTCGAGGTTTCCGAATGGAACAGCGAAATCTTTGAACCCGAAGACGTGAACCAGCTTGAAGCCATAGAGCTATTAGCAGATGATTCGACAGATACACTTGTCGATGCCCTCCTTAAAGAAATTTCAAACAATTAAACTCACCTCTAACCTTTGGCATATTAAAGAAAAATAAAAAAATTCTTCCTTGCCCTTGATTTTATAATAAGGCGTTATTATATTCTTACTACTTGCATATAAAGCATTTAATCAATAGCAGTTAAGTTAAACAATTTAAATAAGACTAAAGAAAGGAGTTTTTGAAAATGAGTAAGATCAGACCGCTACACGAAAAAGTTCTTGTAAGACGCCTGGAAGAGGCAGAAATAAGTAAGGGAGGGATAATCATCCCTGACAGCGCGAAAGAAAAGCCGGCAGAGGGCGAGATTATCGCTGTAGGCAATGGAAGAATTTCAGATGAAGGAAAGGTTACCCCTCTCGACGTTAAGGTTGGAGACAAGGTGCTTTTCGGTAAATATTCCGCAACGGAAGTAAAGATTGACGGTGAAGAGTTGCTTATCATGGGCGAGGACAATATCCTTGCCGTAATAGGGTAATCAATTAAAAAAATCGAAGGAGAGAAATAACAATGGCAGCTAAAGAAATCAGTTATGGTGAAGCTTCTAGGAAGTCCATCCTTGAGGGAGTAAACGGACTTGCTGACGCAGTAAAGGTAACACTCGGACCGAAGGGCAGGAACGTTATAATTGAAAAATCTTTCGGCTCTCCCGTAATCACCAAGGACGGTGTGACGGTAGCGAAAGAGATTGAGTTTAAAGACAAGTTCAAAAATATGGGCGCCCAGATGGTAAAAGAGGTTGCATCAAAGACCTCTGACGTGGCCGGTGACGGTACAACTACGGCAACCGTGCTTGCCCAGGCTATAATAAAAGAAGGCTCCAAGATGGTGGCGGCTGGCGCAAACCCTATGGATCTCAAGAGGGGTATAGACAAGGCTGTAGCCCTAGCGGTTGAAGACCTCCATAAGAGAAGCAAGCCGACCAAGGACCAGAAGGAGATCGCACAGGTTGGTACAATATCGGCCAACAATGATGACACTATCGGCAACATCATCGCCGAGGCGATGAGCAAGGTCGGTAAAGAGGGCGTTATCACCGTCGAGGAAGCAAAATCTATGGATACCACTCTCGACGTAGTTGAAGGTATGCAGTTCGACAGGGGATATCTCTCTCCTTATTTTTCAACGGATATGGAAAGGATGGAGGCTATCTTGGAGGATGCATTTATCCTGATCCACGAAAAGAAGATATCCAGCATGAAGGATATCCTTCCAATCCTCGAGGAGATCGCAAAGACGGGCAAGCCTTTCATCATCATCGCAGAGGATATCGAAGGCGAGGCCCTTGCGACTCTCGTTGTCAATAAGCTGAGAGGAACCCTCAACTGCTGTGCAGTTAAGGCGCCAGGTTTTGGAGATAGAAGAAAGGCGATGCTCGAAGATATTGCAACCCTTACCGGTGGAAAACTTATTGCGGAAGAGCTCGGCATTAAACTGGACACTATCACCCTCGACGATCTCGGAAAGGCGAAGAGGATCGTTGTGGACAAGGAGAACACGACTATTATCGACGGCGCGGGCGAGAAGGCTGAACTCGAAGGGCGCGTTAAGCTCATCAGGGCTCAGATCGAGGAGACCACATCAGACTATGACAGGGAAAAACTTCAGGAAAGACTTGCAAAGCTGGTTGGCGGAGTTGCCGTTATAAATGTAGGAGCTGCAACCGAGACGGAGATGAAAGAGAAGAAGGCAAGGGTTGAAGATGCGCTTCATGCAACAAGGGCTGCAGTTGAGGAAGGGATAGTGCCTGGCGGCGGCGTGGCTCTCCTCAGGGCGATCGCTGCGCTGGAAGGTATTAAACTGGAAGATCATGACCAGCAGACCGGCGTTAACATAGTAAAGAGGGCGCTTGAGGAGCCTATCAGGCAGATCGTAACCAATGCAGGCCTGGAGGCCTCCGTTGTCATCCAGAAAGTAAAGGAAGGCAAGAACGATTTTGGATTCAATGCAGCTATTGACGAGTATGGCAACATGCTTGCCAGCGGTATTATTGATCCGACCAAGGTGACCAGAACGGCGCTGCAAAACGCTGCAAGCGTGGCGTCCCTCATGCTTACTACCGAGGCGATGATAGCCGAAGTGCCTGAAGAGGGTGCTGGTGGCGGTATGCCGGGCGGTATGGGCGGCATGGGTGGTATGGGCGGCATGGGTGGTATGGGCGGCATGATGTAAGCCGATCATTTTATCGCTTTTTAAAGGCCCGGTCTTTTTTGACCGGGCCTTTTTTTATTGTTGGAGCGGTGAAAAGCTTGTATCATTGTAGCGATGAAGATAGGAGTGATTTCCGATACACACGGTTCTATAAACCCAGCCGCCTTCGATTATTTTAAAGATGTTGAGTTGATCCTTCATGCCGGAGACATCGGAAAACCCGATATAATCAGAGAGCTTGAGCTCTTTGCGCCCGTTACGGCGGTGCTTGGCAATACGGACGGGTTTTCTTTTGCCGGAAGATACGCCGAAAGTGAAATAATCTATATTAAAGGGAAAAAGGTCTATCTGACTCATGCGGTGATAAACGGAAATAGGCAGATACCTTATGTAATGGAAGAGATATCAAATATTGCTCCGGATATAGTTGTTTTCGGTCATACCCACAGGCAGCATGCCTATGAAAAGAAAGGGATCTTTTTTTTCAACCCCGGCAGCGCAGGTCCGGCAAGAGAAGGGACAAGGCCCTCAGTTGGGCTTTTGACTGTTGGAGTTGCAGAGCTGAGCCATGAGATATTCTATCTTGACTGAAAAGAGGGGAATTTATGTATGAAGTAATGATAAAGAGGGAGTTTGCGTCTGCCCACAACCTGAGAAACTATAAAGGCTCCTGCGAAACACTGCACGGGCATAACTGGAAGGTCGATATTACAGTCGAGGCGGACAGGCTCGATGAGATAGGTCTTGCGCTGGATTTCAACCTCCTTAAGGAAAAGACAAACAGGATAATAGAGGGGCTCGACCATATCTACCTGAACGAGCACGAGGCGTTCAGGGATAAAAACCCTTCTTCTGAAAATATCGCAAGGTATATCTTCGATGAGCTCAAGGTCGGCCTTGATAATGATGTTAAGGTAAGGAAGGTGACCGTGTGGGAAACGGACGATGCCGCCGCCTCATACCGCGAGGATTGATCGAATGGTTAAGAGCAGGGATATGCAGAGCGAGAGAGACACGAGGAATGTAGAGATACAAAAGGTGGGGGTCAAAAACATCAGGTATCCCATCCTCGTCCTGGACAGGGAAAAAAAGCACCAGCATACGGTGGCTAACATAAATATGTATGTAGACCTCCCGCACCATTTTAAAGGGACCCATATGAGCCGATTTATTGAGGTGCTAAACAGGTATCATGGCGAGATATCTGTCGATAATTTCGGCAATATACTCGATGAGATGAAGCTCAGCCTCGATGCAGAATCGGCCCACATGGAGGTTGAATTCCCCTATTTCATAGAGAAATCGGCGCCAGTATCGGGGGAAAAGGGGTTGGTTGAATATATCTGCCGCTTTACGGGCTCAATTGTCGGCGGGAAGGGGAGCAGTGCCAAGGATTTTGTAGTCACGGTTGCCGTGCCCGTAACCAGCCTTTGTCCCTGTTCAAAGGAGATAAGTGAACGAGGGGCCCATAATCAGCGAAGCATTGTGACCGTTAATTTCAGGTTCAAAAAGTTCACCTGGATAGAGGAAATTATAGAACTGGTTGAAGGCTGCGCCAGCAGCCAGGTATATTCCCTCCTTAAGAGGCCGGACGAAAAATTCGTTACAGAGCAGGCCTACGACAACCCGAGGTTTGTTGAAGACCTTGTAAGGGAGGTCTATGTAAAGATGGACGCAAGAGAGGAGATAAGCTGGTTCAGCGTAGAGGCGGAGAACTTCGAGTCTATCCATAATCACAGCGCCTATGCCTATGTCGAAAAGGAGGCGAGATGATGTCTCACACCCCCCCCCCCGAATACGACAAGAAGGAGAATGCAAAACGGCTGAGGGAGGGGCTCGAAAACCATATAAGGTTTGTTTCGGAGAAGGCCGTCAATAAATACGGCAGGCCCGATTCGATGGATGTTTTGAGCCGCATCCTTGAAGACGCCGAGATAGTGAGGTTTCCTACAAGCATTCTTTTTGATGTTGCCAGGCTTGGTGCGGGGGAGGCTGTCAAGCTGGAGAAGACCGGCGACGGCCAGGATGAAAGTTACCAGATCATTGTTCATCCGGTATTTGAAGAAAGGGAGAAGGATATTATTATCCTTGTCCTGCAAGAGATAGTAAAGGTAAATTATGGTAAGATTGCGAAGGAAAAGGAGTCGCTCCTTTTTGCATCCTCCCTCCTTGGTATGGAAGAGGATGCATATCAATCACGTATAAAGGAGCTTTCCTCGGAAATTTCTTAAGACTATAAAAAATATAAGGAGGTGATTTTTTGAAAAAGATTCTCTGCGGAATTATTCTATCCATGTTGCCGCTTGCAGCCATGGCAGCCGGTGTGGATGAAAACATTATGGCG
Organism: bacterium; assembly: GCA_032250935.1. GTDB lineage: Bacteria > Desulfobacterota > JADFVX01 > JADFVX01 > JADFVX01 > JAVVFD01. Next base: position 7,155 of record JAVVFD010000021.1, read on the forward strand.
AATGATGTCAACGCAATACCGAAGATGACCGTTGAAACCCTAAAGAAAAAGGTGGAAGCGGGTGAAAGGGTTGCCATCATCGACTCAAGGACTGGCGGCTCGTGGGACAACAGCAAGGTCAAGATCAAGGGGGCCATAAGGATCCCCTATAAGGACACCGCCACCATGGCCGCCTCAAAGATCCCTATGGGATATGCGGCTGTAGTTTACTGCACCTGAAGGAATGAAGCAACCAGCGCCCGTGTGGCGGTGATACTCAGAAGACTAGGACTGCAAAATGTCTACGCATTGAAAGGCGGCTTTGACGCCTGGGTGAAGGCGGGTTACCCGACTGAACCGAAATAATTTATTTGAATAAACGACCCCGCAGCAAGCTGATGGGGTATTTGGTTGTCATTTAGGGCTTGACCCGGAATCCAGATTGCATACGACTGGATTCCCGCTGGAGTTTATCCCGTACTTGATACGGGGCGGGAATGACGAAACGCAGCAAGCTGCGGGGAATTCAACCCCAAGCGATTAAACTACTTTTTTTGTAAACATAACGTCGCGCCTGACCGGTGCTGCAAGGCCACCGTCTGCGACGGCATTGCAGCGTACGTGTCCAGGCGTCTTGTTTGAGATGCTCATTTCTTTGGGGAGCGCTTCTTGTTGTTAAACTCGGGAAGCACTCCGAACGTCTCTCGAAAACGGCGAAACACTCGCATTCGTGTTTCATCACGTCACCCATAATGCGAAGGTCGGCGGGTTGCTCGGATGTCACGTCACAGGGAACGCACACACCGAAATGTACTGCGACGCTGTGAGTTTCGGATAATCCGGATGCTTGAAGCGGACGCGGTGGGCACCACCGTGTCCGTCTCATCCCTTGATCGTATTCTCGAATTGGCCAAGGCGTGGCTTTAGTCCTTCCTTGGCGTTGGTCATGCCTACATAGACAATCTCGGGGAACCACGAGAATGCAGCCCCAGGAATGTCGTTTTCCGAGGTAGCCAACGCGTACACACCGGAAAATGACAGATCGGCGAGTGAAGCGCGGTCGGGCCAGCGTGCCCAGCGAATGTGGCATTCATCTCATCTTCCCTCGCGAACTATATTATTAAAACGTGTTAACATTACAATGGTGATGATATAGAGTTTTCTTGTGAACATTCATGATCGTTATCCCGCACCCCTTATTTACAAATATACCTCATTGCTTAAAAGCAGAACGGTACTCCTATCTCTTCAGAACAATTACAGGAAATGACTGAGATACTACCTGGATTTCTGCTATAAGTACCGCCACAGGTATGCCGACAGAGAATCTCTTAAGGATTTCATGATCAAGCTGCATGAAAAGAACTACTCGCCCGCCGTGCAGGAAGAGGCGGCAACAGCGGTAGTTTTTTATTATGAGATGCTGGCCCCCCTCACCCTCACTCCCCCTCAAGGGTGTCAAGTACACTAAAATCATCTGAAACGGTTCATACTCAGTTTATGAAATTGCTTGATTCTATAAAGTGTTTCCTATCCTCACTTGCCCCTCATCCATTTCTCATGGACACCTGCACTAAGGAAAAAATAAAGGGGACTCTTAGCTTTGCCTCACCAGCCTCCCTATCGCACCAACATTAATCCAAAACCATCCACATTTCCCTTGCCACTCCCACCCTCTGAACTGTATCCTTTCGGATTCCAAATACTAAAATGCTAATCCAAATCCAAAGGAGAAACTAAATGGGTATTCTTTCAAACACCGTCAGCATATGCCAATTTAAAGTAATGGGCGATCTGCCGGAGGGGGACCTCTGCCAGTGGTCTTCAGACCGTTTGGCTGAAAACGCCTTCAAGTCTATTGACAATACGGTCCAGGAGTCTTCCTTCGGCTGGGTACATTTGGACGATATGAAGCAGGGCAGCTTCGATATGCCCCGCACATTCTGGCGCGATAACTATAGCGTCTTTACGCTAAGGCGCGATCAGAGAAAGGCCCCTGCCGTACTTTTAAAATCTGAACTACAAAGGGTGGAGAGCGAATTTCTTGCGGCAAACCCCACCTTCAAGAGGGTGCCCAAGGGGGAGAGGGACAACCTCCACGACGCGGTGCGCGCCTCCCTCTTTGCACGGATACTCCCTTCGCCCACTACCTGCGATGCGGTATGGGACAGGAAGAAAGGGGTCGTCACATTTACCAGCCTGAGCCAGAAGACGGTAGACCTCTTTGTTGACCTATTCAATGAGACATTCGAAGGGCTGAGGCTCGTCATGGTCCATCCCATAATGCGCGCCGAAATGGTGCTGGGCGAAGAGACGATACCGCTCCTTAAAAAGGCGAACAGAGCCTCTTCCGACGACCTTGTCTCCCTCATCAGGGAGAACAGCTGGCTCAGTATGGACTTCATGCGCTGGCTCATCTATAAGACGATGGAGGATATATCGGAATACAAGGTGAACCAAGACGGGCACTTCATGGAGGGCGAGGATTACGTGGCCTATATCAACGACCGCCTCATCCTGAAGGCTTCGAGTGAAGGGGGGGAGCAGAAGGTCACCGTAGTTGGGCCCCAGGACAGATTCAGCGAGGTCCGCACCGCCGTGAGGGGAGGGAAGGAGATTACCGAGGCGACGATCTATCTGGAGAAAGAGGAAGAGGAGACCTGGAAGCTGACCCTGAAAGGGGATACCTTCCACTTTGCGTCGTTTAAATCCCCTCCCGTAAAGATAGAAAGAGACGAGGTGACAGACGAGGCGAGCGAAAGGGAGGCCGTGTTTTACGAGAGGATGTTCCTCCTCGAAAGGGGGCTGCAGCTCTTCGACAGCCTCTATGCGGAGTTCCTCCGCGCACGGCTCGGAAGCGGGTGGGGTAAAGAGGACGCCAAGATCGAGGAATGGCTTGTCTCAGCTGATTGAGGAACTGGAAAGGGGATGAGAACTTATCAATCAGGAGGGGAAAGTAATGAGACCAGGTGTGAGACATAAAGTCTGTTCTTAATCCGGTGATAAAATATTTACCACCTTTTGGAGCATATCTTTTGAACTGAAGGGTTTATAGATATAACCTTCTACACTTGAAGATTCAGATTCAATCTTGGCCAATTTTTCGTGGTCTGATGAAACCAGGATTATGGGGATAGATTTAGATTTATCATCGGTTCTTATGGCGCTTGCCGCAGTTAGCCCATCTATATTAGGCATGTGAATATCGATAATAGCAGCGTCTATCTGCTCTCCTGATATTATCTCAAGGCATTTCTGGCCGTTACATGCCTCAATAACCCTTGCACCGCCGAAAGACACAATGCCGGACATTAAACTCCTCAGGCCATCATTATCTTCTGCAATAAGAATAACTTTCCCTGTCAGATTTATATGGTTTTTAAATTTTTTCAAAAATTCTCCCGGATAAACTGGGATTTTATATAGAAAAAGTTGTTCATGTTGAATAGGGTATACAACATATTATTAACAATAAGCAACTGCCCGACCGGCCAGTTTTAATTATTCTTTTGAGCTGATCACTTCCAGGTATTGTATCAGTTCTTCATCCGGTTCGTTAAAAGAGTAAGAATTAAAGACGGCCCAATTATGCATGATGGCAAGTATGGTGCTTAATGGCCCGAGGGGGAGGCCCCACCAACCGAGAAGGGACGACGTAATATTCGCCTTTTTGGCAGAAGAAATGATACAACTTGGACAGGCTATGATGATCCTTTTCCTGTTGAATGTGAAAAGAAGAACACTTTTTACCGTGATGATCATGTAGGAGCTAAGAGGCGAGTCGGTCGCATGACAGCAGGGACATTTTTTCTCACGTATGGAATCCCTGAGAGTGGAAAGAGACTGCTTATTAGTTTTATGAAATTGCATGCTTAAAACCTTCCATTCCGGGATTCTTGATCAAGAAAATCAATGATGTGACGGATGCTAACATAATAAAAATACATTGTCGCGACAGATATTGCTAAATATGCGACAGATATTGCTCTTTTCATATTTTTTTGTAAATAGTCCGGAAAAAGCTGTTGATTAAAGGGTGAAGCAGTTTTTTTCAAGAACAGCAATAACCCTTAATTAATCCTTAATCTTGTCGATTTATATCTTTTTTGATCCTATAGCCGAGTGACTGGAGAGGAACAGTTCACTAGAGAGCTCGACTTAAGTAAGATACGAGATATAAAAATTCCTCTCTTGCGTATGAACCAGTTATCCCCTATTATCAACTAATGTGATCATCAATCAAAGGCAAGCATGAAAACGAAATCAACCCCGCTGGGCACATTGAAAACCGTCTTCGGATACAGCTCTTTTAGGTCCCATCAGGAAGAAATTATTGCGGGGATAATAAGGGGGGGAGACGCCTTTGTGCTTATGCCGACGGGCGGCGGAAAGTCGCTCTGCTACCAGGTGCCCGCCCTGCACAGGGAGGGAGTTGCCATAGTGGTCTCCCCCCTCATATCGCTTATGAAGGACCAGGTCGATGCGCTAAGGGCAAACGGCGTAAGAGCTGAGCAGTATAATTCATCCCTCGGCGAGGCGGCGGCGAGAAGTACGCTGGCGGCCCTTCATGGCGGCGACCTGGATCTGCTCTATATTGCGCCGGAGAGGCTCATGAGCGAGGAGTTCCTTGAGCGCTTGAAGGAGATCCCGGTCGCACTTTTCGCCATCGACGAGGCGCACTGCGTCTCCCAGTGGGGGCATGATTTTCGTCCCGAATATATGAAGCTAGGCCGTCTGCGCTCCCTTTTCCCCGGCATCCCCCTCATAGCACTTACCGCCACGGCTGATAAGCAGACCCGTGACGATATAATAACGCGCCTTAACCTGAAAGAGGCCACTTGTCACTCGGCCGGTTTTGATAGGCCTAATATCAGGTATACCGTGATTGATAAGCATAAGCCATTCGATCAGCTTTCCACCTTTATTGCAGGACACTCGGGCGAGGCGGGCATCGTCTATGCGCTCAGCAGGAAGAGGACGGAAGAGGTGGCCGGGAAGCTTGCGGCGTCGGGGCTGAAGGCGGCCCCTTACCATGCGGGCCTGCCCGCCAAAGAGAGGAGGCGTGTGCAGGAGGCCTTTCTCAAGGACGACCTGCTCATCGTTGTTGCAACGGTCGCCTTCGGCATGGGGATAGACAAGCCGAACGTCCGCTTTGTCGTCCATTACGATATCCCGAAGAACATAGAGAGCTACTACCAGGAGACGGGCCGCGCCGGGCGAGACGGACTCCCTGCCGAGGCGCTCCTCCTCTTCGGATACGGTGATATAGCCGTCGTGCGGGGACTCATTGAAAAGGGGGGGAGTGAGGAACAAAAGCGGATAGAAATCCATAAGCTGAACGCCATGGTGGGCTACGCCGAGCCACTTACATGCCGCCGCCGCGCGCTCCTCGGCTATTTCGGCGAAGAGCTGTCTGATAGCTACGAAAAGGGGGAATGCGGCAACTGCGACATCTGTCTAAATCCCCCAGAGCGTTATAACGCAACGGAAGATGCCAGGAAGGCGCTGTCGTGCATCTACCGGCTCGGCCAGCGCTTCGGCATGGGGTACGTCATCGACGTGCTGAGGGGGTCGGAAAACCAGCGCATACTCTCCATGAGGCACGACAAACTCTCCACCTACGGAATAGGCGCCGCAAGGAGCAAGGAGGCATGGTCGGGCCTCATCCGCCAGCTCGTCCATCTCGGCTATTTGAAGCAGGACATTGCCAACTATTCCGTGCTTCAGCTGAGCGAGACGGCGCGGCCGCTCCTTAAAGGGGACCTGGCGCTTAGCCTGCCGAAACCCCGCGTCAAGCCGAAGGCGGAGAAAAAACCGTCCCGCAGGAAGGTGGGTGACCTCGATTACGATGCGGACCTCTTTAACTCACTCAAGGAACTGCGCAAAGAGATAGCCGACAGGGAAGAGGTGCCTCCCTATATCGTCTTCGGAGATGCCGCACTGGTGGAAATGGCCGCCTACAGACCGAAGGATGAAGCGGCCTTCCTCCGGATCAACGGTGTTGGGCAGCGGAAGATGGAAAGATATGGCGACGACTTTATCGCGGTGATTATTGATTTCGGGTGAGGTTTTATGGGCGGTAATCCAGTCAAGTCAAGAGCTGGATGTCCGATCAGGTCGATCATGACCTGTTCTTTCTTTGAGATGCCCTGAATAAAGTATCTTGTTTTTTTCGAGTTTATTCGGTAGAGGGAATCGGCTGGTCGGTTTCGGCGCTCTCGCAGATCTCTGACTGCTCTCCCGCTTCGCCGCTTGATTCTTCTGTGGCAGTTTCTTCACCGTTCTTCCTGGCAAGTTTTTTCAGCCTCTTTTCTTCCTTCTTCTTCTGCTTTTCCAGTTCTTTCCTTCGCTTTTCGTAGGAATAGTTGTCTCTTGCCATGTTTTGTCCTTTTTTGTGTGGGGTTTCTAAAAATAAAAAGGCCCCTTTTCATTCCGGGGGCCTTTTTAAGATGTTTAAGATATATAGCGGTTGAAATGAGAGACCATTGTAGGCATTATCGGGCGGTTTTGTCAAGGTTGCCGCCCCGGCTCATCAGGAGGCCTTCTCCTTTTCCAGTGAAAGCCCCCTTTTAAGGTAGAAAGGATCTATTATGTCATGCAGTATTATATATCCCGCCGGCACCAGTATGAGGCTCAGCATGGTGGCGTATAAGATGCCGAAGCCGAGTGATACGGCCATAGGTATGAGGAACTGGGCCTGCGTGCTTTTGTCGAGCATGAGCGGGGCAAGGCCTGCAAAGGTGGTTATGGAGGTGAGCAGGATAGGCCTGAATCTGGCGACGCCGGCCCTCATTACGGACTCCCTCATCTCACCCCCCTCGTTCCTGTGTCCGTTTATCCAGTCCACCAGTACGAGGGAATCGTTTACCACGACCCCTATGAGGGCGATCATGCCCATTAGGCTCATAACGCTGAGGCTGAGCCCCATCAGCATATGGCCAAGCAGCGCTCCCACAATGCTGAAGGGGATGACCATCATCACCACGAGCGGCTGCAGGTAGGAGCGAAGCGGGATGGCGAGGAGGCCGTAGATGGAAAAGAGCGTGAATATGATGCCGTAAAACATGCTGCCAAAGGACTCGCGCTGTTCACGCTGCTCGCCTTCAAAGCTGTAACTTACGCCGGGGTAGCGGCTGCGCAACCCTTCAAGCTCTCTCTTCAGGTCCCTTGTCAGGGCGGCCATGTTTACGCTCTTTTTGTCGATATCGGCCATGACGTTGATTATGCGCTTGCGGTCTATACGGGTGATGGTGGCAAAGCCCTGCCCGAGGCCTACATCGGCCACATTTCCTATCGGCACCTGGGCCCCTCCCGCCGTACGGATCCTCATAACATCGAGGCTGTCAATATGGCTCCTCTCTTCCAGCGGATATTTGACTATTACCCTTACGTCGTTCCGCCCGCGCTGTATCCTCTGCACGTCGGCGCCAAAGAAGGCCTGGCGTACCTGGCGTCCGAGTTCTGCAGACGTGAGCCCCAGCATCTCCGCCTCTGGCTTCAGGGAAAGGACCAGCTCCATGTTGCCGTCTTCGAGGGTATCTTGTATGTCGAATACGCCCGGGTATTCACCGAGCCTCTGCCTCAGTTCCTTTATTACCTCTTTAAGTTTCCCTATGCTGGGCCCGCTCAGCTGTATATCGATGGGAGAGCCCCCCCTTCCCGTTTCCGCGCGGAAGTTGAGCTCTCTTGCGCCGGGGATCTGCCCAATGGCAAGGCGCCACTGGTCTACGATCTTACTCGTGTTGACGTCGACCGTCCTCTCTTCTGGAGGAACGAGTTCGAGGCTCACCCTCCCTTTCTCGGCCGAGTTGACGCTGGTCAGGATATTTCGGATAACCGATTCCCCGCTTTCGGGATCGGTATATTTTTTCTTCAGCTCTATCGCCTTTTCAGTCATAAGTTTTATATGGTGCTGGGTCAGCTCCTCGCTGGTGCCCGTCTCCATGGTGAGAGTTCCTCTCGCCGTTTCGCTCTGTATGCGCGGGAAAAAGGTGAAGCTGTATCGGCCGCTCACAACGAAGGTGATGATGATGAGGGAGACAGCTATAAATATGGCCACCACGAGATAGCGGAATTCAATGACTATTTTTAGTGCAGGGGCGTAAAAACGGCTTATGGCAGCCTCAAGGCCGTCGGCGACTGTCGCCTGCAATCTCTTCAAGGGGCCGTTTTCCTCCTTTTTTTTGATCTTCACGTGGCTGAGGTGGGACGGCAGGATCAGCTTCGATTCAATCCAGGAAAAGACAAGTACGGGAATGGCAATCATTGAAATCTGGGCAAACATGGGCCCCCGCATCCCTTCGATGAACATGAGCGGCAGGAAGGCCGCAATAGTGGTAAGGAGGCCGAAAGTTACCGGAACGGAGACCTCCTGGGCGCCTGCTATGGCAGCCTCGATGCCTGACTCTGCTCTCTTCAGGTGCGAGTAAACGTTCTCGCCGGTAATGATGGCGTCATCGACGACTATACCTAGGACGAGTATGAAGCCGAAGAGGCTTATAACATTTATGGAGAGGCCCATCTCCGGCATGAGGGCAAGGGCACCCATGAAGCTGACAGGTATGCCGATGCAGACCCATAAAGCCACCGACATGCGAAGAGAAAGGGCAAGACATAAGAAGACCAGTATCCCCCCTTGCAGGGCGCTGCTGAGCAGTGTCTCAAGCCTGAGTTTCACTATGCGGGAACGGTCGCGCCAGTAGTCTATGTTTACCCCGTCGGGCAAGATTTCCTTCGCCTGGGCGACATAGTTGCGCACCGCCGCCGCAACATCTATGGCGCTCTCCCCTCCTGTACGGTAGACTTCAATCATAACGGCAGGCCGTCCGTTGAAAAGGGCGTAGACCGGCTCTTCCTCGAAGCCGTCGCGGATGGTCGCAATATCCCCGAGGGCGAGGTTCGTCCCATCCCGGCGGCTGAGCACACTGATCTTTGCGAAGTCTTCCGCCACATACCCCTGCCCCCTGGTGCGGAGCAGCACTTTCCCTCTGCTCGTCTTTATGGCGCCGGCAGGCTGATCGATGGAGCTCGCCCTGATCGCCTGCACTATATGATCGAATGTCAGGCCGTAACGGTCGAGGGCATCTTCACTTATTTCGATTGCGAGCTCATAGGGCCTGACCCCGTCCAGCTCGGCAAGGCTGACCTCCGGCAGCGCCAGTATGTCATCAAGGACCCGGTCTCCAAATTCCCTCATTTCATGCTCCGGCAGGTCCGCATAGACGGCAACGCTTATTACTTCATGCTTATGCACCTGTACGGCATACTTCGCCCTTTCCACATCTTCGGGGAAGGTGGATATGGTGTCAATGCGGTTTTTTATGTCATCGAGCAGGTCGCGTGGGTTGTGCCCCTTGGATACCTCTACGCTCAAACGGCCCGATCCTTCATATGCAAAGGAGCTTATCTCCTCAATACCGTCCAGGTCGGCAATAGCCTCCTCTGCGCGTATTATGACCGCCTCCTCCACTTCGGCAGGTGTGGCCCCTCGATAGCTTATCCCTATATTGACAATATCCCGCTCGAAGCTGGGAAAGACCTCAAGGGTAATGCGTGAGAACATGGTCCATATGCCTGCAGCCAGAATGAGCACCATGAGGAGGTTGGCGGCAATTCCGTTACGTGCGAACCATTCGATCATTCCCTTCATATCATTTCACCTTTTTTTCGGGGGCGGTTTCTGAGTGTAGCCTCACGGGGCTGTTCTCGACTGCATAGGGCATGCGTGTGCTTATCACCCTGTCGCCGGTACTGAGCCCCGATTTTACAACTACGAATTTCTTGTCACGCCAGACTACCTCCACCTCGCGCCGCTTTATGCGGCTCTCCGGGCCGAGGGTGAGGACCATGTTAGTTCCCGAGATGACATCCCTCGGTATTACGAAGACATCTTTGAGGAGATGCCCCTCAATGCTGGCCTGGACGAACTGCCCTATCTTGAGTTGTGGACGGCCGCTGCCGTCATCCTTGTAGGGGTCGGCCACCTGGGCGATAACGAAGAGCTGGCGGCTTGCCACATCAATGGCGGCCTCAGTGCGGACGAGCCGCGCCTTCCAGCTGAATGTGCGGCCCCCGATGTCGGATGTAAGAAGAAGGTCGGTTCCCCGTCCCTTCACCTTTCCGCCTCGATAGGTCTCCGGGAGGTCGACATAGGCGAGCTGGTGGTCCGTAAGCGGCAGGCGCACTTCGAGGTAATCAATTGCGAAAATTTTGGCAAGGGGCGTGCCGGGGGAGACGTACTGTCCCACATCGACGTTCTTCTGCACTATCCTCCCAGCATAGGGCGCCTTTATACGGGTACGCTCAAGGTCCACCCTGGCCTGTTTCAGTATGGCGCGGGCCGAATCGAGGGCGGCTCGTGCGCTTGCGAGCTGTGGGGCGCGAAGCACCAGTTCACCGGCCTTACCGGAAATGCCCAGTCTTTCCCAGTCTCTTTTTGCCTGAAGGGACCTGGCCTCTTCCTCCCTCAGGGCCAGAAGCATTCTGGCCTCATCGGCCATGGCTGTGGTTACGGCCAGTTCATAATCGCCCGGGTCTATCTGCAGGAGTTCATCCCCCTTCTCGAAGAAACCTCCATCGCGAAAATTCGCGCTAATGGAGATTACGCGACCGGCCACCTCAGGTATGAGGGTGCTTTCAGTCCTGGGAGTGACCGTTCCCCGACTTTTTAGCTGTACGCGGTAATCTTCGGGGGCCACATCAAGCACCTCTACCACGGGGGCCTCCACCTTAGGGCGGCGGCGTTCCGCCTTGGGTGAACTTTTTATCAGGTAGAGACCGGTTCCAGCTGCAACTAGTACAATTAAAACGGGGAGTATGTATTTGACAGTCTTTTTCATCTCAATCCATCCACTATTAATCTTGGGTTGTTAAAAAATCCCCGCCAAGGGCGAGGTAGAGGTTTATCCTGTTGTCGAGCCGCTCCCGCTCTGTGCGCAGGCTCGTGCTTTTGGCATTGAAGGCCCTCTGCTGTGACTGCAAGAGGGTCGTTACATCGGTAAGACCTTCTGCATACTGAGACAGCGCCAGTTCGACAGCTATGGAAGATTCCCTGCATGCCTCATCAAGGAAGGTCAGTTGCTCCTCATAGAGGACTTGAGCGGCAAGTGCAGTTTCAACCTCTCTAAATGCAATAAGCGCCGCCCCGGAATACTCCTCCAGAGCCTCTGCCTGCCCGGACCTCGCAAGGGCCTCCTCGGCCTTAAGTTTTCCTCCCTGGAAGATGGGCTGGGTGATGCCCGCCATAAGATTCCATAGCAGGTTGTCCCCGTCGAGCAGCTCATCAAGGTCTGAACTCCCGTAGCCGCCGCTTGCAGTCAGCCTGATGGAAGGAAGGCGGTTTTTACCCGCCTGCCGAAGCTCCTCTCCAGCCGCGCTTAGGCGAAGTTCAGCTGCCACAAGGTCAGGTCTTCTCCCAAGAAGCTCCGAGGGAAGACCCGCTGGAACGGGCCTCAAGATGCGGGGCAAAGTCTCGGCGGCATTAAGCTCAGCCGAGGGATAGCGGCCCATCAATACCTCGATGCGGCGTTTCAGGCCGTCCAGCTCACGCCTTCTCCTGGCAATATCGCTGTCGGCAGAGGCGACCTCCGCTCTCGCCAGGCGGACATCCAGGGCGGCATTCAGGCCGAGACGGTATCTTTCCTCTATAATATTGAGGGCATGTCTAAAACTCTCTCCCGTTTTGACGGCAAGCGCTTCCTGCTGGCGCGCCTCAATTATGGCTACCCAGGCAAGGCTTACCTCTGCCGCCAGTGCCAGCCTTGCCGCATTATAATCTGAAAAGGCCGCTTTTTCATCGTAGACGGCCGCCCTGACGCCGTTACCCAGCCTGCCCCATAGATCGGCCTCCCAGCTTATGGTGCCCGATAATGAGAAGGAGTTTTCTGTACTCGTATCACTGCCTCTTCGCGACGCATCAGCGCCGATTTCGGCGGCAGGCAGCAGTGGCGCTCCGGCGATCCGGCTTAACGCACCGGCAGCTTGAGCCCTTGCCTTTGCCGCCTTGAGAGTGTGGTTGCTTTCAATCGCCTCTGCAACCAGGCTTTTCAGGTGGCCGTCGTCAAGGTCATCAAGCCAGCCTGTGGCCGCATCAAAGGCGCCTGACTGGGTAGCGCTCTGCCAGCTTTCAGGCATATCAATATCGTTCTTTACGGTTGCCTTGTTCCCGGCACAGGAGCTTAAAGAAAACAGCACGAGGGCAGAAAATAATATGTGACCTATCTGTCTAGGCATTCTCTCCCCCTTCATGCAGTTTCTCTTTCAGATCTTCAGTCGATTTAAGTGCGGCGCTATAGAAGGCCTTCATCCCCTTCAGCCTTTTCAGGGTGTCCGGCCTGCCGGAAGAAAGGCTCGACTCAAGGGATGAGGCAAGGTCAAGACGTCTGCTAAGGCGGTCTCGATAGCCGTCGAGGAGACGGATATATGGCTCTTCACTGAGATGGTAGTAGTCCTGCCTGTCGCCGGGCCTTGCGAAGCGTTCGAGGTATCCTATCTGTCTGAGCAGGCGGGCGTTGGTGCTTATACTCCCCCGGCTTACCTGCAGCCTTTCGGCGAGTTCGGAAAAACTGAAAGGGCCGCCTTCAATAATAAAAAGGGCAAGCATACGTCCGGCAATACGGGGAAGACCGTCCTGCTGCATAAGGAGGCCGAACCCTTCAATAAAGAGCTCAACGGGATCGTTTTTTTCGTCAGACACGGCAATCTTCATGCTGTTCAGAATAAACTAAACAAAGGTAATGTGTCAATGTTTTGTTGTAGAGGAAATATCTGGCAGGATAGCTAAGGCAGGAGGTTCTTATCCTTCCTGAAGTAATCTAAACAATTCTCTTCTTGTTTTAGACGCCAGAAGTGCTTCTCTTGTCTCCTCTTTCATGACGAACTTGGCTATCTTCGATATGTGGCTAAGGTGCTCTTCCGGTCTGTCTTCGGGGCTTATAATCATAAAAACCAGGGAGACCTCAGCATCGTCGTGAGGGCATATGATTGGCGGGTCAACTTTGGCAAGGAGGAGTATGGATTCGTCCAGCTCTTTTGTGTAGGTGTGAGGAAGGGATATGCCATGGCCTATGGAGCTGCTGAACTCGCTTTCTCTCTTAAGGAGATTCTCTAAAAGCTTTGAAGGATCGAGGTCGGGGAAGTCTGTCTTGATCTGCATGAGCATGTTGCGGTAAACCTCTTCCAGCGTGTTTTCGCTGCTGAAAGTTATCCACGTCTCCTTGCTGAAATCAAGTATAGAGTTAGACGGTCTAAGGGTAAGGAAAAGCGCCTCTCCTTCGGCGCTTTCAGGCGGTGCGGGGTAAAAGTTACCGTTAAACTTGCAGAGCAATACCTGGCCGACTTTTTCGGCCTCAGGTAGCTGATTTGTAGATACGCAGGTTATGAGTGTGTCCTGCCTTACGTTTTCTGCAATAATAGACTTTATGTCGAAATCGGTCCATACAGCCTTCCCCCGTTTGACGGAGACAGCCTGTTCGCTGGCGCTTGTTTTACCATAGCCCCAGTAGTAGAGTTTTGATTTTCCAAGAATTTTTTGCCATCTCTGGCAAATGAGATGATTCAGGTCTTCGTTTTCCGTTATGGACAGGAGGTTTCCTATGGCGTAAAGTTCCACATGCTGTGAAGGGTCAATGGTCATGGCATTTTCACAAAGAGCGGTTAATCCCTCCCGTTTGGCGACCTTTGCCTCTCTAGGGTTCGTATCCAGCAGGACAACACTTTCGCCGTTATCCTGAATAAATTTGGCTGCCGCCCTTGCAAGTTTATGTGCGCCTATTATCAGCCATCCTCTGGGCCTCGGTTCAAGGACGCCCAGAAGTTTCCCCACGCTTTTTGCGGAAAAACCCTGAAAAATGACTGTCCCTGCAATGACTGCGTAGGTAAAGGTCTCTAAAAACTCAGCATTTTTAAAACCGATTGAGCCAAGGTGGAATGCAAAGAGGGAAGACATGGATGCCGCGACTATTCCCCGGGGGGCTATCCAGCTGAGAAAGAGTTTATCCTTTAATGTAATCGGGCTGCCCCATGTGGATAGAAATATATTTATCGGCCTTATGACGAGCATGACTATTGCCACCAGGGCGACAAGCTCCATCCCATAGGCAAGGAACTTTTCAAGGACGAGGTTTGCCGCCAGAAGCATGAAGAGGAGGCCGATGAGGAAGTCTTTTAATTCGACCTTGTATTCTATGATCCTGTTGAGCTGGGGTGTATCCTTATACCCTAAAAGAAAGCCCGCAATCGTTACGCTAAGAAGGCCGCTTTCGCTGAGCAGGCTGTCTGCGATAGCGAAGTTGAGCATGGCGCTTGCGAGCACGAAGAAATTCAGCTTCTCTTCAGGTATCCAGTTCTTCTTGAGGACATGGTATATGAGCATGCCGAAGGATATTCCCAGTGCCGAGCCTATCAGAAAGCGGTATAGGAAATTCAGGTAGGCCTTGGGCTCTCCCGAGCTGAGTATCCATTCATAGCAAAGAAGGGCAATAAATACCCCTATGGGGTCAATTAGCACCCCTTCCCAGTAAAGGATGTTGTGCAGGCGTTTTTTTACCCTGATCCTCTGGAGGAGTGGGCCTATTACGGTGGGGCCCGTTACTATTATAAGACTTGCCGAAAGCAGGCAAAAAGAAAGATCAAAACCGAAGAACAGTTTTATGGCCAGTGCAGAGAGCCCCCAGGTGATGATCACCCCCTTTGTAAGTACGCCCCATATTTCAGAGGATACCTGTCGGTATCCTTTTGCGTCCAGGGTGAGCCCCCCCTCGAAAAGTATGAGCGCAACGGAAAGTGATATTATGGTGTTAAGCCCGGCGCCAAGGCTGTCAGGTCTTACAAGACCTAGAAACTGGGGACCGGCAAGAATCCCGACTATCAGGAGCAGCATGATTGCCGATATCTTCATACGTTGCGCAAGGAGGAAAAGCACGACGCCAAGTACGGATGCCGCAACAAAGGTTGTCAATATCTGGTGTGAGATCATATGCCTTTAGCAATATTTAATTGATGATTTTGTTATTATTAAACAGGCCCTGAAATAGAGAGATATTTGTCATTCCGGGCTTGACCCGGAATCCATGCTTATCAAGTTCTGGATTCCCGCCTGCGCGGGAATGACGGTCTCTCTGAATTGGTGCCGGGTTATTAATTCTCATATAGATTAACAGCAGAATCTTAAAAAGAGAAGGAAAAGCTTAATCCCTGTCCTGAAAGTTGGTAGGGATATTAAGCCTCAGCTCGCTTCGGGAAGCCACTTTTTCTTTGACAAGCTTCCTTTTATTTAGCTATCATGAGCGTTTCTAAATTATGGATATTAAAAAGATATTAAAGCTGGTTGATAGTGACCTGATAAGGGTAGGGGGTGAACTTAAGAGGAATCTCCAGTCCGACGTCGGTCTTATATCTGAGGTTGGAGAGCATCTGATCCTGAGCGGCGGAAAGCGCCTGAGGCCCATGCTTCTTCTTATGGCGGCCGATCTTGCCGGTTATAAAGGGGATAGGCATATCCTTCTTGCTGCCGTGGTGGAGTTTATCCATACGGCGACTCTGCTGCACGATGATGTCGTGGATAACGCCGAGCTTAGACGTGGGAAATCTTCTGCCAACTCCCTCTGGGGTAACGAGGTGAGCGTTCTGGTGGGCGATTTTCTCTATTCCAAGTCTTTCTTGATGGCTGTCGAATGCGAAAATCTCAGGATATTGAAGGTTCTTTCTGAGGCCACAACTGATATGGCTAAAGGGATGGTCTTTGAACTTATAAAGACTCATGATCTAGAGACGAGTGAAGATGATTATATTCAGGTAATTAAGGATAAGACTGCAGTTCTTATTTCCGCGACCTGCCAGGTCGGCGGAATCCTTGGTGGACTTGATGAGGAAAAAGAGCATGCTCTTAGAGATTACGGCATGAATATGGGTATCGCCTTCCAATTGATGGATGACAGCATGGATTATGTCTCCAATGAGAAGGACTTCGGTAAGACTATAGGGACAGATCTTCAGGAAGGGAAGGTTACGCTGCCGGTAATAAAGGCTTTGAGTGAGTGCACTGATGAAGAAAGGCTGACTCTGAAGGGTTTGCTGGATTCGGACTCGGTTAATAAGAGTGATTTTGATCTGGCCCTTGAGTTAATTAACAAGTATGCCGGTATTGAGTATACCGTTTCAAAGGCGAAGGACTATGTGTCGAGGGCAAAAGACAGCCTTGACCTGTTTGCTGATTCAGCCATCAAGGATGCCCTTCTTGAGATGGCTGATTATGTAATTGAGAGGGACAGTTAAGCTTGAGCCGCTGCACTGTTTTAATTGTTTTGCCGTTGTTATTATTTAGGGAAGAAGAATGAAAAAGCTGGATGATTATCGCCTGAAACTTGGGAGGAAAGAATACGTGCCTATTATGCTCGGTGGTATGGGCGTGGATATTTCCACCTCTGACCTTGCCCTTGAGGTGTCCAGTCTTGGCGGTATCGGACATATCTCCGATGCATTGATCCAGACGGTATCTGATCGCCACTACGGTACGAACTTTGATAAAGAAAGGCTTGCCAGGTATAAACATCTTATGTCGGCGCGAAACAAGGCGGAGGCCCAGTTCGATCTTGATACGGTTGAAAAGGCAACAAGGTTCCATGTTGAAAATACGATGAATCGCAAGAAGGGTGACGGCGCGATCTATATCAACTGTATGGAAAAGTTGACTATGAATAATCCAAAAGAGACCTTGAAGGCAAGGCTCTCTGCCGCTATGGATGCGGGTATAGACGGCATTACTCTTGCCGCTGGCCTGCATCTCGGGTCATTCGATCTTATTAAGGCTCATTCAAGGTTCAGGGACGTCAGTATTGGCATTATAGTCTCTTCCCTAAGGGCCCTTACGCTTTTCTTAAAGCGAGCAGCCAGGGCGGAGCGGATGCCCGATTTTGTAGTTGTTGAAGGGCCGCTTGCCGGTGGTCATTTAGGCTTTGGGGTCGAAGATTGGAAGAAGTATAACCTGAAGGATATCATGAAAGAGGTCCTTGGATATCTTAAGGATAAGGGGCTTGATATCCCCGTCATCCCGGCAGGAGGAATCTTTACAGGCAGTGATGGAGTGGAGTTTATGGGGCTGGGGGCTTCAGCCATACAGGTTGCAAACCGCTTCACTGTAACTAAGGAGTGCGGGCTCCCCGATGATGTAAAGCAGGAATATTTCAAGGCGAATGAAGATGATATAGAGGTCAATGCAATTTCTCCCACCGGTTATCCCATGAGGATGCTGAAGCGTTGCCCCGCTATAGGTTCGGGAGTTAAACCAAACTGTGAGAGCCTCGGCTATCTGCTGGATAAGGATGGTAATTGCAGTTATATAGGCGCCTATTATACCGAGCTGGAAAAGGGCAATGATACGGTTTCCATTTTCGACAAGACCTGTCTTTGTGTGCATATGAAAAACTATAAGTGCTGGACCTGCGGACATTACGTCTATCGACTGAAAGACACAACAAATAAGATGTCTGACGGCAGCTATCAAATCCTTCCGGCCCGGCATGTTTTTGAGGATTACCAGTACAGTACGAATCACGGTATAAAGCTGCCGGCTCTTCCGTAGGCGGTTTTAGGGGGGGCGCCTGCTTCCGGCCAATCCTGATTTTGCATTTAAGAATATATTGACATAGAGACAGGTAGTTTGTTAATATCCTTTTTTTGACGAAGTTGAAGTTGTAAGACAATGTCTACCATCTTGGTACATCAATTATTTTCACTTCTGTTTTTTTGTTCTCCTTGAAAATTTATATTGACAAAATCGAAGCGGTTTTGATATAGTCGTTGTTTCGCTCTTGGTGGCGAAATATTTGTTTTATTGGTCTTTGAAAACTAAATAGCAGGAAAATGCAAGTCAATTTGTTTAGCAAACAGATCGCGGAGATCTTCGGATTTTTTGCGATTCAGGATTTAATTGGAGAGTTTGATCC
>JAVVFD010000220.1:0-838 GCA_032250935.1 bacterium
ATCCATCGACGTATACATACAATTTAAAATCAAAATACAGCAAGTTGAACTTTGTCTTTACAAGCTTTTTGCCTGGAAATGCCGGGGAATATCTCACCGGTTCTGATGGTAATCTGGAAACGGCAACAACATTAGGCAACGCAAACACGTATGGTATTCCTCATATAGGCGTAGAGTTAAATGATCATTACGGGGACCCCGCTTTTCTTGCCAAGATTAAAGATCAAGGACTGGGTGTAATATTGATAGAAGGTGAGGATGTACCGGAAACCCCATTTAATGTACCCATAACAGTTGAAGTGAAAAACAATGATACTGAAGAAAATGTAATGTCGTTTAGCTTGAATATAAGCCTTTCCGGCGTGGAAGACATGTTCAGGCATAGGAATTTTACTCTGTCAGTAAGTAATCGTCATGTCAATGATGATCGTGGCGACACATATGGCTGGGATAAGAATGTCGGCCCTGATAACAGAACCGGGCAGCCTGATAATTATCCCGACAGCGAAACGAATGGGAAAAATTTCGTATTTGTTCACGGCTACAATGTTAATGGCCAGAGTGCCAGGGGATGGCAGGCAGAGATGTTTAAACGGATGTACTGGGCTGGGTCCAAAGCCAAGTTTTGGGGAGTCACTTGGTATGGCTGGCATACGCAGGACGTGCTGTGGGAGGGTGACATCACGCTTCCCTTTACACCCAACTACCACATCAACGTTATGCATGCCTTCGATACGGCAGGACATTTGGCTGACTACTTCAATAACAGTGTCGCCGGTGAAAAGACCTTTGCCGCCCACAGCTTGGGGAACATGGTTGTATCGAGTGCCCTGAGTGA
>JAVVFD010000221.1:0-828 GCA_032250935.1 bacterium
GTTCCCGCAGAAACGTTTCTACCCCAGTTCCGCTCTCTATGGCCTCGAAGCCGATCCCGTCAACGCCGGGACTACCTCGGTTGGCCTTAACCAGTCGCCATGCGTGATTGAGGACATCTGCACGGCTGATCTTGTCGTAGAGTGCGTAAAAGCGGTAGGCCGGTTCTTGCTTGGCCTTGGTATAAAGCTTCCTCTGTAGCGTCCTGATCGTGTTCGGGGTGGTTAGCGACATGGCAATCCCCTGATCCTCCGCTCTTTGGTTGCGTGAACAAAGTAGGGCCCCTTCCCTCGATCGGGGTTATGTTGTCCCGCGATCTCAATCAGTACTATGAACCCCTCCGACTCCCGCTCCGGGCCGTTACGCTTTCGTTTCCTTATACGCAACGGGTGGTGGCCTCCCCACCTCCCAGGACGGGTCTCCAGCACTGGGCAGTAAATCTTCGAGAACATGCCGACCCTGCTACCCCGGGAGTCAATTCGCACCACTTCCGTTATTCCAGTGCGTATCCAACGGCCTTCCCCTTCTGACCACAGGATCGGCTTCTCCAGTTCGTTTACGAGGCTACTCATAGGTTCACTTGCGTTACGGCCTGCTCTCTTGCTGTGTGAAAACTCACGACCCCGTGTTACCACGACGCCGCTTCCTCATGCTACCGGGGCGTACGGACAACTCCCCGGACGGGACTTTAACCCGCTAGATTTACTGCTGTTACTGCGAACAGCCAAGTCTATGTTGATGCTATTGGAATAATCACGGCTATTTCCCGCGCTGTCTTTGCTGATCGCATTGACCACCCGGTTTTGCCCGGGCGTTTGCAAAACTTGCGC
>JAVVFD010000222.1:0-813 GCA_032250935.1 bacterium
CGTCGACTTGGACGACACCACACCAGCATAAGCAGAGAAATAAAGCGGAATGGCCCTGAATATAGTGACAGCGCACCATACTGGTACTACTCATCACAACCTGTTGCTGAAAAACGAAAACATAAAGCGCGAAGCCGCCGTCGCCAAAATAATCAACCCCTCGTTGATTACGTTATGGATAAGCTGAAGCTGGATTGTCCACCGGAGGCGATAGCCGGCAGATTACAATATGATTTTCCTGATGACGAGCGTATGCGCATCAGTCACGAAACGATTTATCGCTGGATTTATTCTAATGCCAGGGAAGGTGGCGATCTTCACAAACACTTAAGACGTAGGCACAAAAAGCGGCGTAGACAGAAGCGATACGGCAGTGGTCGGCGTTTTATTCCTGGGCGGGTCTCCATAGCACAGAGACCTGCAATTGTTGATTCCCGTGAGCGCTATGGTGACTGGGAAGGAGACACCGTGGAAGGAGCCAAAGGCGCTGGTGCTCTTGCTACACACGTAGAGCGTAAAAGTCGTTATTTGCTGGCTGCAAAGCTGCTAGACAGGAAGGCCGCCACAATGACCGAGGCAAGCATTAAGGCTTTTCAAGGTATTCCAAAATCTTTTCGACAGACCCTGACAGTTGATAATGGCAGGGAATTTTCAAAATTCAAAGAGCTGGAAAAAGAAACTGATTTAACAGTTTATTTTGCTGATCCCTATTCCTCTTGGCAACGGGGAACCAACGAAAACACCAACGGAATTTTGAGATTCTATTTCCCCAAGGGCACAGATTTTAAAAAAGTTACTTCAAAAGAACTTGAA
>JAVVFD010000223.1:0-767 GCA_032250935.1 bacterium
GCAACGCCCCGGCCCGTGCTCGTGGGCAGCGTCGCTGGGTTGGCCAGCTTGGTAAAGACATCGCCAGAGCGTTTGTAAATGGTAATGAACGGACTTACTTCGTGCGCCACGGCCATGTACGTGCCATCGGTCGAGAAGGCAACGCCGTTGCCCGCGCTCGGGGGCAACGTCGCTGGATTGGCCAGCTTGGTAAAGACATCGCCAGAGCGTTTGTAAATGGTAATGTTCGGGCTTGTGACGTGCGCCACGGCCAGGTACGTGCCATCGGTCGAGAAGGCAACGCTCTGGCCCGTGTTCGCGGGCAACGTCGCTGGATTGGCCAGCTTGGTAAAGACATCGCCAGAGCGTTTGTAAATGGTAATGTACGGGCTTGTGACGTGCGCCACGGCCATGTACGTGCCATCGGTCGAGAAGGCAACGCCCCGGCCCGTGCTCGCGGGCAACGTCGCTGGGTTGGCCAGCTTGGTAAAGACATCGCCAGAGCGTTTGTAAATGGTAATGAACGGGCTTGAGGCGTGCGCCACGGCCAGGTACGTGCCATCGGTCGAGAAGGCAACGCCGAAGCCATCGCCCGTGGGCAGCGTCGCTGGATTGGCCAGCTTGGTAAAGACATCGCCAGAGCGTTTGTAAATGGTAAGGAACGGGGCCGTGAAGTGCGCCACGGCCATGTACGTGCCATCGGTCGAGAAAGCAACGCCCCGGCCCGTGCTCGTGGGCAGCGTCGCTGGGTTGGCCAGCTTGGTAAAGACATCGCCAGAGCGTTTGTA
>JAVVFD010000224.1:0-729 GCA_032250935.1 bacterium
TCGAGCAGTCTCTCGCGAGCGATCTCGAGTGCAGCCTCGAGCGAGCCTTCGAGCGTCGCCCTGCCACGGCCACCGCCGTCTCCCCCCTCCTCGCGCATCCGCTGTGGATACCACGCGCGCCGGGCCGACGCCCCGACGAGACCCGGATGATCGCCCGATCGCTCGGTCCAGGAAGCCATTCGCGCGCCCGAGGCCGGAGCCATCTTCGGCGAAGAATCTGGTAAGTTGAAGCAGCCGTCCGCGCCCCCGCTCCGACCGTCCGATCCGGAGCCACCCGCGGCAGGTCGGAGTAGGAATGACCATTTCTGATCACCCCCTCCACAGATCCCGGCGAGCGGAACTACCGCACCGGGCTCCTGCCTCAGGTGATGACGCCAAGTCGCCTCAGGGGATAGGGGTGGCAGACGCGGGCCGGGGGCAGCCAGCGGTCGATGAGCCGCCGCATGCGCTCCCAGGTGAGGCGCGCCTTCTGGCTGCGTCGCCGGAGCGAGCGGTACCAGAGCCGGCCCACCTGGAAGCGGAAGAGGTGCAGCGCCGGGCCGTTCATGGGTACGCCGTAGTAGCGCACATGCCCACCGACGACCGAGCGCAGCCATCTTCCCACCTCGGGGACGGGATCGTGCAGACGTCTCCGAAGCCCGGTCTTCACCTGCTTCAGCTTGGCCTGCAACCGCTTGCGGATCGTCTGCCGCAGCACCGTGAACCGTCCGTTGCTCCTCTTCTTCCCGC
>JAVVFD010000225.1:0-712 GCA_032250935.1 bacterium
ACGCAAACCCCCCTGGTTGACTGTGCCCCTCGCCGACGGTCCCCGCTACCGCACGGTGCAGCGGGCTGTGACAGAACAACACCTGCACACGGTGTGCAAAGAAGCCCGCTGTCCAAACCGGGGGGAGTGCTGGAGTGCCGGCACGGCCACCTTTCTGCTTTTGGGCGACGTTTGCACCCGGGGCTGCGGGTTCTGCGCGGTAAACCGCGGCGACCCCGGAGGGGTCCTGGACCCCTCCGAGGCCCGGCGGGTAGCGGCGGCGGCAGAGACCATGGGTCTCACCTACGTGGTGCTCACCTCGGTGACCCGCGACGACCTGCCCGACGGCGGGGCCAGCGTATTCGCCGACACCCTAGCGGCCCTCAGCGGCCTCACCCCCCCGCCCAGAACCGAAGTGCTCATTCCCGACTACGGGCCCGGGGCGCTGGACGCAGTGCTTTCGGCCCAACCCTCTGTGCTGGCCCACAACCTGGAGGTGGTCGAGCGCCTCACCCCGCAACTGCGCCACCCCCGTTTCAGCTATCGGCGGTCCCTGTCCGTGCTGAAGCGGGCTGCCGACTCAACCTGGGGGGGACGGGTGAAGTCCTCACTGCTGCTCGGCTTGGGAGAGACCCGAGACGAAGTGTCCCGAGCCCTGGACGACCTGCTCGCGGCGGGCACCCACTTTCTGGTGCTGGGGCAATATCTGCAACCCAGCCGCGGTCACGCCCCG
>JAVVFD010000226.1:0-693 GCA_032250935.1 bacterium
AATCAAATCAATCTTAGCCAAAAACTCGGGGCTTTGTGTTTTACCTGAATCCGTGAGGGGTGAGGGGTTAGGTGTGAAGAGAAAAAAACAAACACCACGTTTTATTGAAAGATTTACGCCTCACCCCTCACGCCTAACTCATCACCTTCCGGAAGTTGCAAAGCCTCTTGAAATCTGCAAAGGCAGGTCCAATTCACGGATTCAGGTTTTAAACAAAAAAGATTTGTCCTTGCCTTATATCCCCTGCATCCCCTTTAGTCGCGGTAGGAACATCGGTTACCCGACATCCCCCGCACAGATCCCGGCGTGCGGAATTACCGCACCGGGCTCCTGCCTCGGGTCAGACGCAGAGGCGCTTGTTTGGGTATGGATGCACGATACGCTCGCATGGTATCCACTTATTTGCCCATCGTCCAAAGCGCTCCCATGTAAGAGCTTTCCCTTTCTGACTGCGTCGGCGCAGAGCTTTTAGCCACATTCTTGTGACCTGTATACGAAAGGTGTGAAGTGCGTCTATGTTTCCGGGAACTCCGTAATAATTTATATGTCCCCGCACAACAGACCGAAGCCATTGACCCTGTCGACTGACTGGGTAGTGACTCTTTCGCCTGAGAGTCTGACGGATTTCTTTGAGCTTGGCCCGCATTTTCTTGGCGATGGTTTTTCGACGTACAGTAAAACTTCCGTTGCTAT
>JAVVFD010000227.1:0-657 GCA_032250935.1 bacterium
CGGGGATGGAGTCTGGCCAGACTCATCGAGCGGCTGACCCCGATACTGCGTGGCTGGGGTAACTACTACCGGCTCACTGAAGTGCAGGCTGCGTTCCAGAACCTTGACCAGTGGATACGCCGCCGTCTGCGCTGCATTCTGTGGCGACAGGCGAAACGAGTATTCACGCGCGCCCGAATGCTCATGAAGCGAGGCCTCCCGGAGGAACAGGCGTGGCGCTCAGCGACCAACGGTCGTGGATCCTGGTGGAACGCCGGGGCCGCACACATGCACCTTGCGTACCCCAAACGCTTCTTTGATCACCTCGGACTCTTTTCACTGTTGGATATGCTGCGACTGCATTGGAGTCGTTCATGAACCGCCGTATACGGAACCGTACGTACGGTGGTGTGAGAGGACGGCGGAGGTAACTCCGCCTCCTACCCGATAAGATCTTGGTAACGCCCATAGTTTCTTTGTAATCCACATCTTTATTCGAAAGAGATGCGCGGCTTTTAAATTCTTCAAAAATGAAGGAACTCAATCGTTGAAATTTGCTGTCAAATTATTAAAGTTAAGCAATATCAGTTACTTGTGAATTATATGTTGAATATTTCGTTGTTGGCTCAAGCTTTGTAATAACTCTTAGGAACAATCTAAGAGGAGAATGATTATGCA
>JAVVFD010000228.1:0-653 GCA_032250935.1 bacterium
CCAGTTTTCCGGCATAGTTCAGCATCTAGCGGAAGTGGAAGCCAGGTCCTGAGAATGGGCACCACAAAATCTGCCCGTCGGAGGGAATTGGCTTCCGCTGGAGCGGGTTTCTTGAACACTCTTTTGTTCATGCCACCAACCTCAATTGATTTTTCCCATAATACATTTCGGCTGGGGTCTGTCCATTAAAACTCTGATGCGGCCGTTCATGGTTGTAAAAATCAAAATATTTTTTCAAGGCCTTGCGCAGCTGATCAACTGATTTGAATTCGTTTACATAGATCTCTTCATACTTGACACTGCGCCAGAGGCGTTCGATGAAGATGTTGTCCATGGCCCGACCTTTCCCGTCCATGCTGATTTTGATCTCCTTATCTTTCAGAACTTTTGTAAATTCATGGCTTGTGTATTGGGCGCCCTGGTCCGTGTTAAATATATAAGGAGTCCCATGACATCGTAGCGCCCTTTCAAGGGCGGATACACAGAACTCGCTATCCATAGTGATTGACAGCTCCCAGGAGAGGACATACCGGCTGTACCAGTCCATGACGGCCGTCAAATAAACAAACCCGCCGGCAAGTCGGATATATGTCAGATCAGAACACCATACCTGATCCGCCCTGGTAACATCAAAATTTCTCAAAAGATACGGG
>JAVVFD010000229.1:0-651 GCA_032250935.1 bacterium
GTGCAAAAATTCGACTCCGACACGGAGCGCAAGCTGGCGGTGATACTTGAACGCGACGCTATTCGTTGGTTCAAGCCGGCAAAAGGGCAGTTCCAGATCTACTACAAGTCAGGTGCGGAACATCCGGAATACCAACCGGACTTCGTGGCCGAGACTGTCGACACGATCTACATGCTCGAACCAAAAATGCGCAAGGAGCTGGATGATCCGATTGTAATTGCCAAAAAGGAAGTGGCGATCAAATGGTGTGTAAATGCATCGGACCATGCGAGCACCTATGGCGGTAAGCCATGGCGCTACCTGCTGATTCCACATGATGAGATTGCTGAGAATAAAACTCTCACTGGTTTAGCCGCGCGGTTTGGTGGATGAGAGTGTCATAGCATGGAAAAGGTAACAGTTTTATTTTTGCTAGTGGTGCATAACGAAGGGCATTCGCAATGGAAATGATCCAGGTCAGATCGAGTGCTATGTGCGCTGTCGGTTACGAGCAGTCAACGCAACGAATGCGAATTACATTTGAGCAAGGGCACAGCTATGACTTCTGCGGTGTTCCGGTCCACGTCTATGAGGGGCTGATGAGCTCGTCATCTAAGGGTGGTTATTACAACGACCATATAAGGGATCGGTACCAGTGCTTATAAATATCGG
>JAVVFD010000022.1:0-6636 GCA_032250935.1 bacterium
GTTGCAATTGATAATTAAAGAGCTACCTTTATGACGGTTTTAACGTTGCCCCTCACATTAAAGTCACCCGTAATTTCCATCTTTCTGGGCTTAAGGATCTCTTTAAGATCATCAAAGACCTTGTTTGTAACCTCTTCATGGGAGATGCCTACGTCTCTATAGGAATTTAAGTACAACTTAAGGCTTTTGAGTTCAACTACATATTTATCAGGGACATAGTTAATGCTGATAGTTGCAAAGTCGGGATAACCCGACCGTGGACAAAGGCAGGTGAATTCAGGATAGGAGATATCAATTGTATAATCTCTGTCTGGATATGAATTCTCCCAAGGCTCAAGCTTGGCTTCTTTTATACCTTTTGCTCCGTATTTCATTTAGCCTCTTTAATTAAAAACCCCGGCCCTGCACCTGAAGGCGCATAGCCGGGGCAGTTTTTATAGTTTATTAAATCTTTTTTTCTATAGAAGCGCTGGAACGTAATTTGGCAACGAACTCTTTAAACACCTCTTCGCCTTTTTGCCTTGAAAGAAACATCTTGATTGAATCTTCAACTTCGCTAAGAGGTGTAGTTCCTGCCTCTTTTATGTCGACAAGCTTAATGACGTGAAAACCGAATTGTGTCTTAACGACATCGCTTATCTCTCCCACCTTCAGCTTATAAACAGCCTCTTCAAAAGAAGGTACCATCTGTCCCTTGCCGAAATAACCGAGGTCTCCGCCATTAGGAGCGCTCGGCCCTTCCGATTTTTCCTGAGCTATTTTCGCAAAATCTCCGCCCTTCTTGAGCTCTACAAGTATAGCGTCAATCTTTTTTCTGGCCTCGGCCAGCTTTTTCTCATCGTCATTTTCTTCCGTCTTTATGAGAATATGGGAGGCCCTTACAGAATCTTTCGTCTTGAAATAGTCAGGATTTTCTGAATAGAATTTGCTTATCTCTTTGTCCGATATGGAGATCTTTGACTGCACTTCTTTTTCAAGCATTTTTTGTACAGATAGCTGCTCCGTAACACTTTTTTTCACACCTTCAATGGTAAGGCCTTTACTCTTCAGTGTTGCCTCAAAGGCGGCATCATCGGGGAAGTTGGCGCGAATTGTTTTCATCTCGCTTTCAATATCTTCCGGTGAAGGAACGATATTGCGGCGCGCGCTTTCCTGTTTCAGAACCTCCATATTAAGAAGTTCGCCAAGCGCAACGTCTATTACCTCCTTGTCACTTTTGGCATCGCCAGACATTTTTGCCTGAGCCGAGATCATTGAGTATATCTTTTCAAGATCTGATTTTAACAGGTCAACACCATTGACCTTAGCTACAACATCGGGAAGCATTGCAAATGCCTCCGACCCGCTTGCCTGGGGTTCAACAATATTACCTTGCGCTACGCTTTCACTCTTTTCTTCCGATTTTTTTGAAGCAGGGGCATCTTCCTTGCAGCCCGCCAAAGCGAGCGACAGTGCAGCAAAGAATATTACCAGGTATGCCGTTTTATTAAATATTTTCAAGTTCTGTTCCTCCTGATGGTTTAATTTGGGTAGCTTGAATTTATACCACAAACGCCGAATTGTGTCAATGAACACCGATTCCATATCTATAGGCTACAGGCTACCTCTAATAATTATAATTTCGTCATTCCTGCCCCGTATCAAGAACGGGATAAACTCCAGCGTGAATCCAGTCATATCAAAGACCTGGATGCCATCCATCTGATGCGTGCTGATAAGCGCTGAACCTATTTACTGGAAGTGGTCGGATGGGAGGGGGGGGGGGAAAGTATTGTTTATGATGTCGCACACATTATTCGATCTGTTTTCAGGATGAAGGCATAAGTTGCTGGCGACAGGCGGCGCCTTGACCGAAATGTTTCTTAAAAAATTCTTTCCTGTTTCAGTCCTTCTGTAATGTTCGCAGCTGGCCTTAATCATAAATGGTTCCACCCTTGCTCGTTTAATCCACTTCGATTCCCTGCTCTTCGCACCACTCGCGCAGCGCCGTTTCTGTTGCGGAAGGTTCGAATTCATGCCATTCATCGAGCTTTCCGACTCTATCCAGCAGGTCTTTATAGCGCGAATAGGCCCCGCGTTTATGGAAACACCCCTCCACCTCATCGAGTTTATCGGGTATGACTCCCGCTGCGAACCTGAAGACGAGGTCGCGTCCAAGATTAAGTTCATTCTTGTGAGGGATGTATTCATATTTCTCGTCATCGGCATCGTCAGGAAATTCATCTATGCCCGACATGTCAGAGCGGTAGTAGACTTCGCCCGTTTCCTTGTTAAGAACTGCCTCATGCATATACATTTGTCCACTGCTCACGAAATGGAATGCGTCCTCAATGTCGCTGTAGTTGCATTTCACAGGATATCCTCCTCTCTCTGATTTTGGCAGATTCAAGTTCCAAGTGCACCACCTGAAGCGCTATAGAAAACTTCTTGAGGTGTCCGGTAGTTTAGGCACTTTCTTGGCCTATTATTAATCTTTCTGACAGCAATTTCAAGTTCTTTTGAAGTAACTTTTTTAAAATCTGTGCCCTTGGGGAAATAGAATCTCAAAATTCCGTTGGTGTTTTCGTTGGTTCCCCGTTGCCAAGAGGACATAGAATATCCTTGACAAATTTTGCTGTAATTTGTATCTTGATACGCTTCGGATAAAGCTTTTGAGGTGCAAAATTAAAGGATTGTCTTTCCTCGTTTGTTTGCATTTTGATCTAATGTTTGTATGGT
Organism: bacterium; assembly: GCA_032250935.1. GTDB lineage: Bacteria > Desulfobacterota > JADFVX01 > JADFVX01 > JADFVX01 > JAVVFD01. The sequence goes on from JAVVFD010000022.1 coordinate 2,719, forward strand.
GCGGAAGGATTTAACAGGTACTGCTTCGCCGCTTATATCTTGTTTTAAACCCCTTTCCAATTAATCTCTTAGAGCCTTTTTAGCTTTGTATTCCTGTTTTCCGGTTCGGTCTGGTTGTGACCTGTGCATCTTGTAATCGCTCTTTTTTATATCTTGGTGATATAATTATTGAAAAATGATGCTAAGCTTGTGTTTAGCGGGATAAAATTCAGCATATATAATGGAAAGTGTTTTTAAAATGAAAATAAAAGATTCTGAAATTTCAAAAGGCGGGATGCCTTCTAGGCAGGGTCTTTATGATCCTGCTCATGAAAAGGATAGTTGCGGTGTAGCATTCGTCGCCCATATCAAGGGGCTTAAATCTCATGATATAGTTCGCAAGGGTATTGAGGCCCTGGACAACCTTACTCATCGTGGGGCCGTTGGGGCAGATCCGAGAACGGGAGATGGCGCTGGCATACTGCTCCAGATCCCTCATAAGTTTTTTCTTAAGGTCTGTGCTGAAATCAATATAGATCTTCCTGAAGAGGGTAGATACGGAGTTGGCATGATGTTTCTGCCTTCCGATGCTGAAGAAAGGCATACTTGTGAAAAAATCATAGAGAACAAGATAAGGCAGGAGGGGCAAAAGCTCCTGGGCTGGCGTGATGTTCCTGTCGATCCCGATGCTGTCGGTGATTCTGCCCGTGCCGTTATGCCCTTTATGAGGCAGGTTTTTATCGGGAGCTGCTGCGAAGATCAACTTGCCTTCGAAAGAAAACTGTTCGTTATTCGTAAGCAACTCGGTTTTGCCATAAGAGCCCTCAACCTGAAAGAGGACAAGCTTTTTCACGTTCCAAGTCTTTCCAGTAGGACAATAGTCTATAAAGGGCAATTAATAGCTGCACAGGTCCCTAAGTTTTTCCATGATCTTTCAGATAAGACGATGGTGAGCGCTCTTGCACTTGTTCATCAACGCTACTCAACCAATACCTTCCCATCCTGGGATCTTGCCCATCCATTTCGTTATCTTGCCCACAATGGTGAGATAAATACTCTGGATGGAAATGTCAACTGGATGTTTTCACGTGAGGCTATGTTCGAGTCTGACTTATTCGGCGATGATATAAAGAAGATAACTCCAATTATTAGGCCATATTCGAGTGATTCATTCGGACTTGACAATGCGCTTGAACTGCTCGTTATGACTGGTCGTTCGCTTCCCCACGCAATGATGATGCTTGTTCCTGAGGCGTGGAGCAAGGATGTACATATAGATGAGGAGAAGAGAGGGTTCTACGAATTCCATGCGGCAAAGATGGAGCCCTGGGACGGACCTGCTGCCCTCGCATTTACCGACGGTAAGGTAATAGGTGCAACGCTTGACAGAAATGGCCTGAGGCCTGCCAGATATACCATAACAAAGGACGATATTGTTATAATGGCGTCGGAGTCCGGCGTCCTTCCCATTGCCCCTGAAAATATTCTAAAGACATGGCGCCTTGAGCCGGGCAAACTTTTTGTTGTCGATATGGAACAAGGCAGAATAATGGACGACGAAGAGGTGAAAAAAGGTATCGTTTCGGCGCAGCCTTACAAGGAATGGGTGAAGGAGAACAAGGTAACTATTGAAGAGCTTCCTATAAGCCCTGCCGTACGCCAGCCCAACCACAAGACGCTTTTGAGGCGACAAAAGGCGTTCGGCTATACAGTGGAAGATATTGCCGAGATTATTACCCCCATGGTGATTAACGGACATGAGCCGCTGGGAGCAATGGGGAATGATACTCCCATTGCCGTCCTTTCAGACAGACCGCAGCTTGTTTATAATTACTTTAAACAACTTTTTGCGCAGGTTACCAATCCTCCCATAGACCCCATAAGGGAAGAGTTGGTTATGTCCCTAACTAACTATATAGGAGCCGAAGGGAACCTCCTCGGCGAGAAGCCGGCAGACTGCCGCAGGCTGGAGATATCTCAGCCTATACTGACGAACCTGGAGATGTCGAAACTAAGGGACGTTACCTATGGTAATTTCAGGACCAAAACGGTTTCTACTCTCTTTGACGTTTCAAAGGGCGCGCAGGGCCTGAAAAAAGCGATAGATGCCGTGTGCGAGAGAGCAGATAAGGCTATAGCGGAAGGTTTTAATATAGTCGTCCTTAGTGACTGGGGAGTGAAAGTAAGTAAAGCTGCCATCCCTGCGCTTCTCATTACAGCTGCTGTGCATCATCATCTCATAAAGACGGGCAATCGCGGTAAAGTCGGTCTCGTTGTGGAGTCCGGCGAGCCCCGCGAGGTGCATCATTTTACCCTTCTTATCGGCTATGGAGCCGGTGCGGTAAATCCTTATCTTGTCTTTGAAACTATTGCCGACCTATACGTTCACGATTATCTTCCCGACGAGATGGAGGGCGAAAGAGAGGGTGAGGGGATAAGGACCGCTCAGGCTAACTTTATAAAGGCGATTGGTAAAGGGCTACTCAAGGTTTTTTCAAAGATGGGCATATCGACGCTGCAAAGTTATAACGGCGCTCAGATATTTGAGGCCTTGGGCCTCAATAGAGAACTTGTAGAGAAATATTTTACCGGCACACCTTCGCGTATAGAAGGCGTTGGGATAGACCTGATTGCACAGGAAACCATCAAGCGTCATGTAGCTGCCTTTCCAAGTGCGAAAGTTGTACCACTGAGACTCGATCATGGAGGGCAGTATCAGTGGAGGAGGGATGGAGAGGCTCATACTGTTAATCCAGACACATTAATTAAATTTCAGCAGGCGGTAAGGACCGGGGACTACGGTTTATTTAAGGAGTATTCAAGGCAGCTCGATGATCAGAGCCGCAGACTTTATGCCTTAAGAGGGCTTCTTGAATTCTGTAAAGAAAAGGCTGTGCCGGTTCCGATTGAAGATGTTGAGCCTGTAAACGAGATCGTAAAGAGGTTTGCCTCGGGAGCGATGTCTTACGGTTCTATAAGTAAAGAGGCCCACGAGACTCTGGCCATAGCTATGAACAGACTTGGCGCGCGGAGCAACTCCGGGGAGGGAGGAGAAGATCCGGAAAGGTTTACTCCCGATGAGAATGGAGATCTCAGGCGAAGTGCTATCAAGCAGGTCGCCTCAGGCCGATTTGGCGTAACCAGTCATTATCTTGTGAATGCCGATGAGATCCAGATCAAGATGGCTCAGGGAGCCAAGCCCGGAGAAGGGGGGCAACTCCCGGGACATAAGGTTAACGATGTCATAGCCAAGGTGCGACACTCTACACCGGGAGTAGGGCTTATATCCCCGCCGCCTCATCACGATATCTATTCGATTGAAGATCTGGCACAACTGATTCACGACCTCAAGAAAAGCAACGACAAGGCGGATATTTCCGTTAAACTCGTTTCCGAGGTAGGGGTGGGTACCATAGCTGCCGGAGTTTCCAAGGCAAAGGCGGAAAAGATCCTCATCAGCGGGTATGACGGCGGCACGGGGGCATCGCCTGTTAGTTCCGTTAGACATGCGGGTCTTCCATGGGAACTCGGTCTTGCCGAGACGCAGCAGACGTTGACATTGAATGACCTCAGGGGCAGAGTAAAGGTGCAGGTGGACGGTCAGATGAAGACAGGCCGTGATGTTGCGATAGGGGCTCTACTCGGAGCCGATGAGTTCGGTTTTGCAACAACTGCCTTGTTGGCAATGGGCTGTGTAATGCTTAGAAAGTGCCATCTCAATACTTGTTCCGTTGGTGTGGCTACGCAGGACCCCGAGCTTAGAAAGAGATTTGCCGGAGAGCCTGAACATGTAATCAACTTCCTGACGTTTATTGCGGAAGAGCTCAGAGAGATCATGGCCGAGCTAGGTTTTAGAAAAGTGGAAGATATGGTTGGAAGGGCGGACATGCTCGAAGCGAAAAAGGCGGTTGATCACTGGAAGGCAAAAGGGCTTGATCT
>JAVVFD010000022.1:6646-24858 GCA_032250935.1 bacterium
TGCACATGCCTAAAGTTTCCGAAAATGTTGCCATACGTAATATTGAGGGGCAGGATCACGGTCTTGATGAGGCGCTTGATAATCTCCTCATTGAAAAAGCGAGGGCTGCCATAGATAATGCCGAGAAGGTCTTAATAGAAATGCCCGTATCTAATACGGACAGAACTATAGGAACTATGCTCGGCAGTGAAATTTCAAGAAAACGAGGGGCTGATGCACTCCCGGAAGATACGATAACATGCAGGTTTACGGGGATAGCCGGCCAGAGTTTCGGGGCCTTTGTTCCAAAAGGTGTCACCATGATCCTTGAAGGGGAAGGTAACGATTACGTAGGTAAAGGGCTTTCAGGCGGACGCATCGTTATTCACCCACCGAGGGCGGCAAGCTATGCGCCTGAGGATAATATAATTGCCGGTAATACCCTGCTTTATGGAGCGACAAGCGGGGAAGCTTTTTTTAACGGAGTTGTCGGTGAACGCTTTTGCGTAAGAAACAGCGGCGCAAATGCGGTTGTAGAAGGAGTCGGCGACCACGGATGTGAATATATGACCGGAGGAAGGGTGGTTGTTCTTGGTAAAACAGGCCGAAACTTTGCTGCAGGTATGAGCGGGGGGATCGCCTATGTCCTTAACGAAAACGGTCGTTTTGGGGAGCTTTGCAACTTGAGCATGGTTGATCTGGAAACATTGGATGCCGTAGAAGAAAAGGCCTTTGTAAAGGACCTCATTGAAAGGCACTATAAATTTACAGACAGTCCCAAGGCGAAACTATTGCTTGACGATTGGGATGCCGCTGCCCGCAGGTTCCTAAAGGTGATGCCAATAGAATACAGAAGGGTACTGGATAAACTGGAAAGGGAAAAGGTCGTAAGGCATGGGTAAGATAACAGGATTTATTGAATTTGATCGGGAAGTAAAGCAAAAACTCCCTGTTGCTGCGCGTATAAAGAATTTTAAGGAGTTTGAGCTTCCTCTTTCCGAAAGGCGCTTGAAGCTGCAAGGCGCCAGATGTATGGATTGCGGAATACCTTTTTGCCACCACGGTTGTCCTGTCGGTAATAATATTCCTGACTGGAATGATATGGTTTTTAGCGGCAGGTGGCGCGATGCTATAGATTCCCTTCATGCAACAAATAATTTCCCCGATTTTACCGGAAGGATTTGCCCGGCTCCCTGTGAATCTGCCTGTACACTTGGAATTAATATAGACCCCGTCGCGATCAAGCTCAATGAAGCTGCAATTGTGGACCGAGCTTTCAAAGAGGGCTGGATAAAGCCGCAACCCCCTGAAAAAAGGACCGGAAAGAAGGTGGCTGTTATAGGGTCAGGCCCGGCAGGTCTTGCAGCTGCCCAGCAGCTCAACCGCGCCGGACACGAGGTGACCCTCTTTGAGAGGGCCGACAGGTTCGGAGGCCTATTGATGTATGGCATCCCGGATTTTAAGCTTGAAAAGAAACTCGTTCAAAGAAGGGTGGATCAGCTTAAGGCTGAAGGCGTTATTTTAAAGGCGAATACCAACGTCGGGGTAAACTACCCCGTTGAAGATCTGAAAAAGAATTTCGATGCCCTTTGTCTTGCCGGAGGTGCAACAAAGCCGAGAGACCTTGATGTTCCGGGCCGTGAACTTGAAGGTGTGTACTTTGCGATGGAATTTCTTTCCCAGCAGAATAAAAGAAACTGGGGTGACAAGCTGATCCCTGCAGAAGATATAATGGCTAACGGTAAGAAGGTGGTGATCTTGGGCGGTGGCGATACCGGTTCCGATTGCGTCGGAACATCTGTGCGTCATGGCGCTACATCAATTCATCAGTTTGAACTGCTGCCGGAACCTCCCAGAGAGCGTAGAGCTGATAATCCATGGCCCGAGTGGCCGAACATCCTTCGTACATCATCGTCCCATGAAGAGGGTGGCGTAAGGGATTATTCCATTCTAACGAAGTCCTTTTCCGGAACTGATGGAAAGCTTGAGAAAGTGCATGCCGTAAGAGTTGAGTGGACCAGGGACGATAAAGGCGCTTGGGCAATGAAGGAACTGCCCGGCACTGAATTTACTCAAGATGCGGATCTGGTTTTCCTTGCTATGGGCTTCGTTCATCCAGAGCATAACGGCATGCTTGACCAGCTGGGCGTTGAGTTAGATGGTCGAGGGAACGTAAAGGTTGATGCAGACAAAATGACTAGCAGTCCAGGTGTCTTTGCAGCAGGCGATATGGAATCAGGTCAGTCTCTAGTTGTGAGGGCCATAGCTGCCGGTCGTAAAGCGGCTCAAAGTATTGATAACTGGCTTATGGGCGAGACATTTTTGCCATGATTTCAGCCCCAATTCCCCACTGTAGAAATTCCTTTTGACTGATAGTTATATCAGATAATCTTTACTATAATATTCTTGACTTTTAATCTGTTCAGATCTATTCTGAAACTGGGGTATGCCACTAGATAAGCTAAAAAAATTGGAACAATCGCTTGTTCTGTTTAGAAAAAGATATCTGGAACTTGTGGAAGAGAAGGATCAGTTGCGTGGCGAATTGAAAGTCCTTAAACGTGGTAACGAACTTTTAAAACGTGAAAAAGAAGATGCGAAGCTGAGAGTGGAATCTCTTCTGGATATATTTAAAGGATTGGGTCTTTGACCTTTTGTCTTGGAAAAACCTGTAACTATTAATATAATGGGCCAGACTCTTCAGGTCAGGACTTCAGGTGGGGAGGAATCGCTCAGGTGTGCGGTCAGCCGTCTCGAAGAAAAAATAGAGATGGTAGCTAAAAGCGGAGTGACTGCTGATTCCTTGAGGTTATTAATATATGCTGCCATTCAATTGGCAGGTGAAAATATAAAAATAGAGGAAGAAATAAATAAACTGGAAAGAGAGGTTGATTTGACCTCTTCCAGTATGCTTGAAATAATAGATTTGGAGCAAGATAGTGGTAAATAGGTTCCCCTGCTGTATTCGTGATGCGTGGATGATCTTGAGCCAATACGAATTGAACGGGAGCTGTCCCTGGTCGTGACGGTATATTCCCATCACGGGAAAAACTTTAAGCGGTTACATGGCGCCCACCTATTGTGAGATAGGTTCAGATTCAATTCCTGCACACGGTACATGCGGGGGAACTTTATATTCCGATGGCTGGAAGTTTTATTTCAGTGGATGATTGACTTGATTTTTTAAGTGGGTGATCTGAAGGAACCCTTCAGGTTTTTATTCTTTGTGAGTTAGCTTTATACGGTGTTTTTTTAAGTTTATATACCGTTATTTATATATCAACAGTTAAGACCGGATTATCAGGCCGTAACGCCACAGATTAAGGGCCATCCCACAGGCCTGCCTTTAAAAATCATTTCTTATATTCATCCAACCATCATAATTAATTCCTTAAATAGGTGTCTTCTTGCAGAAGTCTCTCATAAGGAAGCGTCTAATTAAAGAACGTTTAGCTCTAAAACCGGGCGAAGTTGCTTCTAAAAGCAGTATGATTGCTGATAGAATCTTATCTTTGGCGCTCTTTAAAAACGCCGACAATATTGCCCTTTACTCTGATTTTAGAGCAGAAGTTCAGACGGGGCTCATGATAGATGCGGCTTTTTCTCTTGGGAAGAGAATTCTTATGCCCAAGGTAAGAAGGGAAGATTACTCTATTGTTTTTATTCCGATCTTATCCCCTGATGACCTTGAAAAAGGGGATGACGGTTTCTATGAGCCCTCGGCCGAAGTTGAAAAGGCATTTGATATTTTAAAGATTGATCTCTTTATTGTTCCTGGCGTTGCCTATGATTTGAGCGGGACGCGCCTGGGATTGGGAAAGGGTTGTTACGACAGGGCGTTAAAGGATGTTGACAGGGATATTGTTTTAGCGCCGGCATACGAATTTCAATTGCTGAAAGATTTGCCTTGCTACCAGCATGATTTGAAAGTTGGATGGATGGTTACTGAAGATAGAGTTATAAAGACCGTTCTTAAAGAAAATTAAAGGAGGATTGCAGGTGAATAATTCAATAACTGTAGTATTAGGTTCGATTATTTTAATCTTATTAGGCCTTGTCCTTGGGTTCATAATAAGGAAAAAGACGGCAGAGTCTGGCGTGGATAATGCCGAAAAGATGGCTGGGAAAATAATTGAAGATGCAAAGAAAGAAGCTGAAAATCGAAGGAAAGAGGCTGAACTTCAGGCTAAGGAGCTGCTTTATCAGACAAAAAGTCAGTTTGAAAAAGAAAATAGTGATATAAGAAAGGATATAAAAAAGCTGGAAAACAGGTTGATGCAGAAAGAGGAAAACCTGGAGAAAAAAGATGCTACCCTTGATAAAAAGGAATCTGATCTTGAAAACAAGGAGAGGGAGCTTGCCGAAGAACTAAAGTCTACCAAACTTAAAGATGAAGAATGTAAGGCTTTGATTGAAGAGCACAAGAAAAAGCTTGAAGAAGTGGCCGACCTGACTGCAGAGGAAGCTAAAAATGAGCTTGTCAATCAAATGGAGAGCGAGGCAAGGCACGATGCCGCCAAGCTTATTAAGGTCATAGAGGATGATGCGAAAGAGACAGCTGAGAAAAAAGCGAAGGATATTATAGGGAATGCGATTCAGCGCTATGCAGGTGAGTTTGTAGCAGAAAGAACTGTATCTGTCGTTAATCTCACAAGTGATGATATGAAGGGACGCATTATCGGCCGAGAAGGAAGAAATATCAGGGCGCTCGAGGCGGCAACCGGCATAGATCTTATAGTTGATGACACTCCTGATGCGGTAATACTCTCAGGCTTCAATCCTGTAAGAAGGGCGGTGGCAAAGATAGCTCTTGAGAAGCTTATGGCAGACGGCAGGATTCATCCTGGCAGGATTGAAGAGGTCGTTAAAAAGGCCGAGCAGGAAGTCGATGCCACTATAAAAGAAGCGGGCGAACAGGCCACATTCGATGTGGGAGTTCATGGAATTCATCCTGAGCTGATAATGACCCTCGGAAAGCTTAAATACAGGACAAGCTACGCGCAGAATGTGCTTCAGCATTCGCTGGAGGTGGCATTCCTTTGCGGAGTTATGGCAGCAGAGTTAGGAATTAATCAGAAGCAGGCAAGAAGGGCAGGACTTCTTCATGACCTTGGAAAGGCGGTAGATCATGAGGTGGAGGGCTCTCATGCATCAATAGGCGCTGATCTTGCCAGAAAGCATGGCGAATCTCCTCGTGTCGTTCATGCGATAGCCGCCCATCATGATGAAGAAAAGCCTGAAACTGTTCTGGCACACCTGGTTGCAGCAGCAGATGCCCTTTCAGCTGCAAGGCCAGGCGTTAGAAGAGAGATGATGGAGACATATGTCAAAAGGTTAGAAGATCTCGAAAGGATAGCAACCTCTTTCAACGGGATAGAGAGAACCTTTGCCATCCAGGCCGGAAGAGAAATCAGGATTATGGTGGAGCAGTCTAAGGTCTCTGATGCCGAAATGGTGGTGCTTGCCAAGGACATTTCCAAGAAGATAGAGAAGGAACTTACCTATCCCGGACAGATCAAGGTAAGCGTTATCAGGGAGACGAGAGCGACTGAATATGCAAGGTAGTTTTATATGAAGGTGTTATTTATCGGAGACCTCATTGGGAAATCCGGCAGACGAGCCGTTAAGGAGTTGGTTCCAGCGCTTATCTTGGAGCATAATCTAGATCTTGTCGTTGCCAATGGGGAAAATTCAGCAGGTGGATTCGGTATTATACCGAAAGTGGCAGATGAACTCTTTGATAACAACGTTTCTCTTATTACGACTGGAAATCATATCTGGGATAAAAAGGAGATCATTCCTTACCTTGATTCGGGGATGCCTATAATCAGGCCCGGCAACTATCCACCGGGCTGCCCCGGAACCGGTAGTTTAACGATAGAGACTCCCGGCGGCGAGAGGCTTACCGTCATAAATGCATCGGGACGGGTATTTATGGACAACCTTGATTGTCCCTTTCGTTACCTTGACGATGAGGTGGAAAGGGCCGGGGGGGAGTCTGCAGCAATACTGGTCGATTTTCATGCCGAGGCAACATCGGAGAAGGTCGCAATGGGAAGGTTCCTGGATGGCAGGGTAGGCGCCGTTGTCGGCACACATACGCATGTGCAAACTGCCGATGAAAAAATACTTGGAAACGGCACAGGATATATCACAGATGCCGGTATGACGGGAGCCACAGATTCGGTTATAGGAATGAAGGCCGACAGCCCGATTGAAAGGTTTTTGACGGGAATGCCGAGGAGCTATGAGCCTGCCAGGGGTGATATAGAATTGCAGGGCGTGGTGCTGGATATTGATTCGCTTACTGGAAGATGCAGATCCATAGAAAGGGTTAAAAGGGCGCTTTAGATGTTAGATATTAAGGAACAGATAAGGATTATAGGCAGGGGGGTGCAGGATATACTCCCTGAAGCCGAGCTTGAAAAAAAGCTTGATAAGGCGGTAAAAGATGGCAGGCCTCTTAGAATAAAGGCTGGTTTTGATCCGACCGCGCCTGACATACATCTTGGGCATACTGTACTCATACACAAGATGAGACAGTTTCAGGAACTTGGTCACGAGGTGATGTTCCTCATTGGTGATTTTACCGCTATGATCGGTGATCCAACAGGAAAATCCGAGATGCGTAAGCAGATGACTAAGGAGGATGCACTCCGTAACGCAGAAACATACAAAGAGCAGGCCTTCAAGATCCTTGACCCTGAAAAGACGAGAGTCGTTTTCAACAGCGAATGGATGGCCAAGATGACGGCTGACGATATGATTCGTCTTACCGCTAAACATACCGTTGCCAGGATGCTGGAGCGGGATGATTTCAAAAAGCGTTATGCCAATGAACAGCCTATAGGAATCCATGAGTTCATTTATCCACTCATCCAGGGTTACGATTCAGTCATGATGGATGCGGACATTGAGCTAGGGGGTACGGACCAGAGATTTAATATGCTGGTCGGCAGGGAGCTTCAAAAGGAGTTCGGAAAGCCTCAGCAGGTAGTGCTGATGATGCCTATACTGGAGGGGCTAGACGGCGTTAATAAAATGAGCAAGAGTCTCGACAACTACATCGGTATATCCGAGTCCCCCTCTGAGATATTCGGGAAGCTTATGTCCATATCTGACGACCTTATGGTCAGATATTATGAACTTGTAAGTTCTAAGAGCCTGCAAGATATCGAAAAGCTGAAGAATGGACTAAAGGTCGGCAGTATACATCCTATGGAGGCCAAGAAAGAACTGGCCATGGAGATTATCGAGAGATATCACTCGAAAGAAGACGCGATAGGTGCCAGAGAAAATTTTGAAAATGTATTCAGGGATCGAGGCACGCCTGAAGATATCGAAGCAATTGTTATTGAAATAGAAGATGATTCAATATGGCTGCCCGCACTTCTGACGAAACTGGATATGGTCAGTTCTAATTCAGAAGGTCGAAGGCTTGTAAAGCAGGGCGCCGTAAGTATTGATGGTGAAAAAATTGCCGATGATAAATTTCAGGTGGCTGCCGGTAGAGAATATCTCATAAAGGCGGGCAAGCGAAAGTTCGCAAAGGCCACTGTAAAGACTGCGTAGCTCATTTTTGTACGTATAAGGTATGACTTCAAAGAATCCTGGAATTTCCGGTCATTCGTGTTAATCATAAACAATCCGTGATAATCCGTGACCGATTCTTTTGTTTCTTTATACGATCTTCTTGATCCGGTCTAAGCTTCTCTAAATGCTTAAAGCAGGTTTGCCGCTATCTCCGCAAGCTTTGACCTCTCACCCTTGTGCAAGGTCACGTGTCCCGCAATTTTTTCGTTCTTAAACCGCTCGGCTACATAGGTAAGTCCGTTACTTGACGAGTCTATATAGGGGTTGTCTATCTGGTAGGGATCGCCTGTAATAACGATCTTCGTTTCATCGCCAGCCCTTGTTATGATAGTCTTTATCTCATGAGGGGTAAGGTTCTGTGCCTCATCTATAAGCAGATATTGTTTTGGAATGCTTCTTCCTCTAATGTATGTCAGCGGCTCGATCTCAAGCATCCCTTGGTCCATGAGCTCCTTATATCTATGGAGCTTCCCTTCCCGCTTTTCCTTATGTTTCCCGGGAGTGCCGAAAATAAGCTCCAGGTTGTCAAATATAGGCTGCATCCATGGCGTGAGTTTTTCCTTTATATCGCCGGGCAGATAACCGATATCTTTACCCATCGGGAAGATCGGCCTCGATACAAGCAGCTTCGTATAGATGCCCTCATCAACGGTTTTCTGAAGCCCTGCTGCAATAGCCAGCAGCGTTTTTCCAGTTCCCGCCTTGCCGGCCAGAGATACGAGTTTTATAGAGTCATCAAGTAAAAGATCGAGGGCGAATCTTTGCTCTGCATTTCTTGGGAGTATGGACCATACTGAATCAATGCCAAGTTTTAAAGGGACTAATGTATCGTTTTTGGGATCTCTTCTCGCAAGGGCAGCATGTTTTTCATTTGCCTCATCCTTTAGTATGAAGCCTTCGTTAGGGTAGCTGACTGAGGAGCTCAGCTCCATGGAGCCTTTTTCATAAAAACTGTCAATCTGGTCTTTCGAGACGGTGATTCTGGTGATCCCTTCGTACAATTCACTAAATTCTACCTTGTCTGTCTCATAGTCTCTGGCCGTTATGCCGAGGGCGTCGGCCTTGATCCTGAGATTGGTATCCTTGGTGACCAGTACGACATTCTCGTCTTTTAGCTCAAGGGCAACGGAGAGTATCTGGTTATCTGCCTTGCAAAAAATAAGTTCTTCCGGAAGATTGACTGACTTGCCGGAGGGGATGTAGACTCTTATCGTGCCGCCGTTGTCAAGCTTGATCCCTTGATAAAGGGGCCCTTCGGATCTGAGACCGTCTAGTGTGCGGGATACCTGTCTGGCATTTCGCCCGATCTCATTCAGATCTTTTTTAAAGCGATCAAGTTCCTCAATTGCAATGATCGGTATAATGACGTCGTTATCTTGAAAGGCGAAAAGTGAGCCCACGTCATGAAGCAGGACATTTGTATCAAGGACGAATATTTTCTTCAAAGGATAGCCTCACTTATATTCAGGTTCGAATCCTGCGATAGCAATTCCATTGTTCCAGAAGGGAGAAATACTGCGGAGTTTTTCAATTATAGGTGGCATTTTTTCGATGACTAAATCAACCTCTTCCATGGTGTTGTAACGGCTTAGAGAAAATCTTATAGAGCCATGCGCCGCTGTGAACGGCACTCCCATCGCTCTTAAAACGTGAGACGGCTCAAGGGAACCCGAGGTGCATGCAGAGCCTGAAGATGCGGCTATCTTTAAATCGTTCATGAGGAGCAATATGCCCTCACCTTCAATGAACTCAAAGCTGATATTTGTCGTATTTGGAAGCCTGTTTTCAGTGTCGCCGTTTATTATAGCTCTGGGAATGCTTTCAATTATCCCTTTTTCAAGCCTGTCACGCATCTCTTTGACCCTGGAGTTTTCTTCCCCCATGTGAGCCTTGGCAATTTCGACGGCCTTGCCCATTGCGATAATAGATGCTACATTTTCGGTGCCGGCCCTTCTGTTTTTTTCCTGGTGTCCGCCTCTTAAGAAGGGGCGGAATTTTGTGCCTCTCCTTACATAGAGAACTCCCACACCTTTCGGCGCGTGCAGTTTATGGCCCGATATGGAGAGCATGTCTATAATGCTGTTGTGCATGTTGATCTCTATTTTTCCGGCCGCCTGGACCGCATCTGTATGAAAGAGGACACCCTTATCATGTGCCATTCTCGCCATCTCCTCAACGGGAAATATAACGCCTGTCTCGTTGTTTGCAGTCATGACAGATACGATAGCCGTATTCTCGTTTAGGAAGCTGGCATATTCATCCATATCCAGCCTTCCCTTGCTGTCAACCTTGAGCTGAACCACAGCTATCCCCTGTCTTTCAAGATATGGCGCCAATGAGAGGATGGCAGGGTGCTCGACCCTCGTGGTTATGATCTCCTTCCTGTTGGGATAGGCCTGAAGGGCGGAAAATATGGCCGTGCTGTTACTTTCGGTGCCGCAGCTTGTAAAGATGATCTCCGTGTCATGCTGGGCCCCTATGAGCTCCATCACCTTGGTCCTCGCCTCTGCTATTTTGCGGCCCACCTGGCCGCCAAAGGTATGCATACTGGACGGGTTTCCGTAAAGATCGGTAAGGTAGGGCTTCATCTCCTCGAATACCTCAGGCGCCACCATCGTCGTGGCGTTGTTGTCCATATATATTACTTCTTTGTCCAAAGGAAATCCTCCCTAATATAAAATTAAAGTAGCTACTGTGTACGCTTGGGCCTGGCTGGGCCTGGCTGGGATTGACGAGCCTCTTATTAATTTTGAAGCTTTACAACGATATCCGGATAGACCATTTCTCTAAGCTTCTCCTCAATACCCTCAACGGTGTAATATGCGCTCTTGCAGGAGCTGCATGCACCCCTCAGTGCGACAAGCACTTCGCTTCCGCTTATATCGATGAGCTCAATATCGCCGCCGTCCTGAGCCAGCATCGGCCTGATCTCCTTGTCTATTGTCTCGGTGACGAGGGCAATTTTCTGCAGGTTAGTCATTGCAGGCTTCTTCTCGGTCGTTTCTTCCTTCAGATGAACCTCTTGTCCCTTAAGCCTCCACACATCTTCGATTATATCTTCTATGGCGGGGTGGCATGTCTGGCAACCTCCGCCTGCCTTGGTGTAGTTCGTTACCTCTTCAACGGTCTTAAGATTGTTTTCCATGACCGTTTTTTCTATCAGTTTTGAGTGGATCCCAAAGCACTGGCAGACGAGAGGTCCCTCTTCTTCCTCTATCTGCTTTAAATCTATACCCTTATAATCAGCAATGGCCGCCTCAAGAGCTTCCGCTCCCATAACTGAGCAATGCATCTTTTCGTTCGGTAGTCCGCCAAGAAAGTCGGCAATGTCCTGATTTGTCAACTTCTCGGCATATTCAACGGTCTTTCCGATTATCATCTCGGTAAGGGCAGAAGAAGAAGCTATGGCACTGCCGCAGCCGAATGTCTGGAATTTCGCATCGAGGATTTTTTCGGTTCCCTCCTCAATCTTCAGCATCAGTTTAAGCGCATCGCCGCAGGTTATAGAGCCTACATCGCCCACCGCATTAGCATCTTCCAAAACGCCGACATTTTTAGGGTGAAGAAAATATTCCTTCACTTTGTCAGTATATTCCCACATAAGTTATAAGTTCCTCCAAGTTAGTGTCCACTTCATTTTAAGTATATGACGTTAAAAAAGCAAGAATCTTATTGGATGCGCATTCGCTGGAAAGGGTTTGAATTGATTTGTTGAGATTATTTTTTCATATTAATTATATTTGGGTAGAGGATGTCATGCGGAAAAGATAGCTGCTTTTGCTTTTAAGCAGATAGAGGGCTGTCATGCCCTAAAGAATGCTTTACAAGGGATAAGCAAAAAAGAGGGTATTATCTGTTGGCAGGTTGCCTGATGATGTTTTTAGTGCAGCAATTTAAAAGAAAGTAGAAATATTAATAGAACTCAATCCCTGTAAGGTCAGAAATCGGATGCTTAAATACGTCTTTATCGTCATGCCAATGTTTTATGTTGAATATAAATTGTAAAAACTTGCCAAGATAAAATTATCGAAAGCAATTTGTCAACTCACGTCAGTCATACGTATATTGCACCTGAGGGTATATTTTCTTAGTTTGTCGATGGCAGCTTTTTCTATTTGCCTTATCCTTTCCCTCGTCACTCCGAAGAGTTTGCCAATGTTTTCAAGTGTCATTCCATCATCTTTGTCCAGACCAAAGCGCATTTTTATTATGCTTTGCTCCGTCTCATTTAGGGTTTCCAGCCATCTGCCTATCTCCATCCTTCTGTCTTTCATGTCCAGATCGTGGCCTGGAGGATTACTTGAAGTATCTTCCAGAATATCTTGTAGATTATAATTGAAGTCAGAGTCGGAGTCCTGATCAAGACTATTGTCAAGGGATGCGGCTTTTTTAATAAGGATGCTAAGTTTTGCTACGTTGTGAGTTGTTGTGCCCATTTCCTCTGCTATTTCTGACACCTCCGGGTCTCTATTAAAGCGAATGGTCAGCTCTCTGGCTATCTTTAGCATTTTGTTTATTTCATCTGATATATGAACAGGCAGCCTGACAACCCTTGATTGATTGACAATGGCCCTTTCTATACACTGTCTGATCCACCACGTTCCATAAGTTGAAAAACGATAACCTCTGGCAGGGTCGAATTTCTCTACAGCCTTTATGAGACCCATGTTCCCCTCCTCAATGAGGTCTAAAAATGGCAGCCCTCTATTCAGGTATTTCTTTGCTATCTTGACGACAAGGCGAAGGTTTGAGGAAATCATAAGGTCTGTTGCCGCCTTGTCACCTGCCTGAACTTTATAGGCAATATCCCGTTCGCTTTCTGCGGTGAGTAAGGGAACTTTTCTTATCTCTTTGAGATAGATAGCTATGTTTTCTGATGTGTTTGCCGAGCATGAGGATTTCCCAGCCTGTGAATTGCTTTTAAAGTTAGAACTTTCTCTTTGTGCGGTGCAAGCGGTAGTCATTGTCGCCCCCTTTACTGAATAAAATGGCTTTATGTTTATTAAGATAGGCCATTTTCTCATATGGAAAAGAGTTTGTCGCGTCATATATTGCTTAATTTGCGTCATATATTGCTCTTTTGCATTTTTTTTGTTCAAAGGAGGGGGTATGTAGATCCAGACACTTGAGAAAAGATCAGGTGAGTTGTCTTTTTTTGTAGCTTTACTTGATTTAGATTGGCTGGGTTGCTTATATCAGAATGCTGTATCGGGGTATTTATCTTTGCGGTATTCAGCTGCCGTTTGTCCCATAGAGCCTTTAAATGCCCTTTCAAACTGTCTCAGGCTATTAAAGCCTACAGAAAAGGCAACTTCTGATATGTTTGCATCGGGACAGGAAAGAGCTTCTTCAGCTTTCTTTACCCTTAAATAGTTGAGGTAATAGGTAAAGGATATACCCATAACTTTTTTGAAAAGCCTCGTGAAGTGATATCTGCTGACGCCGGCTACATTTGCAACTTCTTCAAGCGAGATGCGGGTAGTGTAGTTATCTTTCAGATATTTAACGGCCTTTCCAATTCCTGTTGAATCCTCAATTTCATCATCAACAGCGGGTGGGAGTGTGTTTTCAGATAACAGGTTGGCAGAGATTTCTTTTTTTTCTCCTATGATTTCAATCACCCTGTCTACGAGTGCTTTTGGATCAAAAGGTTTTATGAAATAGTCGGATATACCAAGCTTAAATGCCTTTATGGATATTGTTTCAGAGCCGTAGCCTGTCATGAATATGACGGGGATGTCAGGGTTTATCTTCTTTATGCCGGTAAGAACATCAAGTCCGTCCATATCGGGGAGATTGAAATCAAGAATTACAAGGTCGACAGTTTGGGCCTTGAGCAGGCTTAGAGCCTCTTGTCCGGACAGGGCCGTGCTTACCTCCAGACCCTTGCGGGAAAAAAGGAGATTCAGGCTTTCACAGATCCAC
Organism: bacterium; assembly: GCA_032250935.1. GTDB lineage: Bacteria > Desulfobacterota > JADFVX01 > JADFVX01 > JADFVX01 > JAVVFD01. The sequence continues at coordinate 20,144 of JAVVFD010000022.1, forward strand.
TTTTCATCATCTGTGATGAGCAGTCGTCCTATTGTTTTATTCCCATTTTCCATCTGTCCTCCATTTTCAAGTCCAAACGGGACTAATATCGGCCAAGAAAGTTATAAACTATCAGATGTTGCTGAATTGTCAAGAAAAAATAAAAAGCTTAAACAGTTGTTTTTCGCAAACAAATGGCCGGTACGCCTTTATCTATCCTGTTATGATTTTTTTCCTTCCTGAGCGTTCCTTGAAGACCAGTTTTATCGGTGTGCCCGCAAAACCGAAGGCGTCCCTTATTCTGTTTTCCAGATATCTTTCGTATGAAAAATGTATCCCTTTAGGGTGGTTTGTGAAAATCACAAAGCAGGGCGGAGATTCGGAAACCTGAGCCGCATAATACAATTTAACAAAATTCCCCTGGTAGGATGGCGGGTGATGTTTCCTCTCCGCAAGTTCTATAACCCTGTTCAGTGCAGCCGTAGGGACCCTCTTCTTAGCCTCCTCGCCCACATCGTCAACCATTTCCATTACCTTGAATGCGCGCTGTCCCGTCAGGGCTGAGATGAAGATGACGGGAGCATAATCCATATATTTCAGATCCATCTTTATCTGTCTTGTATATTCACTCATGGTCGAGTTGTCTTTCTCGACTAAATCCCACTTGTTAACAACGACAATGCATGCCCTTCCTTTCTCATGGGCATAACCTGCTACTTTTACATCCTGCTCGGTTACACCTTCCGAGGCGTCAACAAGCAAAAGGACTACGTCTGTTCTGTCCATGGACGCAAGTGCCTTTATGATGGTATACTTTTCAAGTCTTTCGCTGACCTTGCTCTTTCTTCTTATCCCTGCCGTGTCAATGAGAAGATATTTTTTACCCCCGATTTCCAGGAGTGAGTCTATTGAGTCCCTGGTTGTCCCCGGGATATCACTTACAAGCACCCTTTCTGTTTTGAGAAGCCTGTTTATAAGGGACGATTTTCCGACATTTGGCCTCCCGATAATGGAAACTCTGACGATTTCTGTGTCGGCATCCTCAGTCTGATCAATATCGGGAAAATGAGCTACAAGCTCAGTCATCAGGTCATGTATCCCACGATTATGTTCAGCTGCAATGGTGAAATAACTCTCTATTCCCAGGTTATAAAATTCATATGCATTGTCTTCCTGACTTTCACCGTCAATCTTGTTTATAACATAATAGACAGGCTTCTTGACTCTTCTTAGCATTTCGGCCACAGCCTGATCGGCCGGAGTGACCCCTTCCTTGCCGTCCATGAGAAAAATTATGTAATCTGCCTCATCAATGGCCAGCTGTGCCTGCTCTCTCATCTGAATGAGGATTTTATCTTCTGTTACAGGCTCGAATCCGCCCGTATCGATGAGGGTGAATTTTTTGCCATACCAGTTAACTTCACCGTAGTTCCTGTCTCTCGTAACACCTGGCATATTGTGGACGATGGCATCTCTTGTTTTGGTAAGCCTGTTAAAAAGTGTAGACTTTCCAACATTCGGGCGACCGACTATGGCTATAATTGGTTTCATAGAGGGTATGATAGAGGAGATGATGCTATAATTCAAGTGTCCTGTTGAAAATAAAAAAAGATAGGTTTAACCTTTCCTGATGAGTTTGAGCTGAATGTATAATGTATTAGATTTTGTGGCTTGACATCAGCATTGAACTTCGGATATTACTAGGTAGTGAATTTTATTTTATTAAGATGAAGGAGGATTTGAAATGTCAGATTTGATAGATAGGTTGAAAAAAGAACACAGGATTCTTGTCGAGGCCCTTGATTCTATGACCGGTTTAGGCGTTACTTCAAAGGATGGTCAGGCAAAACTTTATTCGGCCAAAGAGGCCTTGCTTGCTCACTTAAACCTGGAAGATAAAGAGTTATATCCTGTCCTGAGAAAGGCTGCAGAATCGGATGATGCTGTAAGGCGTACGCTGGATGTCTTTGCTAAAGATATGGAAGAGATATCGAAAACGGCCCTTTCTTTCTTTGCTAAATACTCAGAGGGGGGAGAGAGCCTTGAGTTTGCCAAGGAACTTGGCAGGTTGGTAGGCGCGTTAAAAAACAGAATTGGAAGAGAGGAAGACGTTCTATATGCGCAGTATGAAAAGCTGGCATAGATAACATAAATAAGATTTCGTAGGAAAAGGGAATAATATCTTCCAAGACTCTCTCCTGACTCTGTTCACAAAAAGATGCGCCTACCTTGTCGGCTCGGGCATACTGTATTTTCTCGAACATGTCAGAACAAGATCCAGACTACCCCTGACATCTATATAAATGCCCCGGCGGGATAAAGAGCGGTTTTATTCCGCTCTTTGTCCTCAGTACAACTCCAAACTCTATCCCTTCTCTGGGAGAAACGTTCCATCTGTCTGTCTTCGGTATGATCATAGGAAAAATTATAGAAAAGGCATTTTATGCTTGCAACTTTTTTTAACAATAACTATCTTTATATTAATATATATGAATAATTGAATGTTTTATGGGGAGGTGCTTGATGGATGCGGAAACTATAAAAAAAACTGACTTCTCAAAAGAGGCTGATATACTTAAAACCGTAGGGCATCCTGTGCGTTTGAAAATTGTTGCCGGGCTTCTTCAGAGTGAATGTTGCGTCAGTGATATATGGGGATGTCTGGAACTCCCGCAGGCGGTCGTTTCCCAGCATCTGTCGATTCTTAGAAACAAGGGGATAATTTCAGGCAGGAGGGAAGGAAACAGGACTATATACAATGTTACAAATTCTTTTGTTGAAAGGCTAATCAATGCCTGTATGGAAATCAAGGTGGGAAAATAATCATGGATTCAGTATATCCACTACTTATTATAACGGTTTGGTTCATACTAAACAGGTTTGTGCTACCACGGTTTGGAGTACCTACCTGAATGAGTGAGGCCTCTTCGCCCGAGGGTCGGGAGAAAAATATGCTAAAAAGAGAAATAGGTAAAGAAACTGATAAGGATACTTAATATTTAAAGGAGGTTGAAATGGCTGATTACGGAATATCAAAAAAGGTGGCATATTCATATGAAGAAGCGGAATCAAAAACAAGGGCTGCTCTCGCTTCTGAGGGTTTTGGAGTCTTAACTGAGATTGATGTTCAGGCGACGCTCAAGAAAAAGTTGGATAAGGATTTCAGGAAATATATAATTCTCGGCGCCTGCAATCCACCATATGCCTATAAGGCTCTTATGGCGGAAACTGATCTGGGCTTGCTTCTACCCTGTAACGTCATAGTGTACGAGAATGAGGGCGGGGGTGCTACCGTCTCGGTTATAGATCCCATAGTTGCGATGGGTATGGTTGAAAACCAGGCCCTTGGAGAGGTTGCCAAAGAGGTGAGAGAGAAGCTGGTAAATGTTATAAACAGTCTTTAAGATATATAGGGAGGGATTTGATGAAAAAGTTGTTGATCTGTATATTGCCACTTGTGGCACTTCTTTTTTCAACTCAGCTGTATGCAAAGGAATTTGTAGATGCCGGAAAAATGAAGGCGAAAAATATTGCCGATGAGATAACAGATTTGAGGAGTGCTAGGGCTGCATCACTGCTTCAATCCGATAAGGCAGTCACCCCTGATATTTTCAAGGAAGTTTGCGGCCCAGTTAAAAAGAAGGCTATGGCCATAGCTGAAAAAGAGGGCGTCAAGATAAGGCATGCGGCTATAAAGAATAGAAACCCTTTACACGCAGCCTCCGATGAAGAGAAACGCTTCCATGCCCTCTTTGAAAATGGAAAAAAGGTAGATCTTTGGGACGAAACCACTATTGATAAAAAGAGTTTTGCAAGGTATGTGCGCCCCATATTTGTCGAGCCTGCCTGCCTTTCCTGTCACGGAGAGAAGGATAAGAGGCCTGCATTTGTAAAGAAGAAATATCCCGAAGACTTGGCCTACGGATTTAAGACGGGGGACCTTAGAGGTATAATAGAAGTGATGATTCCGGTAGAAAAGCAAGGAAGATAATTAATAAATTAAGGAGTAAATTATGCATGTTGAAAGATTGTTAAGACTGATTGCCGGAGCATTTATACTGCTGAGCCTTGGGCTCGCTCAGGTCCACTCAACTAACTGGCTATGGTTTACCGCCTTTGTCGGTTTAAATCTTTTTCAGTCGGGTTTTACAAACTGGTGCGGTATGATGTATTTCCTCAAGCTTTTAGGCGCCAAGCCGTGCAAAGAAGTTAGCTGAGTTTTAAGTTTGAAAAAGGGAGGGCACAAGGATGGCCCTCCCTTATAAAGCTTATCCTTACTATAGTATGATCAAAGAGGCTCTTCTCTATTATAAACCGGAGATCAAGACTCCAGACGACAGGTTCTAATTGTTTTCTTGAGGGTGTAAAATAATCTGTGTAAATGGGATCAGAAAAGTATAATCAAAACCATTTATACGGAGGAAGAAATGACAATAAGAAAAGAACTACTTGATGAGCTATTGGAAAATTATGAAAAGCCGGAGGATTTGTTAGGCAAAGGTGGGATACTAAAGCAGTTGACCAAGGCCCTGCTGGAGAGGTCGCTGGAAGGAGAGATGACTCATCATCTGGGTTATCCGAAAAACTCGGTTGAAGGGAACAACAGCGGAAATTCACGAAATGGCAGAAGTCAGAAAAATGTCAGGAGCGGCCATGGCGAGTTAACAATCGAAGTTCCCCGGGACCGCACTGGAGAGTTTGAACCGACTATTATTAAGAAGAACCAGAGACGTTTC
>JAVVFD010000230.1:0-648 GCA_032250935.1 bacterium
GCGTTAAGCCAAATGCGGCTTTTGAGATTTCAGCTGTTAAGATGGAATATTCATTTTTTGTTTTGATGCCTCTTTTGTCCCATTCGTCAGTAAGCTCATCCCTTATCGCTATTCCTCTTACTCTTTTTTCAATCCAGTCATCGGAGTAACCTTTCAATTTATATGTCTCTTTCATCCTTTTTTGCGCAAGTTCCGGGTCTTCTATTTCCTGCACCCGTTCATAGCCGACTTTTGCCAGCCATCTTTTAAATGGTTCGGCTTTTTTTGAGGGAATGGACTGGATTATCCTGAACGCCCCTTCTGTATTGACACAGTTCATTTTTTGCATCCCGCCTGTAGTATTTACTACAAGGGTATGTACAATTTGTACCCACCCTTTAGTCAGATATTCATCCCTTCGTTTCATTTTTTGAATATACTGTTTTGGGTCACTGGAATCTGTTAATATATACACAATATCTTCTAAAACAAACCACCATTCGTTGTTGTTCCATGTACGCCGTATTTTCTGTCCCTCAAAAACTACGAGTGCATCTGTTGAGTCCATATAATTCCACCTTTTGGGATAATCTTATATTGTTAAGTAGTTGTCAGGGATTAAAATGTCTAGGTGAGCTGGGTGAAAGTAATCTGATTTATTATGTTTGA
>JAVVFD010000231.1:0-613 GCA_032250935.1 bacterium
GTTGGCGGTTTAACGTCGCGATGCGGGGGCTGAATTCTACCAGGCGGCGTTCCTGACGACGCACATCTGCCAGACTTTCAATCCCCGCAGCAGTAATATTTTCAGCCGTCTGCTCAACCAGATCGAGGATCAGCCGCCCGATCAAGTGACTGATCGTTTGATGGGCATGCCTTTCCTCACCAAGGGTTCCGTATTTTTCACGCACCAGATCTGACGTTTCGCGCCATAATTCGAGCTCAGCCAATTCGTGCAGATGAATAAACCCGGCCTTGAGCCCGTCATCGATATCGTGATTATTGTAGGCAATCTCGTCGGCCAGATCGATCAACTGCGCTTCGAGAGTCGGCTGGGTGCCAGGCTCATACTCGACAAAATCACCGTCCGCTGAATCGTAATCAGAGGTGTGTTTGATAATCCCCTCGCGTGTTTCCCACGACAAATTCAAACCATCAAAATCAGGATAACGCTCTTCCAGCTGTTCAACAATACGCAACGATTGACGGTTGTGCTCGAACCCGCCGTAATCCTTCATCAAACGATTCAACACATCTTCACCGGTGTGCCCGAACGGGGTATGCCCCAGATCGTGGGCCAGCGCCAGCGTTTCAACCAG
>JAVVFD010000232.1:0-593 GCA_032250935.1 bacterium
ATTACCCTGATATAAATGATAATGGGTATATTTCGTTTTATAATGGATGGGTAAACCTTTATGATGGTGTGAATATCAATGTCCTTGCCAACGATCCAGGTGTTTATTATGTTAAGACACAAATAGGTAATGACGGATCTGTTGCTTGGCGTTATAGCGATGATGGGCAATTGAACAACCAGGAGATATATGTTTATGATGGGTCCACTACTCACCAGATAACCAGAAATAATGTGGGGGATGCAGAATTTCAGTTAAATAGTGTCCATCCGGAAACGTTAACATATTGAAATTATTACGTAATTGTAGCATTTAATGTTTTTATTTTTCACCTTGTTTTTGTATAATGCTCTGTAACTAGTTGATATTAAAAAGCATTATAATTAAGGGGGCGTAAAAATGAGGCAAAAAATAACTCCTCAAACGAATATATTTAACACTATGGCCAGAAGCAAGATTGCAAAAGAACTTCAGCAGATATCCGAAATCCTGGATGCCAATCCCGAGATGCTGGATCATATCTATCAGGACCTTACGGCGAAAGGACGCTCCGATACAGGCAGAGACGGCATGACCGCCGAGCAGGTACTGAG
>JAVVFD010000233.1:0-575 GCA_032250935.1 bacterium
GAGGGTGTTTTTTGTCACAGTCCAGTGTCGATATTGTAAAAGTTGCGACTGCCGAGACGAAAAGGTGTAGCAAGTAACGCCCGGAGGATATCAGCGAACTAAAGGGAACTCTTCGTTTCCACCTTGACTTTACTTATCATGGATGTCCGTTCGCAGTAACAGTTGAATGTCTAGCGGGTTGAAGTCCCGCCCGGGGAATTGTCCGGTTCACCCCGGTAGTTCAAGGGAGCGGCGTTCTGGTAACAGAGGGTCGTAAGTTCCCAATTGGCAAAGCAACAGGCCGTAACGAAAGTGAACCTATGAGTAGCCTCGTTAATCAAACTGAAGATGCCGACCCAGTGGACGCATGGGGAAGGCCGCCGACACAGACTCTGATAACGGAAGCAGTCTGTGTAATCTTCCGGGGTATCAGGGATGGCATGTTGTGGAAGATATTCAACCCAGTGCTGGAGACCCGGTGCGATGATGCCTAAGGAGCATCAACCGGCGCGTATAAGGAAACGAAATCGCGGTGGGTCGTATCGGGAGTCGGAGGGGTCCATATTACCGTTCGAGGGCTTGGGACAACATAACCC
>JAVVFD010000234.1:0-566 GCA_032250935.1 bacterium
GCTAAAGAAGTGACTGACTTTAAGCGCCTTTATAATGCATCTAATGCTAAATCAACAATAATAACATCGCAAAATTTTGTGCTTATGCCGTAAGTTCTAATTTAGGCTCTTTATTGAGTGAGCTTCACCCGCAGACAGCCTTTTCTTGTTTTTATATAAATGAGTAAAGGCTGTTTTTTTATATATTCACCTTTTTAAGGTGAGTTTCTTTTAAATTCAAGTTTTGTTTTGTTTTGAGTTAAAATATCTCTATAAAGTTATGTTTATTGGTCTCAGTTCGCTAATTTAAAACTATGCACTTTTAGTGCAAGGCTTTAACATTATAATTTTCAACAATTCGCGTAGCGACACATTGCAGTTTAATTGGCACGACTTTCAGTCGTTCCGTAAAACAACCTATGGATTTTCAGTCCATAGTGGTTGAGTTTTCCTGATATTACTAGAGTACAAAATCTATGCTTGAGGTCAAAAATCTATTTTGTGAGCGTGATGAGCGCGTGCTGTTTAGCAATCTGAACTTTAGCATTAGTGCGGGCGAAGTAGTGCAAATAGAAGGTCAGAACGGC
>JAVVFD010000235.1:0-565 GCA_032250935.1 bacterium
TCCCTTGCATGATACCAATCTCACCGCAAAATACACCTCTACCCGTCAGTAATGTGCAGGCGAGAAAAATTAATAAAACTTTGATCTATTGCATACATTCAGCATAGTAATAAAATTTATCGAATTAACAAAAAAACGGGTTAAGCCAAAAAGACCTAACCCGTTGATTTTACGTGGTACCGGAGGTCGGAATCGAACCGACACGGAGTTGCCCCCGCTGGATTTTGAGTCCAGTGCGTCTACCAGTTTCACCACTCCGGCAAATATTGAACCATGGCGGGCGATCCCCCCATGAACTGCGCTGCAATATAGAGGAAAATAATTGATTATGTCAAGCAAAACGGCGCCCTTGCTCAGGCCCGATCAAGAAGGGCTCGGTTCTTCGGGAGCCAGGAATACCTTCTGGAACCGGTAAAAATAATCGATCCCGGACCAGATTGTCAGGATCAGGGAGATAAACAGAATGCCCAGGCCGATCTCGGGCAGATTGGGAATCGGCAGCAGCTTGTCGGGGAAGATCAACACGCACAGGGCCGTGTACTGCATCACCGATTTGACCTTACCC
>JAVVFD010000236.1:0-557 GCA_032250935.1 bacterium
TCTCCTCCAGTTCGGCCACGTAGGCCCGCACGTGGTCCATGTTGGGCTCGCCCGGTTCGCCCTCCAGGCCCCGGATGTAGGCCGCGGCGTTGGCTCCGGCGCGGCGGCCGAACACCGTGACGTCCAGCAGCGAGTTGCCCATCAGGCGGTTTTCCCCGTGCACTCCACCGGTGGTCTCGCCGGCGGCGAACAACCCGGGCACACCGGTCTCGGCGTTCGCATCGATCTTGATGCCGCCGTTCTGGTAGTGGAGCGTGGGGTAGATGAGCATCGGCTCCTTGGAGATGTCGATGCCGTAGCGAATGAACTGCACGAACTTGGCGGGCAGCTCGCGCTCGACTGCGCCGGGCCCCTCGAGTTCCTGGATCATCGGCGAGTCGAGCCAGCAGCCCAGGCGACCCACCGGAGTGGTGATGCCGTTGCCGCGCTCCACGCACTCGCGGATGATCGAGGCGCTCTCCACGTCGCGGGGCTCGCGTTCGAACACGAACTGCTCGCCGTGGATGTTGAGCACGTTGGCGCCCAGGCCGCGCACCTTCTCGGTGATCAGCAGCCCC
>JAVVFD010000237.1:0-542 GCA_032250935.1 bacterium
GCACTTCAATTCCTCGCATTCGCTTTTCAATCCATCCATCAGGATATCCTTTGGCCTTATACAGAGCTCTTGTCCTTTGAGTTCCCAGTTCAGGATTTTCAATTTCTTTTATCCTTTCATAGCCAACTTGTGCAAGCCACCTTTTAAATGGTTCAGCTTTTTGAGAGGGGATTGATTGGATAATTCTAAAGATACCTTCTGTATTAGAACAGTTCATTTTATGCACACCACCTTCAGTTTTTACGTCAAGGGTATGTACAATTTGTACCCACCCTTTTTCCAGTTCTGGATCACGTTTCTTCATTTTTTGAATGTACTGTTTTACATCTTTTGATTCAATCAATGCCATTACTACATCTTCCAAAACAAACCACCATTCATCATTATGAATAAATTTACGAATTTCCTTGCTTTTGAAAATCGCGATTTTTGTTTCCTGATTTTCTTTTCCATTTTTCATATTCACACATTATTTTTAATAACTAATATCCATTCAAGTTATCCGGATTTTCCGGACAACTGAGTTATATTTGGTTAGACAG
>JAVVFD010000238.1:0-539 GCA_032250935.1 bacterium
GTGACTGGTGAAGCTCGGCGTGGTTTTATGGATGTGGTGAGTGAATTAGAGCAACGCTTTCCTAAACCTGATGAGATTGTCTTGGAAAAGGATAAAAAAGATTTTGCCAAGTTGTTTGGTGAGTATTTGCGTGTAGAGAACGTACTGCAAAACTACGATGAATTTGCCAGCCTGAAAGCCTTGCAAGGCGTTGACAAAAGCGATCCGGAGGCAGTTGAGGCCTTCAAGGCTGAACACTATTTAACGGATGATGACCTGGCGGCGCTGCAAACCATTAGAGTCCCTGCCGAGCGCAAGATTCAGGATTATCGCTCAAGCTATAACGATATTCGTGATTGGCTACGTAGGGAGAAGTCTGGAGAGGAGCAAGATAAGTCCAAGATTGACTGGGATGATGTCGTGTTTGAAATTGATCTGCTCAAATCCCAAGAAATCAATCTCGACTACATTCTGGAACTCATCTTCGAACACAATAAAAAGAATAAGAGTAAATCCGATTTAATTGATGAAGTACGTAGGCTGATTCGGGCCAACCTTGG
>JAVVFD010000239.1:0-531 GCA_032250935.1 bacterium
CAAAACATGGCCGACCTTATTTGTTATTTGGTATGGATACTAATGAAACAGATGATGACCGTATTGTAAGCATGGGCGAAGATGGAGTATACGGCGGCACAGGTTCTGAAATCTGCCTACCTCCATTAGATGACGTTACCAATGAGCCTGTAGATCAGATTTTGTGTTTGTTGAGGTAACAGAATAAAAATGCAACCCTTTAATACGCAAAGCCCTTGCTGGTTCCCACGGTCCTCCGTGGTAACCCATACCGAATCTAAGTGCAACGACAAAACGCATGCAGCGATGGAAGTGCCGGTATGCATTCCCACGCGGGAGCGTGGGAACGAGTGTGGCGGCAGGCACCGGTTCTTGCTTGTGTATTGCTGCGCTGGAGAGTTTCAGTGGGGCTCAGCTTTCAGGCGAAACTGAATTTTTAACTCGTTCCCACGCTCCCGCGTGGGAATGCAGACTGGACTCTCCGGCTCACCGATTTATAATCGGGCACAACTTGTTCCCACGCTCCTGCGTGGGAATGCATACTGAGCTGCC
>JAVVFD010000023.1:0-24267 GCA_032250935.1 bacterium
GCTTCACGGGCAGATCGGCAATGAGGTTGAATTCTACGCCACAATTGCCGGGAAAGACATTAATCACAGATATTTCTTTGAAACATCAAGTGATGCAGGTAAGGAATTTGACAGGTTTTTTTCTCCTGGAAATGAATTTATTATAACAGATGAAGGAGTTACATATAACAGCAACGGCGGCAGCTTTTGCGAATATATGTTCGGAGTTGAGCAGCCATTTAAGGATCTCGTCAAGAAAGATGTATTAAATCGCCTTGCCATATTCGGGACATATTATGACGAAGAAAAAGACAAACTTAGTTTCACAAACAATACAAGCGGAAAAGCCAGATTTGAGGATATTTTCTTCGAGATGCACGCTGTCAGCAACTATTACTTCTTCCTCCATTTCAAAAATGAAGACGAACAAAAAGACCAGCAGGAATTCATTCTAATGGAAACGGGCAAGGAGCTTAAAAGGAATATTAACATAGGCCTCAGTAACGACACGGCGCTAGCGAGGGACATCCTTGAAAACATCAAAATACCTGACGCTGTACTCTTCCTGTTTAAGCTCATAAACCTTCCCAACAAAGAGTTTTACGATAAATTCAAGGCTTGCTACACCGAAACAAAAAGCATAACTGAAGAAGAGAAGGAAATTCTTGCCAAGCTGGCGGAAAAACACAAGATCCCCCAATATCAGCAGGAACGAATCAAGATTGATGTAATGTATAAGGACAGCGCCAATAAAAAGATCATTGACGAGTATAAGGACACGCTCATAGAGATGGAAAAGGATCTTAGCGGCGAAAGCGAGGCTCTGGCCAATCCGAAGCTGACAAGATTAAGGACGCTTAGCGTTAGAAACAATATACCGAGAAATCTCTTCGATACCCTGGACAACATGATTCTTAAGGGGAAGAAGATTGTAAACGCCAGTGAGCCCTTATTCATCGTAGAAACAAGAGAAATCCTTGAAGGCCTTTTCCTGTTAAACAGCGAAACAAACCAACTTATAAACAACGAGGATCTAATCAGGCTGCTAAGGGCCAAAAGGGCCTCCGTCGAAAACAGAGACAGAACCTTTGAAAGTATATTACTAGACACAGGCCGCATATGCGACGAAAAGATGAAAGATGAGCAGGACACGACGGCTTTTGAAAACTTCGGATATATAGTGACTTTTTTTGACCGTTATGATGCTACCCTGGCTGTAATAAGTCAGCTGGCCTTCATGGAAAAGGTGAAAATCAATGAGGATCAGGTAAGAAGTCTTATAGGAAACCAGAAAGTCTTTGATGAACTTAAACCCGGCTTTTTCGAAGAACTATTCTTTGAGCCTATACTGAATAATAAATACCTGACATACTTTGGAAGAAAAAAGATCGAGTCCCTTCTCAAAGGGCTTAAAGGGGTAGTTAAGGGAGACTCAACGCTGCATAACGTCGTAGAGAGCCTTTATAACACGAGCCATGAGGAAAGCATGTATAACCTTGTTCACGCAAATGTTAAAGACAGGATAAAGACCTTCTACTCCGAGCTGAACACTAGGGAAGAACAGGAAATTCTCAGGCGGGAGGTCAATAAAGACCTTTTAAGCAAAAACGAGATAGAAAAAGATATACCCGATCATGTATTCAGCAATGTCATCATGAACATCAAAAAAGAGGCGGTATATCTGCATAACCTCCTTCCCGAAATCATAAAGACTAATGACTCGCCACTTAGAGAAGACTTCCTCATAAACAGCGGACTGGACAGGTTCTATATAGAGGAAATGGAAAAGGAATATTTTCAGGTCAACTCACTGGGAGAGGAAGAACTTCAGAAGATAAGAAATATTGCGGCCTGACGAATTATTAACCCGGCACCAATTCAGAGAGATCGTCATTCCCGCGCAGGCGGGAATTCAGCCCTTGATAACACTGGGTTCCCCCGTATAAAGCCCGGAATGACAAACGTCTCTCTATTAAGAGGCCTGTTTAATATTCTCCGACTATAAACCGTAATCCTTGATCTTATAGATAAGGGCGCGGTGGCTGATTTCAAGCAGTTTTGCCGCCTTTGTGCGATTACCTCCCGTTTCTTCAAGGGCCTTAGTTATCAGTGATTTTTCAAGCATTCTGCCGTTTTTCTTAATGGAAAAAGAATCAGCTTCAAAAGCAGGGGTAATACCTTCCCCCGCTTCTCTAATTTCTACGGAAAGGTCTCCCATATTAAGCCTGTCACTTTCAGTCATAACCATGGCCCTTTCAATAGCGTTTTCAAGTTCTCTCACATTCCCGGGCCAGGGATATCCCATAATAGCTTCAAGGGCGGCAGGTTCAATACCCCTCACACTCCGCCCCAACTTCCCATTAATTTTTTTTATAAAATGATCAACAAGGAAGGGTGTGTCCTCCATCCTGTCTCTTAAGGGGGGAAGCTTTATGGAAAAAACATTCAGCCTGTAATAAAGATCGTCCCTGAATAGCCCTCTCTTCACCTCTTCGGCCAGATTTTTAGTAGTAGCTGCAACAATTCTAACGTCAACCTTTATAAGAGAGGCGCTTCCTACCCTCGTTATTTCATCCTCCTGAAGAACACGGAGGAGCTTGACCTGCAGGTTCAGGGGTAGCTCCCCTATTTCATCGAGAAAAAGAGTGCCTCCACTTGCCTCTTCAAAAAGCCCTCTCCTTGCTCTCACAGCATCGGTAAAGGCACCCTTAACATGTCCAAAAAGCTCACTTTCTATCAGGTTTTCCGGGATTGCGCCGCAATTCACAGCAACAAATGCCCCGCCTTTTCTATCGCTGTTATAATGTATCGCCTTGGCAACGAGCTCCTTTCCTGTTCCACTTTCCCCCATTAGAAGGACCGTAGACCTCACGCCAGCTACCTTCTTTATGGCATTAAAGAGATCCTGAATTTTGTCGCTTTTACCGACAATATTTGAGAAGCTGTATCTCTTTTCCACTTCCTGCCTGAGACGCATATTTTCACTGGCAAGCCTCTCCCTCTCTTCAGCCTTTTTAAGGGTAATTAAAATCTCATCCTGCCGGAACGGTTTAGATATATAATCATAGGCGCCCTCTTTTATCGCCTCAACCGCCGTATCTATAGTGCCGTAGGCCGACATTATTATTACAGGCAGGGAGTACCCCTTGCTTTTTATTTCTCTGAAAAAACTAAGCCCGTCCATGCCGGGCATCCTGATATCGCAAAGCAGAATATCGAAGATATCTTCATCGAGTTGAGCTATCGCATCAAGGCCGTTTGAGACCGCCTTAACGGAATAACCCTCCTTCCCAAGCATGGAAACAAGCATATGCCGCATACCTTCTTCATCGTCTACAATCAATAATCTCTTCTTTTTCTCCACAACAGCTCTCCATAATCAAACAAATACTTACGGCTACTTCTAACAATTATAATTTCGTCATTCCCGAGAAAGCGGGAATCCAGTCATATCAAATATCTGGATGCCCCCGTAGTACGGGATAAACTTTCAAGCCGGGCATGACGTATTTTTAGAGATATCCCCTTAGTAATAGCCATAAGGCAAAGTCAAGCGAACAAATCCCTGACAGACTATCTCAAACAATTTACGCTTGACGTTTACACCTCACCCGTAAAGGCAGGAAGAGACACTGTAAATGTAGTTCCCCGTCCTGCCTCACTTTGAACTTCTATTTTGCCTTTAAATGTCTCCACAATTCTCTGCGATATGGAAAGACCAAGCCCTGTCCCACTGCCAGGCTCCTTCGTCGTATAAAAAGGGTCAAAAATATTATCTAATGAATCTTTTTCAATACCGATTCCGTTATCCACAAAGGATATCTGCACCATCTCTTTCCCTTTGTCCTTAATATCGTCAGATTTTATTGAAAAATCATGAAAAGCGTCATCTTTTCGCCGCCTTCTGACAAATTTAACAGTATCATCTTTTGCTATACCGGTCTCTGTCAAAACAGACAGCTTCCCTCCATCCGGCATCGCGTCAACGGCATTTAAAACAATATTCATCATAATCTGCTGCAATTGCCCTTCATCTACCAAAACTAAAGGCAGGTTTTCACCAAGCTTTAATTCCAGCTTTAATTTTTCAAACTCTTTTTGATGAGAGACAAGAGAAATAGTCTCACTAACTACCTTATTTACATCAGTCTCCCTGACTTCTAATTTAGATGTCCTTGAATAATCAAGCAATTCTCTGATGGTAAAATCAATCTTTTTCAGCTCTTTCTCCATCCTTTCAAGAAAATCCTGTCGCACAGACTCATCTCCAACACCCTTTAGCATCATATCAGTATAACCCAGTATGGCGCCCAGGGGATTACCTATCTCATGAGCAACGCCGGCAGCAAGACGCCCAACCGATGCCAGTTTTTCCGACCTTATAAGTTCCTGTTTAGTCACTCTCAGGTCCCTATTGACCCTCTGAAGATAACCTACATGTTCTGCCACCCTGTCAGCCATTTTATTAAAAGAGCGCGAAAGTTGACCAAGCTCATTTTCCCCATAATCGTCTACGCGCTGGGTCAAATCACCATCGGCAATCTTTTCTGATGTGGCCGCTATATCTTTAAGAGGGTTTGCTATCCTGCGACTTAACAGGTAACTCCCGAAGAGAAGGAACAAAAGAAGAGCAAATGACAAGTAAAAAAGCATAAGCCATCTTGTCCTAACGAGAAGATTGTTTAGTTCACCCAGCGGGAATGTAACTCTTATTCCTCCAAAGACCTTAACATTTGAAACAAGAGGGGCGTATATGACCAAGGCATCGTATTGTGAAATAAACCATCCTGCCCGTCTTGATTCAATCTTATAAATTTCACGATTCTCTTTAATCG
Organism: bacterium; assembly: GCA_032250935.1. Lineage (GTDB taxonomy): Bacteria > Desulfobacterota > JADFVX01 > JADFVX01 > JADFVX01 > JAVVFD01. The sequence continues at coordinate 4,815 of JAVVFD010000023.1, forward strand.
ATTTCCCCAAATTTTCATCATCATCAACCCTTCCGGACGCTTCTACCCCTTTTCCCGAAATAATATTAAAATTATAATCTACAACAACAAGCTCGGAAGCCCCGCTATTGTAGGCAAATTTCCTGGTCAGTTCTCCATACCTGTCTTCATCGGATCTTCTTTTAAACAGATAATCATCTTCTATAGCGGTCCGAAAAGAGGAAACAAGCGTTTTACCGCTCCTCAACTTCATTTCGACCATATTTTTTTCTGATATTGATATAACCATTACGCCCATGGTAATCATAGCCATACCTATTATCACAAGGATATTAACAACTATTTCAGTACGGAGTTTTATATCATCCCCCCATTAGTTTCGTTAAACAGTTTGACCATTGTCCTTGTTCTGGCACATCTCCCTTCATTCATATCATCCAGATGTATTTGCATAAAACTAAGTTCCTTTATGGTATCTATATCGTACCAGAACGGAAGTATTGAGAAATCAACCTTGCAATCCTTCGCCTTTTTTAGAGTCTCTTCAAAGACCTTATTCTCTCCCCATTCGATACCACCAAAAATATCAGGCACCTCACCAGAAATTCCTATAAGATAATACCCCCCGTCAAAGCTCGGCCCGATGACAAGTTCATTTTTTTTCAACCTTTCAAATGCCTCGTTCAGGATTTCGACAGGAAGAGTAGGAGAGTCGCTCCCTATAAGGACTATCTCTTTATACCCTTCGTCTCGAAGATAAAGAAAGGCATTTTCCATTTTTTTGCCTAGATCGCCACCCTGCTGATTGAAGGCCTTTATATCAAAATTCTCTTCAAGTTCCTTAAAAAAGGTGTGCTCCTTGTCCGGATAGCATGCAAGGTATCTATCTGTATTCTCCAGCGCTGAAAGGCTGTCCAGCGTATCAAGAACAAATGCCGCGTGAAAAGAGGCGGCATCAATATCTGACATATGAGAGGCAAGCCTCGTTTTTACTTTTCCGGGTTCAGGAGCCTTGGAAAACAAAACAATAGAACGCATAATATATCCCAAAATCTATATCACAGTAGATAGTTAAGATGTTATAACATAATGCTAGCATATATATAAAGAATTGAACATTAAATATGCAAACTTTTCATAGCACAACTTTATGTATGTAAATTTTTCTATTCTTAGCATAGAAGTGTAGGCAAGGGAAAATTAATATAAATCGAGTAGGAGGCGGGTCGCCACCGCCGTCCTCTCACACCACCGTACATACGGTTCCGTATACGGCGGTTCCTTTGGTGACGTCAATACCTGCTGTTCTAATAAGCACCCAGCCTTACCTCACGGAGACCTCCGCTACTTCCAGCTTTAAGGCCTTCTTTCGAGGCAGCTGCTCAAAACAGTCAGAAAATTTATCTCGGCTTCATGACAGGTTTGGCCCTTCGTCAGTTGGTTAAACTGACTACTATGGCCTCTGCTGACTTCTGCCAGCGCTTTGCCTGCGGCTTCTTTCAGATTCCACCTCGCGACGAACACCCTTGCGGTCCGACTAACGGTTCCCGCCATCAGAGTCAGTGAGGGACGTTCACCCCCAAGTCATCAATGACCCACCATAGCCCATCAAATAGCGCTATCGCGCAACGCGCCATGCCTGGCGCACAAAAAAAGGCAGTTACCTGAGGAGGTAACTGCCTTTTTGCTATACAGACGAGATTTTAAAATTATCTTCTTCGTCTCTCCACATATTTTTCACAGCTTCCATCTTTCTTTACAATGAATATAGCTGGATCACCATGCTTCAGATGAGCATTAACAGCTTTTTCACTCACTTCGAAAACCTTTCCTACGCTGCCATCCTTGTCATCCAGATGACATACCCTTTGCTTTTCTGCAGCATTAACCGCAGTAGCTGAAACAAATATAGCAGCAACAACCAACATCAACCTAAGCCTTTTACTTGATACTTTCATTTTTTCCTCCCTATGTTTTATTTGTTTATTGTTTTATATAAAACATCAACTCTGATGCTTATATCCTCAAACAACCTTATTTTCCCCATAAAAAAAGCCGCCACAGTCTACTTAAAATGAATTAAGTAACTCTGGCGGCCCGGCTGACATAGAATCTCTTCTTTAGTCCCGAAGCTCTGCGTCCCGGAATTTCTTCAGGTTTGCTCTGAGCAGAGAATAATTATTAAATTATCTTTCGCGTTTTAATACTGCAATATTGCAATAGTCATGCCGAGAAACAAAAAAACAAATTAAATATCCATAACTACCTTAAAATATTAGTGAATTTAAACTTCATGTACATAAACTGGTGCCATGAAAATTTATCATATTATTGTAAATTCTGCGAAAACACTTCAAAAGCTTCATCAGAACTGTGAACTTTTTTCATATATTGGCCTCTATCAAGTTGAAACTATTCTGTTTGATATAGAACCATCTTAGTGATAACATAAAGAGCATGGATGCAATTGAATGCATAAACAGCAGGATGAGCATTAGGAAGTTCAGGTCGGAGCCTGTACCTAAGGAGATTCTTGCGGAGATTATAGAGACTGCTCAGCGGAGCCCTTCATACAAGAACTCTCAACCATGGGAGATTGCCCTACTATCAGGAGAAAAGAAGGCGGCTTTAAGCAAGCTGCTTATCCATCTTTTTGAAAGTGGTAAGAAGGCTTCGCCCGACATCCCCGAGCCTTCAGGCTGGCCGAACAAAATAGAGATGAGAATTAAAGAGAGCCTTGAAAAAAGAAGCAAATGTTTCGGTATAAATCTTTTAGACCCAGAAAATATAAGCCGTTCTAAAAAGGCTAATTTTTGTTTCTACGGAGCTCCCCACGGTCTCTTCTTTTTTCAAGACGCATCGCTTAACGAATGGTCAATATTTGACATGGGGCTTTTTGTGCAAAGTATTATGCTTGCCGCTAATGCAAAGGGCCTGGGGACCGTTCCTCAGGCATACCTGATTGACTATTCTGAGGAAATCAGGAACTTTCTCGGCATAACTGACTCAAAGCGACTTGTTCTTGGAATGTCAATAGGATATCCAGATATGGAAGACAGGCTAAACAGCTATACAACTGAGAGGGAGCCTATTAACAATGTAGTGCGTTGGCTTGAATAGGCAGAAATAAGTTCGAAGCCGCCGCCCTTTTCAAACTAAAATTCAAAATCAACCTTAACCGATGACTCGCACAGCCTCCTGACCATGGTTACAACTTCAACATGATCGGGATGGACGGCATAGCTCTCCACGTCATCAAATGTCTCGAAAACCGAATTCAGGGCTATATCGTATGAATTGGGTTTACCTCCCACATCCTCGCCAACTTCCAACTCCTTTACAAGTTCAATCTTCTCCTTGAGACCTTTCAGCGCAGCTATCAGGCTGGATCTGTCTTCAGCAGAGGCTGAAGCATTGAACCTGAACAGTACTATGTGACGTATCATTATCGACTCCTTTCTAACTTAAAGTCCTTTTACCTTGTGGAATTTAAAAACAGGCTGCAAGTGTCATTACTCAATCCCCATATCTTTAAGGGTTGCAACATTACTGCTCCATCCTGTTTTTATCTTAATAAAGATTTCCAGGTATACCCTCGCGCCAAGGAGCTTCTCAATTTCCTTTCTGGCCTGAATTCCGATCTCCTTGAGCATACTTCCATTTTTCCCGATAATTATCTTCTTTTGAGACTCCCTTTCAACATATATAAGCGCCTTTAATATAACCAGATTTTTAGACTCCTTATCCACAAACTCCTCTATCTCTACGGCTGTGGAATAAGGGACTTCATCCTTTAACAGGGAATATATCTTCTCTCTAACCATTTCCGAAACCAGAAAGCGCTCCGGCAGGTCTGTTATCTGATCATCAGGGAAAAACCTGGGCCCTTCATCAAGGAGTCTTACAATCAATTCCTCCAGGCGCTCCACCCCTTCACCTGTCTTGGCCGAAAGAGGGATAATCTCTTTAAAGTCATATTTGGAAGCCATTTTATCCATTATTGGAAGGAGCTGCTCTTTCTTAATCCTGTCTATCTTGTTTATCAGGAGTATGACAGGCTTCTTTGCCTCCTTAAGGAGGTTTATGATGAAATCATCTCCTGCACCTGAGGGAGAATCGGCCTCCATCATAAAAAGAACTACATCCACCTCAGATATGGTGGATACGGCACTTTTAACCATGACCCTGTTTATGAGGTCTTTGGCCTTGTGTATGCCCGGCGTATCCCAGAAGACTATCTGGGCATGGGGCAGGTTCTTTACCCCCGTTATCCTGTTTCTTGTAGTCTGGGGTTTGCTTGTTGTTATGGATATCTTTTGACCCAGGATAAAATTAAGAAGGGTTGATTTTCCTACATTAGGCCTCCCTATTATAGATACGAAACCTGACCTGAACTTGCTATCCGACATAGAAATTCCCCCTTTTTACTGTTATATCCCTGCTAAGCTCAAAGGAATAGCCGGGAAATGTTTTCATTATTTTTTCCATATTACTGTTATTTAAGCCCCTGAAGGCAGATTCATCGTAAGGGGAAATTGAAACAACAACTTTTTCTTCCATATGCGGCATTCCATTTAAAAGTTTGGCTACTCGTCTGAAAAACAGTTCCGACTTTACCATTTCTCCAAAGGATGGGTGATATGGCCCGGCGATGACGGCATCTTGCAGACTAGCCTCGTGCTGCAGTCCCACCCTTATCACCTCTACCCCAGCCTCTTCAAAGACCTCCATCATATCTGCCGATATGCTTACGGCATCATCCATATGAAGGGGAAAATATTCACCCGATGAATAAAGCATCTCCATGGCAGTCCCTTTAATAACTACAGCCGGATATATCCTGGCCATATCTGTGCCTAACGAGGATACAATTGTCGCGCTTTTTACCGATTTTCCCCTGTCATCTCCCGGAAGACCCGGCATAAGCTGACATCCCAGCTGCATGCCAAAACCTTTAATAAGCCCCGCAGCTCTTTCAACATCAAGTGGGATATGCCGCCTGCCAGATAGTTTAAGAACCTTAAGGTCCATGGACTGGACGCCTAGCTCAACGGTCTTTACCGCATTTTCAGATAAAAGTTCTAAGCTGGCTTCATCAATTGCATCTGGTCTGGTAGAAACCCTAAGAGAATCTATTTCACCATTTTTTACATAGGACTGGACGGCATCAAGAAGACTGGCCTGCAATCCTAGGTCAAGGGAGGTAAAGCTGCCTCCGTAGAAGGCTACCTCTCTTTTGCCCTCCCCCTTCCAGGAACGCAGGTAATCATTGATGGTATCCTGGATTTCTGCTCTGGAAGGCAGTCCACCCTTTTTTCCGGAAATACTGTTTTGGTCGCAGAATATACACCTTTCCGGGCAGCCAAGCTGATTGACCTGAATAGGGACAATTAAAGATCTGCCTTTAGCCAAGCTTGTATATCTCCCTGAGGGCCGCTTTAGCCGCCTGCCGCTCAGCCTCCTTGATGCTCTTTCCTCGTCCAACAGCAACGGCCTTGCCGCCGACCTCAAGCTCTACATCAAACAGTTTATCATGGTCAGGGCCTGAGCTGTTTATAACCTTATAAGTTGGTGCTATCAAATTATCCTTCTGACACAGCTCCTGAAACCTTGATTTATAGTCCTCAACTTTAGGGGGTGCATCAATGAGAGGCGTAAATATTCCATCTATAAATCTGCGCGCAGCGGCAATCCCTCCATCAAGGTATACGGCTGCGACCAGGGCCTCAAAGGTATCGGCTAGAAGAGAACTTTTTTTATCTCCACCGCTTTGCATCTCGCCCCTGCCCAAAAGGATATTAGAGCCAAGCCCAAGATCCGTGGCGATTGCATAAAGTGCGCTTTCCCTGACGATGGAAGACCTTTTTTTAGAGAGGTCTCCCTCCTTCATTTCGGGGAATTTATTATAGAGCAGGTCTGTCACCACCAGATCCAAAACGGCATCACCAAGAAACTCCATCCTTTCATTGTCCCTGACATCAAGGTGGCGGTTTTCATTTAGAAAAGATTTGTGGGTGAGAGCATCCTGAAGAAGATCCAGGCTTTTGAATCTATATCCAAGTCTTTCCTGAAGTTGATCAAGATCTTCGGTCTTATCAATGGGGGTCATGTGGAGATCCTGAGGAGGTCATGAAGGGAATTATATTATTCTCCCTCATCCATACTTTAGTTTACATAGATTAATGGATAACCTATTTACACACTTGCCTTATTCCTACCCAATGTTAACTTTTTTAAAGGACTTTATAAACAAGTATAAAATTTATTTCCAGGCTATTTTGTTAAATCCACCTTCATGCTTATATCAACCGCTCGGGCTGAATGGGTTATAGCCCCCACAGATATGATATCAACACCGGTAAAAGCTATATCGGCAACAGTATCTAGATTCACATTACCGGAAGCCTCAACAATCGCCCTCCCGGCGATTTCTCTTGTCGCCTCGCGCATATCTTCAATACTCATATTATCCAGCATTATTATATCAGCCCCTGAGTCTACCGCCTCCCTTACTCCGGCAAGATCAGTCACCTCAACCTCTATTTTCAGGGTATGAGGGGCGTTTTCTCTGGCTTTTTGCAGGGCCGCTCTTATGCCGCCGCAGGCAGCGATATGGTTATCCTTGATCATCACACCGTCATAAAGGCCCATTCTATGATTGTGCCCCCCGCCAACCTTTACCGCATATTTTTCAAGCAGGCGAAGGCCGGGCGTAGTCTTTCTGGTATCCACTATCTTTGCCCGGCTTCCTCTCACTTTTTCCTTAAACTCGGCCGTATATGTAGCTATGCCCGAAAGCCTCTGCATAAAATTAAGGGCCGTCCTTTCGCCCTTCATGAGATCGGCGGCATCCCCCGTGAGCTCGGCAATAATATCGCCTTTTTTTAGCCTGTCACCGTCTTTCTTCAGGCTTCTAAAGATGATGCTCTCGTTTAGCTCAGCAAAAACCTCGCGTGCCACCTCCAGCCCAGCAAGGACAAAGTCCTCCTTTGCCTTGATATATGCCGAAACGACCCTGAGCTCCGTAAAAAGGGCATCTGCCGTGGCATCGTGACCGCCGATATCTTCGGCCAGGGCCGCCTTTATAACTTTTCTTATTTCAGACATGTGATCCTCTCCAAAGAGGCCTCCAGCTTTGATTTAGCGGAGCTAAATTCATCCAGTTTTTCTCTGTTTTTCTCAACAACGTCTGCGGGAGCTCTTTCAAGAAAATCCTGATTGCTTAATTTCCTGTTTAAAAGTTCCATATCCTTTTCAACCTTTGCGATCTCTTTCTTAAGCCTTCTTTCTTCCTCATCAAGGTCCACAGTGCCCTTCAAAGGCACGTAAACTTCCATATCCTCAACTACCGCCATGGCAGCGCCTTCAGGGGCCGCGCCATCTATAAAGGAAAAGGATGAAAGTCTGGCCAGAGCCTTAATATACCTTATATTTTCACTGATGGTTGAAAGGGCGCTCTTACTCCCTCCTCGAATCTGCATCTCCACCTCGGCAGAAGGAGGAACTCCCATCTCGCCCTTGATGTTCCTCACCCCCTTGATGACGCCCATAAGAAGTTCCATCTTACCTTCAGCTTCCTTATCCAGGAAGGTTTTATCAACCTTCGGGAACTCGCATTTCATTATCCCTTCGGCTCCAACCGTAATATAACCATGGAGCTCTTCCGTGACAAAAGGCATAAATGGGTGAAGCAGGCGATAGGTGCTTTTGAGAAGGTGAGTCAAAACCGCCTGCACGGCTTTCTTTCTTCCCGGCCCCTCCTTGTCATAAAGCGCCGGCTTTATCATCTCTATATACCAGTCACAAAATTCGTGCCAAACAAAACGATATATAGAGGCAGCAGCATCATTAAACCTGTAAGAATCAAGCTGGGAAGTGACATCGGCCACAACTGAATTGAACCTTGACAGGATCCAGCGATCTGCAATATCAAGTTCCGCCTTCACGGGCAGGCCATCATCAGAATATCCTTCGAGATTCATAAGCGCAAATCTCGAAGCGTTCCATATCTTGTTTACAAAATTCCTGTACCCCTCAATCCTGTCTTCTGAGAGACGGATATCGCGCCCTTGAGCGGCAAAAGCCGCCAAGGTAAATCTGAACGCGTCTGTGCCGTATTCATCTATTATAACCAGAGGATCAATCACGTTCCCTCTGGATTTGCTCATCTTTTGACCTTGAGAATCCCTGACAAGGGCATGGATATATACCTCCCTGAAAGGAACCTCACCCATAAATTTAAGGCCCATCATCATCATTCTTGCTACCCAGAAAAAGAGTATATCAAAACCTGTAACAAGCAGCGATGTGGGATAAAACTTTTCCAGTTCCTTCGTTTCATCGGGCCAGCCCATAGTCGAAAATGGCCACAGGGCGGATGAAAACCAGGTATCAAGCACGTCTTCATCGCGGCTTAGATCTGAAGAGCCACAGGATCTGCAAGCGCCAGGTTCGTCTATTGCTACGATAAGCTCTCCGCAATCACAATACCACGCAGGTATCTGGTGTCCCCACCAGATCTGCCTAGAGATGCACCAATCTTTAATATTTTCCATCCATTCAAAGTAGGTCTTTTCCCACTGGGAAGGAATGATTTTAGTCTTTCCGCTCCTAACCGCCTCCATAGCCGGCCCGGCAAGGGATTTCACCCTTACAAACCACTGCTTGGATATCATCGGCTCAATGGAGGTAGAGCATCTATAACAATGTCCAACGGAGTGATCATGATCCTCAATCTTTACCAGAAACCCGCCTTCGGTCAGATCTGCTACTATCCTCTTCCGGCATTCATAACGATCCATACCTGCATAATCGCCGCCATTTTCATTCAGCCTTCCATCCTTATCCATAACGGAAAGAACTTCAAGCTTATGCCTTTGGCCTATCTCAAAGTCGTTAAAGTCATGGGCCGGAGTTATCTTTAAAGATCCCGTTCCAAACTTTATGTCAACGTGAGCATCTGCAATTACCGGTATCTTTCTGCCGCTTAGCGGTAGCAGCACCTCTTTGCCTATCGCTTTTGCAAACCTTTCATCTTCCGGATTGACGGCAACGGCAGTATCTCCGAGCAGTGTTTCAGGCCGTGTAGTTGCAACTGTAAGCTCACCACTACCATCTGCGAAGGGGTACTTTATATGATAAAGATGTCCTTTCTCGTCCTGATGTTCAACCTCAAGATCGGAAAGGGCGGTCTTGCATCTGGGGCACCAATTTATAATATAGTCTCCCTTATAAATAAGCCCGTCATCATAAAGCTTAACAAAGACCTGCCTTACCGCTTTTGAGAGGCCTTCATCCATAGTGAAGCGCTCCCTGCTCCAGTCGCAGGATGCGCCAAGCTTCTTGAGCTGATTTACAATAACGCCGCCAGACTCTTCCTTCCATTCCCACACGCGCTTTACAAAGAGCTCTCTCCCAAGCTCTTCCCGCGCTGTTTTATTTTCGGCGAGCTGTTTTTCAACTACGTTTTGTGTAGCAATGCCCGCATGGTCCGTACCAGGAACCCAAAGGACATTATAACCCTGCATCCTTTTGTACCTGGCCATTATGTCCTGAAGTGTGTTATTGAGTGCATGGCCCATGTGAAGAGAGCCCGTAACGTTCGGCGGCGGGATGACTATGGAATAGGGAGGTTTGTCGCTGTTTTCATCCGCTCTAAAGGCGCCGCTTTCTATCCATTCTTTATACCATCTTTCTTCTATCTCTTCCGGCGCATATGACTTTGCAAGTTCTTTCTTAAGCATTAGATCTTTCTCCAAAAAACGATAACTCTTTAAAATTGAAAAAGGGAGATTATTCAAGGATAATCTCCCTTACATCGCTTTATTTAATAATATTGACTAAGGCTCTAATCAGTCGCCAGATGCCTTTAATTTCTTTATCTCTTCCTTAATCAGCGTTTCGGCAAGCTCCGGCACTACCTCCCAAATAACTTTTTCAATCATCTCTCTTGAGGCCTGAGTAAGAAGATTGCGAAGTTGGTCTTCCGATAGGCCTTGAGAAGCGTCAGGCCGGGCAGCTAATGCAGGTTCATGAGGAGGCGTCGGGCTGGCCATAGAAACAACTTCCGGCTCAAATGGAGGCGCAGGAGTTGGTTCAGGGGGAGACACAGGCAAGGAAGTCTCTATGGCAGGCTCTGTATCAAATGAAGCAGCCTCAACAGGCGGCGTTTCAATCAGTTCATCTTCAAACTCAATACTCTCTTCCTCAACTGGAACTTGTGGTGCAGCTGCATCAGGTTCCTTCATGAAATCCTCAACACCGGGGATCTCATCCTCAAATTCGAATTCATCAAATTCCTCAACTGCAGTTGAGGCGCTATCTTCAGTAACAGTATCAAGCTCAAGGTCAGATTCAACTTCTGTCTCATCGCCAAGATCCATATCGCCCCAAATATCCTCATCAGAAGGAGTCTCTTCCACGGCAGCCGTCTCCTCGACTTCGTCAAAAGAAGCAGGTGATTCATCACCAAAGTCATCTTCTGCCCACATGTCTTCTTCAGGAGTCTCGGCAGCAGGTGCGGCAACGACCTCATCTTCACCAAGATCAAAAACAATTTCATCATCTGCCGCCGGAGCGGCAGGCGCTGCGGCTGCGGTAGCAGTTTTAATTGCAGGAGCTGCGGCACCAGGAACTGCAGGAGTCGGTGCTGGAGGGGTAGCTGCAGCCGGAGCAACTGAAATCTTGGCGAGTTGTTCCTTAACCTTATCAATCAGGGTCTGAGACTCAAAGGGTTTAGTAATAAAATCATCTGCGCCAACCTCAAGGCTCCTGGCCTCGTCAAAAGGCTCGAAAGTACCGGTAAGCAAAATCACCGGCACTCCGGCTAATGCAGGGATAGCCTTTATCTCTTTGCACACTTCGTAACCATCCTTTTCAGGCATAATCACGTCGGCCAGCACAAGGTCTGGACTTATCTCACCTGCCTTAGCAACGGCATCGACACCGTTATCAACTACGGTCAGCTCATAATCCTCGTTAGCAAAGGTAATACCTATGACTTTTTGTATCGTAATGCTGTCATCTGCAAGGAGAATTTTTTTTGTCATTCAGGACCTCCGAATAAAATCGAATATTTTTTCGATATACATACATTCTTAAAGAAAACACTAATCACACTCAAGGCCAAATACAAGCTGCTCAGCTAAGAGTATGTTCACTTCATTCCCATTCCACAAAACCTTCTGACCGACTCCGGGATAGGGAGACTCGCAATCGAGAATTTCCCTGGAAGCAATTCTTGCCACAGCAACAACTTCAGGTATAAGCAGTCCGATATCAGCGCCTTGCAGATGCTCTACAGCTAAGAAACTATCACCAACTTCAGGCACGGCTTTAAGCCCCAGGGCATCTCCTACATTAAAAACAGGAATAGCTCTTTTATCCATCCCCACAAGTCCGTCAAAGTAAGGCTTGGAAAGAGGCACTTTATATACAAAATCTACCGGGATAATCCTCTCGATATTGCCTATAGACACCGCAAAAAGCCTGCCTGAAACCTTAAAGATCAGATACTGCTTCCCTTCAAGAGCTTCTTTCATTACTCGCCTTCCTTCTTATGGACATTCAGGTGAGCAATATAATCTGAATCAAAAAGGGCGGCAAGATTTAAAGAGAAGACAAACTTGCCTTCTCTCATATAGATAAAGGGAAAGACGCCTTTTTCCTCCAGCATTACATCAGGAAAGGGCATCTGTTTGCCATAAACCTCCATGACTCCCTCCACCATATCGACTGGGAAGGCAAAAACAGCCTCACCTACCCGAACAACGACAGACCCGGCATCGTGCACCACATCCGAGGGGAGCCCCAATCTTTTTTTTATGTCCAGCAAGGGGATACTGTCCCCTCGAAAAGCGATCCGGCCTAAACTACCTTCATCATCGCCCTTTGACAAAAGAGCTGAACTTTCCTTTACTTCAATTAGATCCCTTAGCCCAATCGCATATTTACAGCCACTTATGGAAAAGATTAAAATTAAATCTTTATCTTCCGACATATCTACCTTTGCGCGACATATCTACCTTTGCGGCCTATTTTTCTGGACATTGAAGGCATTTAATATTACAGAGAACGCTACTAAATTATCTCTTTCATGTCAAGTTTTTTCGAAACGCACGCTTATCGTTAAATGAAGAACGAAAAAAAGCCCCCCTGTAAAGGGGGGCTTTTGATTTCTGGCGGGGCCGACGGGACTCGAACCCGCGCCCTCCGGCGTGACAGGCCGGCGTTATAACCAACTTAACTACGGCCCCAGAAGCTATATATATATGGTGGGCGAAACAGGGTTCGAACCTGTGACCCTCGGCTTGTAAGGCCGATGCTCTCCCAACTGAGCTATTCGCCCTACAGTATATCAATTATTGGGAATTCTAGTTTACTGCGTCTTTAAGAGACTTTCCAGCCTTAAACCTTGGAACAGTAGATGCTTTTATCTGAATTTCTGCACCTGTCTGGGGATTTCTACCCTTTCTTGCAGCCCTTTTCGATGTATCAAAAGTACCGAAGCCAACCAGGCTTACCTTGTCACCCTTCTTAAGAGCGCCGGTTATACCATCAACAAAAGCCTTTAAAGCTTTTTCCGCTGCCGCCTTTGATATATCCGCATCTGCCGCTATCTGAGCTACCAATTCTCCTTTAGTCACAACACACCTCCTGATTTAATACATTTAGATTAAAAAATTTAAACACATATTTATTCTCAAATCGGACCTAAATCTAGCAGTTTCAAAGCCCTGGTGTCAAGCAAAAATTAATAACAAAAATAAAAAATGTAAACTGGTTTTTATACATGCAGCTAGTGAGTTACAACCGTTTCATTTTTTTGAAGAAAAGAGGCTTTATCCCCGACTGCTATCGGCTTTTCATTATCAATAGCTTCTCTGACGACCTCATCCATATGCGACACGGGGATTATCTCAAGGAGTCTAAGTATCCGTTCAGGAACTTCCTTAAGATCCTTCTTGTTTTCCATCGGTATCAAAACCTTCTTTATTCCACTCCTGTGCGCCGCAAGGAGCTTCTCTTTCAGGCCGCCTATAGGGAGCACCCTGCCTCTTAAAGTTATCTCTCCCGTCATGGCAAGAGAGCCCCTCACCTTCCGCCTGGTAAGTGCAGATATGATGGCTGTAGCCATGGTTATACCGGCAGAAGGGCCATCCTTGGGTATGGCCCCTTCTGGCACATGTATATGTAAATCCAGATTCTGATAAAAATCTTTTTCCAGACCGAATTCATCGCCCCTTGATCTGACATAGCTCATTGCCGCCTGAGCCGACTCCTTCATGACATCACCCAGCTTACCGGTTATCAGGAGACTGCCCTTGCCGGGAACTACAGTAACCTCGGTTATGAGCATCTCTCCGCCCGTCTCAGTCCATGCAAGTCCGTTTGCAAGACCCAGATAATCTTCATCTTCCAAGCTTGCATAGCTGAATTTCTCAACGCCAAGATATCCTGTCACGCCTCCAGCCGTGACCTTCATCTTGAGTCCGTCTCCGCTTTTGACCACTCGCCTGGCAATCTTTCTGCATATAGAAGCGATCTCCCGCTCAAGGCTCCTGACGCCGGCCTCCTTTGTGTAGTTCCGTATGACCTTTGTTATAGCCCCTTCTGTAAAGGCGATACTTTCCTCATTCAATCCATGTTGCGCAATCTGTTTGGGAATAAGATAATCGACAGCAATCTTCAGCTTTTCCAATTCGGTATAACCTGACAGCCTGATAATTTCAAGGCGGTCTCTTAAGGGACCCGGAATATTAAACTGGTTATTTGCCGTCGCAAAAAACATTACATTCGACAGATCATAATCAAGATCAAGAAAATGATCGTTAAAAGCCTGGTTTTGTTCGGGGTCGAGTACTTCCAAAAGGGCGGAAGACGGATCTCCCCTTAAATCGGTTCCCATCTTATCAATTTCATCAAGAAGAAAAACGGGGTTGCCCGATCCGGCCTTCTTTAATGATTGCACTATTTTGCCTGGCATGGCGCCTATATATGTCCTTCTATGACCCCTTATTTCAGCTTCATCTCTTACTCCGCCAAGAGATTGTTTAACAAATTTTCTTCCCGTAGCCCTTGCTATCGACCTTGCAAGCGAAGTCTTACCCACACCAGGAGGGCCGACAAGACAGAGTATGGGGCTCTTTGCAGCTGAGGCCAGCTTCCTCACTGCAAGGAACTCAAGCACCCTCTCCTTCACCATATCGAGAGCGTAGTGATCCTCATTAAGAATCCTCTCGGCATCTTCAAGTTCCACCTTTTCCTTGGTCATCTGATTCCAGGGAAGAGAAACTATCCAGTCAATATAATTTCTCACAACGGCCGCCTCAGCGGACATGGGAGACATCATCTTAAGCTTCTTGATTTCTTTAACAGCCTTATCACGGGCCTCTTTAGACATCGCCTTCTTTTTTACCTGCTCTTCAAGCTCATCAATTTCACCCTTGAACTCATCCTTTTCGCCAAGCTCTTTCTGGATGGCCTTCATCTTCTCGTTGAGATAATACTCCTTCTGGGTCTGCTCCATCTGCTTTTTGACCCGGCCTTTGATCTTCTGGTCCACATGAAGCCCCTCTTTCTCAGCCAGAAGAAATGCATGCACCCTTTCCAACCTTTGAATAGGCGCAAAGATTTCCAGCAATTGCTGCTTTTCATGTAAAGTAAGATTAAGATGAGAGAGGATGGTATCGGCAAGCTTTGACGGTTCATTGATTGCCGACACGGAGGAAAGCATCTCAGGGAGCATCTTCTTGCTTAACTTTACATATGCCTCGAAATCGGAAACAACTATTTGAAGAAAAGAAGAAATATCCGAATCGTCATCCTGGTCCTCTTCAACGGCCTCCACAGAAACCAGAAAACAATCCTCAGAAGTTAACTCTTTTATTAAGGCGCGCTCCCTGCCTTCGACAAGAACCTTGACCGTACCGTCAGGAAGCCTTAGAAGCTGAATAACACTCCCTAAAGTACCGACATCATACAGGTCGTCCCTTTCCGGTTCATTCACCTTGGCGTCTCTTTGAGTGACGAGCATTATATCGGTCCCGTCATCCATCGCCTTTTCCAGAGCGTTAATGGACATCTCGCGTCCGACAAAAAGAGGCACTACCATATGCGGAAAAACCACTATATCCCTTAACGGAAGAAGTGGTACCGTGCTACATGTCATATCATCATCTCCGGCAAAGTGCATTCCTTACCCTTTGGCCTGGACCTTTTCAACCTGGACATTATCAACCTGGACCTTGTCGGGCTGCTTACTGTATACCATTATCGGCTTGCCCTCCCCGAGAATAACATCTTCATTTATAACCACCTCTGAGATATTATCCTGCGAAGGAACATCGTACATAAGATCAAGCATAACGTTCTCAAGGATTGCCCTTAATCCCCTGGCTCCAGTTTTACGCTTCATAGCTTCTTTTGCGATGGCCGAAAGCGCTCCGTCGGTAAATTTAAGAATAACGTCCTCCAGCTCAAAGAGCTTGGCATATTGCTTAATAATCGCATTTTTAGGCTTAACCAGAATATCAACGAGGGCTTCTTCGCTCAGTTCATTAAGGGTGGCTATAACGGGAAGACGACCTACAAATTCAGGAATAAGGCCAAACTTCAAGAGGTCCTCGGGCAACACCTCGGAAAGAAGCTGACCGATGCTCTTGCCATCCTTTTTTTCCATCTCAGCGCCAAAACCTATACCTTTTTCACCGGATCTGCGCCTCACAAGATCCTCTATACCAAGGAATGCTCCGCCGCAAATAAAAAGGATATTACTTGTATCAACCTGCAGGAATTCCTGCTGCGGGTGCTTCCTTCCACCCTTAGGCGGAACGCTGGCAACAGTTCCCTCTATAAGCTTCAAGAGGGCCTGCTGCACCCCCTCACCTGATACATCTCTTGTTATGGAAGGGTTATCGGATTTCTTGGATATCTTGTCAATCTCGTCAATATAAACGATTCCCCTTGATGCCTTCTCTACATCATAGTCGGCGGCCTGGAGCAGGCTGAGTATTATATTTTCAACGTCCTCACCGACATAACCCGCCTCCGTCAATGTAGTGGCATCGGCCATCGTGAAAGGGACATTCAGTATATTGGCAAGCGTCTTTGCAAGAAGGGTCTTACCGGAACCGGTAGGCCCAAGAAGAAGCACATTGCTTTTCTGTATCTCCACGTCTCCCATATCGACATGGGCGCTCACTCTCTTGTAATGATTATAGACGGCCACAGAAAGCACCTTCTTCGCCCTATCCTGTCCCACCACATAGCCCTGCAACTCTTCATAGAGCTCCTTAGGCTTAGGCACAGAGGATATATCCTCGCCCTTGTCCTCCTGATCAAGCTCCTCAAGCATTATGTCATTACATAGCTCAATGCACTCATCGCATATGTAAACAGTAGGGCCGGCGATCAGCTTTTTCACCTCTTCTTGTTTTTTACCGCAAAAAGAGCAAACGAGATTTGATGATGTCATGATATTCTCCTTGGCACAAATCCTTTATTCAATGTAATCAGCCGGGATTTAGCGTCAGACTTGAATATATATTAAAGTTTATTTTGGAGGGATAATCTGCTCATTTTTCTCTATGACAGAATCAACTATACCATAATCCCTGGCCTGCGCTCCCGACATAAAAAAGTCCCTGTCCGTATCGGCCACGATTCTTTCCATCTTCTGGCCCGTATGATGCACCAGGATGCCGTTTAGCATCTCTCTCATCCTTAGAATCTCTTTCGCCTGGATATCTATATCCGTAGCCTGCCCTTGAGCGCCGCCTAAAGGCTGATGAATGAGTATCCTCGAGTTGGGCAGAGAATACCTCTTCCCGGGCTCTCCCGAAGCCAGCAGAAGAGCGCCCATAGAGGCCGCCTGACCTATGCAGACAGTTGCAATCTTTGGCCTCACATACTGCATCGTATCATAAATGGCAAGACCCGCCGTAACTACTCCGCCGGGAGAATTTATATACAGGTATATATCCTTTTCAGGATCTTCCGACTCAAGAAAAAGGAGCTGCGCCACTACCAGACTGGCGACATTATCGTCTATCTGCGTTCCTATAAATATTATCCTGTCCTTTAAAAGCCTTGAATATATATCATAGGCCCTTTCCCCCCGGCTGGTCTGGTCGACAACCATTGGAACTAAATTCATAATTTATTCTCCTTAGCTGATCTTTGCTTTAGACATGAGAAGATCGATAACCTTATTATCCATAAGGGTCTCCTTTAGATATTCCTTCTTATCTCTGAAATATTCCTTTATCTCACTTAACGGCCTTCCGCTCTTATCGGCCATATCGGAAAAGTATTTATCAATATCTTCATCTTTAACCTCAAGCTTCTCTTTTGCCGCTATAGCCTCGAGTATTAAAGCGGTCTGAACCTGTTTTCTGGCATTCTTAAATATATCATCCCTCATAGTCTCAAGCTGCTTTGCTATGACATCTTCAGGCATCCCGTAGCCGGCCATCTGTCTCTTTGTCTCCTCAGCCTTGTGACGCGCCTGCGCATCGACCATTGATTCGGGCACATCAAAGCTGTTCTCTTTTAAAAGGATATCAACAATTTCCTGCTGCATTTCTCTTTTTAAATTTTCTCTTGCCGCGTTTTCAAGATCTTCCTTCGTTCTTTTCTTGAGATCTTCAATGGTTGCATAATCGCCAACACTCTTGGCAAATTCATCATCCAGCTCCGGCAGCTTAGGGGTCTTTATTTCCTTAATAAAGACCTTAAATACAGCCTCCTTGCCCGCTATTTCCTTTGCATGATAATCGTCGGGAAAGTTCGCCTTCACTTCGCCCTTTTCGTCCTTTGACATCCCGATCATGCCATCTTCAAAGCCGGGTATAAACTGGCCGGAACCAATTTCAAGCTTAGAGTCCTCGGCCTTTGCATTTGCAAGCGGCTCCCCGTCTACAAAGCCCTCAAAATCGAAGGTGACAAGGTCCCCCTTTTCGATTGAACGACCGTCAACATCGACAAGTGTAGCAAAACTTCTCTGCACTTTCTCAAGCTCTGCAATAACATCCTTATCGGTCACATCCACCTTTTTTTCCTTAATTGACACCCCATCATAACCCTTCGGGTCAATTTCAGGCTTCACATCGACAAGGAGAGTAAAAGCAAAGTCCTCACCAGCCTTTATCTGCTCGCCACCAAATTCAGGATATGCAACGGGCGCAATCTCGCTCTTTTGAATAACTTCAGGATAGCTCTCTTTCAGTATGCCGTCCAGGACATCATCAAGCACCCTGTCGCCATATTCTTTCTCCAGCATTCTGCGGGGCGCCTTACCCGGCCTAAATCCGTTAATCTTCACAGTCCTTCCAAGCTGCCTGTAGGCTTGGTCAATCTTGCTGCCAACCTTTTCACTAGGCATGACTATGCTTATTTTTTTCTTTACGCTGCTTACATCTTCCACATCAAACTTCATACATTACCTCAATATATATTTTCTTTAAAATTATTCTTTGGGATATAAATGGTGCGAGAGGGGGGACTTGAACCCCCACAGGTTGCCCCGCCAGATCCTAAGTCTGGTGCGTCTACCAATTCCGCCACCCTCGCACAAATCAGGAGAGAACCTCCTCTAATAATAGCAGGCAGAATCCAAATAAATGCCGCCCCTTATGAAGGAAGTTATGTTATCAAAAAAAACCCCTTAAAGTCAACAAAATCAGCTTTAACAGACGTCAAAGCATTGATGAACAGATTCAGGCCAGCTTTTATTATTGACACAAAAGCCTCTTAGGGTAATAATCCATCTATATATTTTGACCATAACTCCACCGCTAAAGAATTAACCATGAAGCCAGATAAAAAGACAGCCCTCATCGTTGAAGACAGCAAGGCCCTTGCAAACATGCTCTCCTTTCTTTTCATGTCAAGAGGGATAAAGGTAACAACGGCAACAAACGGCGCAAAAGCGATGGAGCAGATCAAGGAATCCGCGCCTGACATAATAATCACAGACCTTATGATGCCTGAAATGGACGGATTTGAGCTATGCAAAGCCGTTAAAAAAGATCCTGAGTTAAAACGCATCCCCCTCATAGTCGTCTCGGCCCTTTCTACGACAAATAAAGAACAGCTCCTGTCTATTGGAGCTGACGATTATTTCCAGAAACCGTTTCAACCCGCGGAGCTTATATCCGCTGCAGAAAGAGCTCTAGTGGGGAGATCTCATTAGGATCTAAGCTATTCCAGACATCTGCAGCCCGCCTGCCCAAAAAACCTAAAAAAACCATCCCCTTTCACTTTAGTTGTTTTCATACAGATAGACGCGGCATTACACCCATACAAACTCAGAACCAGATAGAAATCTTTTGTCGAACTCTATAAAGAGCGCAATCGAGTAGGATGAGGGGTCGCCCCCTCAGTCCTCTCACACCACCCGGCATACGGTTCACGTACCAAGGCGGTTCCTAAAGTTAAAATTTCTGAATTTGTACAGTTCGTCCAGCATCGTTAC
>JAVVFD010000240.1:0-525 GCA_032250935.1 bacterium
GTTTACAAATGCAGCGTTATGTGTCTGCTCCCGTGCAGCCTTTTCTTGTTGTATGTTGCGCCCACCTCCATGAGAAGCCCGCTCATCTTGTTCTTCATCTTCACCGCTTCGCTCACCATGAGGTTCCGATATCGCAGGATCCGGCGAAGTTCCCGAATCTCCTCCGATGATATATAGAAGAAAACAAGGGGTCAAGTCTTGAAAACAAGGGGTCAAGTCTTTAATCTTGCGGTTTTAATTTTCATTAATAAGTCAACTGATTGTTTAGTAATGAAGTTTCAAATGATCGGCAATTTCCTTTTGGGTAGTGTTCAATATTCTGTGTCATTGTTTTCGGGGTGCTTCATCATATCAAAGCATTAACTCTTTATCCAGCCTTCCTTCAAAAAATATAGCCAGCTGAGAGATTGTCAGAGACCAGTTCTGGATTGGCATTGTCCATTTTTTACTGGCATTTTGTATTTCCATATACAATAGCTTAAGCAGACTGTCCTGGCTGGGAAAAGCGCCTTTTGTCTTGGTTAA
>JAVVFD010000241.1:0-521 GCA_032250935.1 bacterium
ATCGCCATCCTGACTGGCGGTAAGATGATTTCCGAAGAGACGGGATACAAGCTGGAGAACACGAAGATTGAAGACCTCGGCCGCGCCAAACGGATCATTATCGATAAAGACAACACAACGATCATCGACGGGGCCGGATCTCGAGCCTCCATCGACGGTCGCGTAAAGCAGCTTCGCGCCCAGGTCGAGGAGACAACCTCCGATTACGACCGCGAGAAACTCCAGGAGAGGCTGGCTAAGCTGGTTGGCGGTGTGGCGATAATCAAGATCGGCGCCGCAACCGAGACGGAGATGAAAGAGAAGAAGGCCCGTGTCGAGGATGCCCTCAATGCAACCCGCGCGGCCGTTGAAGAAGGGATAGTCCCCGGTGGAGGCGTCGCTTATCTCCGGACGCTTCCCGGTTTGGATAAGATAGATCTGGAAGGAGACGAGCAGGTCGGCGTCCGGATCGTGAAAAAGGCCCTTGAAGAACCTCTCAAGATCATCGCGAACAACGCTGGTGTTGAGGGCAACATCGTTGT
>JAVVFD010000242.1:0-516 GCA_032250935.1 bacterium
ATTTTGACTCTGTTGTTGGGATTACTCGGCACATGGAAAGCGCTGGGGCAGAAGCCCGCGGCGTATTTGCGGGGAGAATAATAATTGGAGATCACTCCAGCCGGCTCAGGAGACTCCCAGCGTTGTCTTGATACACGAACCTTCGCTGAGAACAGGCAAGCCTTTACAATATGAACCGAAAGGCCGAAGCGCCATCAAACCTTCTTTACAAACTCCGACTTCAATTTCATGGGGCCAATGCCGTCAATTTTGCAGTCGATATCATGATCGCCATCCACCAGACGGATATTTCTGACTTTCGTTCCGACCTTGACCACCAGTGAAGACCCCTTGACTTTGAGATCCTTGATCACCGTAACGGTTTCTCCATCCGCAAGCACATTGCCGTTGGCGTCTTTAATGACCCGCAGCTCTTCGGCGCTCTCGTCGGTAGCATTCATGCTCCATTCATGTGCACACTCTGGACAAACATACAGGGCTCTGTCTTCGTAGGTGTACTCTGATCCGCATTCCGGG
>JAVVFD010000243.1:0-515 GCA_032250935.1 bacterium
GCGCGCTTATCGAAAACCTGAACGACCTCAGGGGCGAGGTCATCTTTATCAAAAACATCGACAACATCGTTCCCGACCGGCTCAAGGAACCCACCTACCTGTACAAGCGCGTAATCGGCGGATTGCTGCTGAAGTTGCAGGACCAGACCTTCACCTACCTGAACCTGCTTGAGGCCGGAGAAGTGTCGGATGACCATATCGCCAACATTGCTTCCTTCGCCAGAGATCAGCTCCTGCTCAGCCTGGACGAAGAATTCGGCGCGATGGATCACGAGGAAAAGCGCAACTACCTGTTCAACCGGCTCAACCGTCCCATCCGCATCTGCGGCATGGTGAAAAACGAAGGCGAACCGGGCGGCGGCCCGTTCTGGATCGAGAATACGCAAGGCGAAGTATCGCTGCAAATTGTAGAATCGTCGCAAATTGATATGAACAACGATAAACAGCGGCAGATCGTTGAGCAGGCTACGCATTTCAATCCAGTGGACCTGGTGTGTGGCGTGCGCGATTACAAG
>JAVVFD010000244.1:0-511 GCA_032250935.1 bacterium
CGAAGAAAGCCTTGCAGACGATCAAGGATCGTGTTACCGCACTCACGAAGCGAGAGAGGACGGTAAAACCTTTGGAGTGGGTAGTCAAAGAAGTCAACGCCACCGTCAGGGGTTGGGTCGGATACTTTCACTTCAAAAACTGTAGCAAGGTTCTGACCCAGTTAAAAGGGCACGTAGAGGAACGGCTACGGACACATCTGCGAAAACGTCATAAGGTCAGGAATAGGGGTGCTGGATTTGCAAGATTTGGCAATCAGGCCCTCTATGGAAAATACGGATTGTACAAAGTGCCGACAACAGCAGGCTGGAAGAAAGCGCATGCCTTGCAGTGAAGAACATCGGAAAGCCGTGTGCGGGAAAACCGCACGCACGGTTTGATGAGGAGGGGCAGGTAACCCCTGCTCCTTACTCTACCCGAGCCCCCCCTCAAAAAATCACGGCATTTTCAACAACCGCTCGCTGCGCCATATCCGCACAACCCAGATCGTGTCGACCCTGACGCGGTAAACGA
>JAVVFD010000245.1:0-509 GCA_032250935.1 bacterium
CGAGAAACTTGCCAGCGAAGTCAGGGCGCTGGTACTCCCAGAAACGCTGGAAGTCTTCTCGAAGCAGGTAGCCCTTGATTGACGCCAGGTTGAGCTTGAGCAGCACATCCAAACGTGCCGTTTGCTTCTCGGAGAGATTCTCGGGTCGTTTCAGCAGCAACCAGCGACCGCGCTCCAGAACATTGTCATGGCCGTTGGCCTTGAACAGTTTGACTTCACCGCGACGGATCTCGTCAATCGCCTCGTTGAACTTCCGCATGATGTGGAAGCGATCGAGAATGTTCAGGGCCTGCGGAGCTTTCTTCGCAATGACCTTGAGGTACGGTGACCACATGTCGCTACAGACGAACCGGAGCTTGGCACTGCGCTCTTTACCGAACTCCCGGAAGAAGCCTAGCAAAGTTTTGGCTTTCCTCTCTGGGCCGCACCAGAGAAGTCGTCTCATCCCGGCGTCGAGCTGATAAACCAGGGTCAGGTACTTGTGCCCTTTGAAAACGGCAATCTCATCG
>JAVVFD010000246.1:0-506 GCA_032250935.1 bacterium
CTGACGGGGATAGCCAAAGCGATAGTATTGACCCCAACCCTTCAAGTAGAGATTCAGGTCCTTTACGAGGTCCGGTGTGGGCATGAAGCAACGCTTCGGTCCAGTTTTCTCATGAATCACGTCCCGAGCTTTCTTCAAGGCATTCTTGGACGGACCTAAGTTGAGATACTGCCAACCACGGCCCCTGAGATCCTTGTCGTAACGGAATGTGAAACCTAGAAAATCCAGGCTTTCGGACTGCTTCAAATGCACCACGGTGGTTTTGGCACGGTTGACTTCTAGACCAAGCCAGTCCTCGACAGTCGCTGTGACCCATTGCTCTATGCGTTGACCCTGGAAGTAAGCGAGAATCACAAAGTCATCGGCATAACGAACCAGTCGGGCTTTGGCCCAGTGGTACGGACCGCCTTCACGATGAAACATCGTGTCAAACCAGTGTAAATAGAGATTCGCCAGCAAAGGAGAGATAACGCCTCCCTGCGGAGTACCCTGTGTGGTCTTGCGAG
>JAVVFD010000247.1:0-501 GCA_032250935.1 bacterium
GTTCGAGCCCGGTTACCCGCTCCAGCTTAACGCGCACGGATCTTTCCGCCCCGGGGCATGAAACAGCCATGGTAGGGGGAGAACCGATGCAGACGCGTTATCTGTTTTGTGGAAAGGGGGCCTTGTGCCCCCCTTTTTTTGGCAGGTTTGATGGCCTGGCAAAAGTCATCGGCGCACCTGTGAGCGGGTGCGCGGAAAGGCCATGGACGGGCTTTTTGCGAGTGCATCGGGTTGAATAAGGCAGGGTGGCCAAGTGGTAAGGCAGAGGTCTGCAAAACCTCCACCGCGGGTTCGATTCCCGCCCCTGCCTCCAACCTTCCTGCAGCGGCAGCGAACCGCTGCGCCCCGGCAAGAGAACCAGCCCCCCATTTTTTATTTATGCGCGTGAAGCGGCCCAGGTATGAACCCACCGATCGGGGTATTCAGGCGAGCCCGCCCCCTCCCTCCGCACCATTCCAGGCAGCGGCATCCACATACCAGTCACACCCACGCAGACAGGCT
>JAVVFD010000024.1:0-24258 GCA_032250935.1 bacterium
CCACGGGTGGCATCCAGATATTTGATGTGACTGGATTCCCGCTTTTACGGGAATGACAAAATTGTGATTATTAGGTTGCCTTAATAATGCTTGATCTTTAGTTCTTTTATAGGAGAAAATGTTTCCATGGATATAATAAATGTATTATTGGTAGATGATCATACCCTCTTCAGGGATGGGATGAAGGCCCTTTTAGGCCGCCAGAAATCTGTCAATGTTGTAGGTGAGGCCGGAAATGGCGCGGAAGGGATTGAAAAGGCACTGGAGCTCTCTCCTGATGTTGTGCTTATGGATCTCAATATGCCTGATATGACCGGAATCGAGGCTGTCAGCAAGATTTTGGCCGTCAAGCCTGACATGAAGATCCTGATGCTCACCGTGTCCGAGGATGATGAGGACCTTTTCGAAGCGGTTAAGGCCGGCGCCATGGGATATCTACTGAAAAATGTCGAGACTGAAAAGCTGCTTAGTTCCGTCCATCAGGTTGCCCGTGGTGAGGCGACGGTTTCGGCTGTCCTGACAGATCGTATCTTTGCTGAGTTCAGGGCCATGTCCAGACGTGGCGACAAAAAGGCCGAAGAGGCCCCGAAAGATCTTCTTAGCAAACGTGAAAAGGAAATCCTTGAGCATATCAGCCGCGGTGAAAGCAACAAGGAGATAGCCAATAGGCTCTATATTGCCGAGAGTACCGTAAAGATACATGTCCAGAATATACTGAAAAAACTCAATCTGAGCAGCAGGGTACAGGCGGCGGTCTATGCTGTTGAAAATAATCTGGTTTCCTCCCCTAAAGGCACTTCCTGAAAGATCCCTCTTTTTTAAGCAATCTCGACGGCATATCGCCTCTTTTGATGCAACTGTCACGTTTTTTGCTCTTTTTTTGTCTCATTCCATAGCCTCTCCTAGTCCCCCTACTACTTAAGACCTATATCCTTTTAGTACTAAATAGTTTGAAAATTACATATTATGGTGAATAGACTTTCTTGTATCCTGGTAGCTAATA
Source organism: bacterium (assembly GCA_032250935.1). Taxonomy (GTDB): domain Bacteria; phylum Desulfobacterota; class JADFVX01; order JADFVX01; family JADFVX01; genus JAVVFD01. Next base: position 1,004 of record JAVVFD010000024.1, read on the forward strand.
TGCAAGCATGCTAATAAAGTTTTATCTGTTTTATTTTTTAATCACATTTTAATGAAGGGAGGTTTTTTATGAAGGTTATGGTTTGTTATGATGGTAGTGAGGCGGCGCATAAGGCGCTGGAGATAGCAGTAGATTATTTTAAGGCTAAGAAGCCGGAGATTATTCTTCTGACCGTTACCGGTGAAGCGCTCGATGCAAGCATGGAAAGCGAAGAGGTCTTTGAGCAGCTTGAGCGTGAGCAACAAGATTTTTTGAAAAAGGCGGCTCAGTGGGTAACCTCGCAGGGTTTGAGTGTGGATGCCATGCTGGCTGAGGGTAAGCCGGGGCCTATGATAGTTGAGGCGATAGAAAAGAAGTCGCCCGATGTAGTCGTTGTGGCAAGGCAGACAAAGAGCAAGTTTATGCAGGCTTTCCTCGGCAGCGTAAGCGCCTATCTCGTACGTCATGCTTCTTGCCATCTTCTTATTATGGGGCCGGATGGGGAATAAGCGGGTCTGTTATTTAAGCCTCTCTTGATGGAGAGCCAGATATTTAACTATTTTATGTACTTAATGAAGAAGGGAGAGAAAAATGACAATTGGAAAACTTTTTCAAGTTAAAGACCCTGAAGTCAGGGCGCTGCACCTAACGTGGATAGCGTTTTTTATAACTTTTTATGTGTGGTTTAACATGGCGCCTCTGGCAACAACAATGCTAAAGGAGCTGGACTTTCTGACAAAGAAACACCTCAAGCTTTTTGCAATATGTAATGTGGCGTTGACCATACCCGGCCGTATCCTGGTCGGAATGTTGCTGGATAAATACGGGCCGAGAAGGGTTTTTTCTATTTTGATGGTTGTAATGTCCATTCCGACCTTCACCTTCGCTTTTGGTAACTCTACAGTTCAGCTGCTTATTTCCCGTCTCCTGCTTAGTGTGGTCGGCGCTGGCTTTGTCGTCGGTATCCATATGACAGCTCTCTGGTTTAAACCGAAAGATATCGGTTTTGCTGAAGGTTTCTATGCAGGCTGGGGTAACTTCGGTTCTGCCGCTGCAGCAATGACCATCCCTACAATCGCCTTCAATGTCTACGGCGGCCCTAACGGCTGGCGCTATGCCATGGCAACTACCGGCGTAATAATGGCCGTTTACGGTGTGTTTTACTGGTTTGCCATTCAGGACGGCCCTAGCGGCAAGATGATGCATAAGCCGAAGAAGATTGCCGCCATGGAGGTGAGCAGCTACTTCGATATGTTTAAGTATATACTGTTTACCATTCCTCTCTTCGGCATCCTCTCTGTCCTGGTTTGGAAGCTGGGCAAACTTGGCTTCCTGTCTGGTGGCGGCCTTATCGCTGCTCACTGCGTTGTGGCGGCGATTGTCATCTACCAGGTCGCACAGATACTCCTTGTAAATCTCCCAATTCTGAAGAAAGGTGTGCCTGAGGATGATAGGTATAACTGGAACCAGGTGGCGGCTTTGAACACTACATATTTCTGTAACTTCGGGGCCGAGCTTGCCGTTGTCTCCATGCTCCCCGCCTTCTTTGAGTCTACCTTTACCCTGACGCCTACAAAGGCGGGTCTCATAGCGTCATCTTTCGCCTTTGTTAACCTGGTGGCAAGACCGCTTGGGGGTATTCTCTCCGACAAGATGAACTCTCGTAAGCTGATTATGTCCATATATATGCTTGGCATAAGCCTTGGATTTACGGGAATGGGTTTTATTAATGAAAGCTGGCCGCTCGTTCTGGCGGTAGTTCTGACCATCGCCTGCTCCATGTTTGTTCAGGGCGCTGAAGGGGCCACCTTTGCCGTTATTCCTACCGTTAAGAGACGTATTACGGGCCAGATTTCGGGGATGGCCGGGGCCTATGGCAATGTGGGCGCCGTTTTCTATCTGACCGTCTTGACTCTGGTGGATAACAACACATTCTTTTTCATTATAGGCGCCGGCGCATTCTTCAGCTTTTCTTTCTGTGCGCTCTTTCTCAAGGAGCCTGAGGGAGCATTTGCAGAAGAGTATCACCTCTCATCCGTCGATAAGGAACATATGGCGGAAGGCGGGCACTAATAAACGTCCTCGCTCCGTCTTCGCGAAAGCGGGGGCGGGGCTTTTTTATAAGCTCAGCCTATATGGGATCGGTAGTAGAGAGACGGCTAGCCATTTGACCTATGCAGGCCTGCCGAGCATAGTTCTTTAGATCTATTGTGACTATTTATTAATAATTCCAAGATTACTCACAATGGAGAATTGACCTCTGGTAGAGAAGCTAGTATTGTTGCAGCTTTAAAAAAGCAGAAATTTTGTTCTTAATTTTGTTCTTAAATTAAATAAAAAGGAAGGTAAAATATGTCTGATTTACATGATTGGAGAGTAGAAGACGAAGAGTTCTGGAACTCAACAGGAAAGAAGATTGCAAACAGGAACCTATGGATTTCCATACCCAGCCTGCTTTGCGGTTTCGCAGTATGGCTCATGTGGGGCATTCTGGCGGTTCAGATGATAAACCTGGGATTCGCATTTGAAAAATCACAGCTCTTTACACTCGGGGCGATAGCCGGTCTAACAGGTGCAACCTTAAGGATACCTAGCTCCTTTATGATCAGGATAGCCGGAGGCAGGAACGTAATATTCCTTACGACCGCACTTTTGATGATCCCTGCATTGGGTGCAGGGATGCTCATGCAGGACCCGAATACGCCGCTATGGAAATTCCAGATCATGGCGCTTCTCTCAGGTTTCGGTGGCGGTAACTTCGCCTCTTCCATGAGTAACATCAGTTTCTTCTTCCCCAAGAAGGTTCAAGGCATGTCCCTCGGTCTCAACGCCGGTCTGGGAAATTTTGGTGTTACGACAATGCAGGTGCTGATCCCTCTTGCAATGACTGTGGGAGCGTTCGGCCTTACAGGAGATTCCCTTACACTTGTCAAGACGAGCGGAACGCTTATCGGTAAGATCCCTGCAGGTTCCGAGACATGGCTCCAGAACGGAGGCTTCGTATGGCTTCTTTTTCTCGTGCCTCTGGCATTTGCCGGCTGGTTCGGCATGAACAACATCAGGACAGAGGCCGTATCTCCCGACATCGGCTCAACTGCGGGCGCCTTTGTTAAGATCATAGGCCTCTTGCTTATCGGATTTGCCACTTCTATATTCGGCCTTACCCTGCTTCTTAAGTACAAGGTAAGCAAGTGGGTCGTCGTTCCTTTAGTTATCGCACTGACTGTCTTTGTGATGAAGCTTATCCCTGGCTCCATCAAGCCTAACCTTGCAAGGCAGTTCAAGATCTTTAGTAACAAGCATACCTGGGTAATGACCATCATATATACGATGACATTCGGTTCTTTCATCGGTTACGCTGCGTCATTCCCTCTCTGCATCAAGGTAATTTTCGGCTTCAAGCACGTACTTGTAGAGGGGGTTATGACTCACAACCAGGCGAACCCTGATGGACCAAGCGCCCTTTCATACGCATGGATGGGACCCTTCATCGGCGCACTTATCCGTCCCGTTGGTGGCTGGATATCTGACAGGATGGGCGGTGCATTTGTTACTCAACTTGTATCCATCGTTATGATTATCTCCGCTCTCGGCGTCTCCTACTTCATGTCGGCCGCGTACAAGTCGGAAACACCGCAGGAGTTCTTTCTGCCTTTCTTTATAATCTTCCTCATACTCTTTACCGCTACCGGTGTGGGTAACGGTTCTACATTCAGGACTATTGCCATGGTCTTCGACGAGGAGCAGGCCGGCCCGGTTCTTGGATGGACCTCTGCTGTTGCTGCCTACGGCGCGTTTATTATGCCTAAGGTCTTCGGTGAGCAGATCAAGGCGGCTACCCCGGAGTATGCGCTCTATGGTTTTGCCATATTCTATGCCATCTGTCTTGTGCTCAACTGGTGGTTCTATCTGGGGCCAAAGGCGGATATCAAGAATCCTTAAGAATAATTAATACCTAGTTTATCACCATGGAAGGTGTCTGAAATAGACACCTTCCATGTTTTATTATCAGGCAGTATTAAAAAACAAGTAAGGAGAAATTTTTATGAGTCATTTTTTGGATCGGCTTAAATTCTTTGACAAGGTGGTAGACACCTTCTCCGATGGTCACGGTGTTGTGACCAAGGAGGACAGGAAGTGGGAAGATTCCTACCGTAATCGCTGGAGGTTCGATAAGGTTGTGCGTTCTACGCATGGCGTTAACTGTACCGGTGGTTGCAGCTGGAAGATTCATGTAAAGAGTGGACTTGTTGCATTCGAGATGCAGCAGACTGATTATCCTAGGACCAGGACGGATATGCCGAACCATGAGCCCAGGGGATGTCAGCGTGGTGCAAGCTTTTCATGGTATCTCTATAGCCCTCACAGGATCAAGTATCCTCTCATCAGGGGGCGTCTGGTAGAGCTTTACCGCCAAGAACGTGCGTCAGGGAAAGATCCTGTAGAAGCATGGGCCGCTATTCAGCAGGATCCTGAAAAGAGAAAGCGTTATACCGCAGTAAGGGGCCTTGGTGGTTTTGTTCGTTCCAGCTGGGATGAAGTCAACGACATCATCGCTGCAGCTAACGTATATACCGTCAAAGAACACGGTCCTGACAGGGTTATCGGCTTCTCACCCATTCCTGCCATGTCTATGCTCAGCTATGCGGCAGGTTCACGTTATCTATCGCTCATCGGCGGGCCCTGCCTCTCTTTCTATGACTGGTATTGCGACCTTCCTCCTGCATCTCCTCAGACATGGGGTGAGCAGACAGACGTTCCTGAGGCAGCTGACTGGTACAACTCCAAATACATCATCGTATGTGGGGCAAACCTCCCCATGACCCGTACGCCCGATGCCCATTTTGCCGTGGAGTCGAGGTATAACGGAACAAAAATCGTATCCATGGCGCCTGACTATGCAGAATATGTCAAATTTGCCGACCTCTGGATGCCTGTAAAGCAGGGTACTGACGCGGCTGCGTTTCTCGCTATGGGACATGTTGCATTAAAGGAGTTCTTCCTTGACAAGCAGGACCCTTACTTCCATGAATACGCTCAGAAGTATACTGACTTTCCTATTCAGGTAATGCTCAGAAAAGTAGACGGTGGATATGTTTCTGATCGTACACTCAGGGCTTCCGACTTCAAGGAGAATATGAAGCAGGACAATAATCCCGAGTGGAAGACTGTTGTTTACGATGAAAAATCCAAATCTTTTGTCTGCCCCAACGGTTCTATGGGCTTCAGGTGGGGTGATGACGGAAAGTGGAACTTGCTTCCTAAAAATGGTCTGAATCAGGAAGAGATAAGCGCAGAACTATCCTGTATAGAAGGAAAAGACGAGGTGCTGTCCGTAGGATTCCCTCACTTTACGCCCGGCGAAAAGGAGCTTCTTTTCCGTAATGTTCCAGCTAGAAAGCTGAAACTTGCAAGCGGTGAAGATGCATACGTAACTACCGTATTCGACCTTCAGCTTGCTCAATATGGTCTCGACAGAGGCCTTGGCGGCGAGAACGTAGCCAGGGACTATGACGATGAAAGCGCTGCATATACACCTGCATGGCAGGAAAAGGTAACAGGCGTAAAGCGTGCCGATATAATCCGTACGGGGCGTGAATTTGCTGATAACGCGTCAAAGACCAAAGGTAAGTCCATGGTTATACTCGGGGCTGCCATCAACCATTGGTATCACTGTGATATGAACTATCGCGCCATAATGAACCTGCTCCACATATGTGGTTGTATCGGTCAGAGCGGTGGTGGTTGGGCTCACTACGTCGGTCAGGAAAAGCTGCGTCCTCAGGCCGGTTGGGCTCCTGTTGCATTTGCACTTGACTGGGCGCGTCCCCCAAGGCATATGAACGGCACTTCATTCTGGTACTTCCATACGGACCAGTGGAGATATGAGACTATTGATGCAGACAAGTTACAAACTTCCGCCGCTAAAGGTAAGTATAAAGGTTATCAGCTTGCCGACTACAACGTTGTTGCACAGCGCCTCGGATGGCTTCCATCAGCGCCGCACTTTAACAGGAACCCCATGGATCTTGTTGATGACGCAGAAAAGGCCGGCGCAAAGGACGAGAAAGGTATAGCTGATTATATCGTGAAGCAGCTTAAAAGCGGTGAACTTCAGTTTGCCTGTGAAGATATCGATGCGCCGGAGAACCATCCGCGTAACCTCTTTGTATGGAGATCTAATCTCCTCGGGTGCAGCGCGAAGGGTCATGAATTCTTCCTCAAACACCTGCTGGGAGCTCAAAATGGCGTTCTTTCCGAGGGCGTTGCCGGAGCTAACTCTAAAGAGATAAAGTGGCGTGAGGAAGCTCCAACAGCCAAGCTTGACCTTATGGTTGACATCAACTTCAGGCTCAACTCCACAGGCGCATATTCAGACATCGTGCTGCCAACAGCAACGTGGTATGAGAAGAATGACCTGAATACGACTGATATGCATCCCTTTATTCATCCCCTTTCTCAGGCCGTTGATCCGGCATGGGAGAGCAAGTCTGACTGGAAGATATTCAGGACTCTCGCGAAAAGCTTCTCTGTCCTTGCTGAAAAGCATCTCGGGACGAGGAAGGACGTTGTTGCTCTGCCTATGCAGCATGACTCTCCTCTTGAGATCGCACAGCCTTTTGGCGTTCAGGACTGGAAGAAAGGCGATTGCGAGCCGATTCCGGGAAAGACTATGCCTCTATTGAAGGTTGTAGTGCGTGACTTTGCCTCAACCTATAACAAGTTTATTGCACTTGGACCGCTTATGGTCACAGCCGGTAACAACATTAAAGGTATGGACTGGAACACGGAGCTTGAGTATGAGCAGCTTAAAGCGCTTAACTATACTATCAAGGAAGAGGGCGTTTCCAAGGGAATGCCTTCTCTCTACGATGATATTCATGCCTGTGAGGCAGTTCTGCAGTTGGCTCCTGAGACCAATGGCGAGGTTGCCCATAAGTCCTGGCATGCACTCAGCAAGAAGACAGGTATTGATCACAGCCATCTATACGCCGGCCGTCATGAAGAGAAAATACGTTTCAGGGATATCCAGGCACAGCCGCGGAAGATCATTACTGCGCCTACATGGAGCGGAATCGAGTCTGAAGAGGTAAGTTATAACGCCTGCTATACTAACATCCATGAGCATATACCCTTCAGGACGCTTACAGGTAGAGCTCATTTCTATCAGGACCACGAGTGGATGCTCGACTTTGGTGAAGGGTTCTGTGCTTACAGGCCTCCTGTAGATCTCCAGCATCACAAGGAGATTCCTGCGCATGTCCAGGGAAAGAAGCATGTTACTCTTAACTGGATTACTCCTCACTCCAAGTGGGGTATACACAGCACTTATCAGGACAGCCAGAGAATGCTTACTCTCTTCAGGGGAGGCCCATACATCTGGGTTTCCGAGGATGATGCCAGGATTGCCGGTATTGAGGACAATGACTGGATCGAGGCGGTTAACTCAAACGGTGCTACAATGGCGCGCGCCGTTGTCAGCCAGCGCGTCCCGGGCGGTATGGCGATGATGTACCATGCTCAGGAGAAAAATGTTAACGTTCCAGGGGCGCCAACTACCGGCAAGAGGGGTGGGATATTGAACTCTGTAACACGTACCGTCGTTAAACCTACGCATATGATCGGTGGATACGCTCAACTTTCATACGGCTTTAACTATTATGGTACTATCGGATCTCAAAGAGATGAATTTGTCCATATCCATAAGATAGAGGACAAAGACGTGGATTGGCTTGAAAGGCCGCTTACCGCAGAAAGGGAAGCGCAGCCCCATCCTCCTGGAATTAAGAACTAGAAATCTGATCCGATGATATTTATAATTAAAAGATTAAGGAGAATGATATGAAAATCCGAGCACAAGTTGCTATGGTCCTGAATCTTGACAAGTGCATAGGTTGCCATACCTGTTCGGTAACATGCAAGAATGTCTGGACCAACAGAAAAGGTGTTGAATACGCCTGGTGGAATAATGTTGAGAGTAAGCCCGGTATAGGTTATCCCAAGCAGTGGGAGAATCAGGAACTCTGGAAAGGCGGCTGGGTAAAGAAGGGCGCCAAGCTAGAGCTTAAGGCCGGAGGCCGTATGTCCAAGCTTATCAGCATTTTCGCCAACCCGAATATGCCAGAGATTGACGACTACTATGAGCCTTTTGATATGAACTACGGCCATCTCCAGAAGGCGCCTCTCTCCGAGGCGGCGCCAACTGCCCGCCCTCTCTCTATGATCGACGGCAAGCAGATGGATAAGATCACCTGGGGACCTAACTGGGAGGATGACCTTGCAGGTGAGTTCTCAAAGAGATCAAAGGACCAGAACTTTAACGGGATTGAGAAGCAGATGTATTCCGAGTTTGAGAATACATTCCACATGTATCTTCCAAGGCTCTGTAACCATTGCCTGAATCCTGCATGTGTTGCATCCTGCCCTTCAGGTTCCATCTATAAGCGTGAAGAGGACGGAATCGTTCTTGCCGACCAGGACAAGTGCCGTGGATGGAGAATGTGTATTACTGCATGTCCTTACAAAAAAGCCTATTACAACTGGGAGTCAGGTAAGGCAGAAAAATGCATCGGTTGCTATCCCAGAATAGAGTCCGGTATGCCGACTAACTGTGCCGAGTCCTGCGTTGGCAGGATCCGTTATCAGGGCGTGCTTCTCTATGATGCCGACAAGATAAGCGATGTTGCCGGTACCGCTTCAGAGAAAGATCTCTACAAGAACCAGATGGATATGATCCTCGACCCTAACGACCCTGAAGTGATTAAGCAAGCCAGAAAAGATGGCATACCTGAGAGCTGGCTTGATGCTGCACAGGAATCTCCTGTTTACAAGATGGCTGTAGAGTGGAAGATCGCATTCCCTATCCATCCTGAATACAGGACTCTGCCGATGAACTGGTATGTGCCGCCACTTTCTCCGGTTCAAAGCCAGATAGATCAGGGTAATCTGCCTACAGAAGCCGACGGAGCGATTCCAAAGGCTGAAGGGCTTAGAATGCCTCTTAAGTATCTAGCTAACCTCCTGACAGCTGGTGACGAGGCGCCGGTGCTAGATGCAATCAGACGCCTTCTTGCCATGAGAAGCTATCAGCGTTCGCTTCATGTCGACGGTAAAGCTAACACCGCAGCTCTGGATGCAATAGGTTTGACCGAGGATCAGTCTATCGATATGTACCGTTATCTCGGTATAGCCAACTACGAAGACAGATTTGTTATTCCGACCGGGCATGAAGAGTATCAGCAGGAAGATTATTATCAATTCCAGGGGCAAAACGGCTTTACTCCCGGCAATAGCAGCTCAACCGGTATCAGCGGTGGTTCTCTGTTTCCGTCGAAGCGTCAAAAGTCGGCAGTACCAGTTGAATACGTGTCGCCGAATCGTAAATAGATAAAGGAAAAGGTCATTTGATGCTTATTTACACTGTTTTATCCCGTTTGCTGGATTATCCCGAGCAAGAGCTCATTGATAATCTGCTTGAAGTCAGGAAGGCTGTTGAAACCGATTCTGCGATAAAAGGCGATGAGCAGGATGCCATATTTGCAGTAATCGGCTGGATGCTTTCAGAAGATCTCATTGAGCTTCAGCAGGATTACGTTCAGAGTTTTGACAACAATGCCGATAACAGTCTCCATCTGACACATCATCTTTATGGTGACGATGACAGGGAACGGGGGCCGGCACTTATCAATATCGTTGAGCATTTCAAGAAGGCAGGTCTTTCTCCTGTAAAGGGGGAACTTCCCGACTATCTACCGCTGATACTTGAGTATCTGGCGAAGCTCGATGAAGATAAGGTGGGCGAATTCCTTGGAGATGCGGTAAAGGTTCTTACCGTCCTTGCGGGGAATCTTGAACAGAGCAAGAGCCCTTATGCTCCTTTAGTGCGTATAGTAGAAAGTCATGGTCTGCCTTACGCACCTAAAGAAGAGGAATAGGCTTTAAGTAGTAAATGGTTTGTTTCATTATCGTTGATAAATGATTAAACAACTTCTTAAAAAAAGAGGAGGAAAATAAAATGTTAGAATTTTTTTACGGCGTTTACCCTTACATCGTTTTGACGGTATTCGTTCTGGGAAGCATTCTCAGGTTCGATCGTGATCAGTATTCGTGGAAAAGTGATTCAAGTCAGCTTATGTCTAAAAGTGGCATATGGCTGCCAAGCAACCTTTTTCACATAGGTATTTTGGCCATCTTCGGCGGCCATTTTGTGGGGCTCCTTACACCACATAGTTTCTTTTTGTCTATCGGTATCTCCGATATGACACACCAGTATATAGCGATATACGCCGGTTCAATATTTGGAACTGCCTGTTTTATCGGAGCCTTTCTGCTCTGGTTTAGAAGGCTTACAAATGCAAGAGTTTGGGCCACAAGCCGCAAGATGGATGTATTTATCATATCATGGCTCGTAGCTACCGTTCTTCTAGGTCTATCCACCATTCCATTTTCACTGGGACATGCATCCCACGGAGATCCAGGCGTCATGATCGCTCTTGCAACATGGGTTCAGAGTGTTGTAGCTATGGGTGCAAAGCCGGAGCTTTTAAATGGCGTAGAATCGGTATTCCTTGTCCATATGTTCTTCGGAATGACCGTCTTCCTGCTTTTCCCATTCTCAAGGCTTGTACATGTATTTAGCGTACCAGTTACATACCTTGGACGCGCTTATCAGATAGTTCGCAGAAAGCGCGTAGTTGCTCATTAATTAGAGCGTAAATTCAACTTTGGGCCCCTTAGTAAATGCTAAGGGGCCTTTTTTTGGTCCACTTTGCCAATAGCGCATGAATTCAAAGCAGCTTGACTTAATTACAGTCAGTAGTTATTCTAGGTCTTATAAATATATGATAAGTGGTTAAATTCTAAATTTAATTTTTTAATCATGAGTAATAATCTTACCAGATCAGAGTTTTTCATGAAGGCGATTGGTTTTGCCGGCAGGCATATGTCCCAAGTTGTTGCAGGAAAGCTTGAGCGTTTTTTGCCGGACGGACCCACTCCTCCATGGGCGCTTGAGACGGGCAGTTTTTTGGCAACATGCGAAAAGTGCGGGGCCTGCGGTGAGATATGTCCAAAGGGGGTTATTTATTATCATGCAAAAGAGAATATGGTTTTTGGAGGGACTCCATATCTGGATTTCAAACAAGGTTTTTGTGATTATTGCGGGGAATGCGTGAAGGTCTGTCCCTCAGGGGCGCTTTCCTTTGAAAAAGGAGTTAAGGAACTTGGCACAGCCAGGTTATCAAGAGATTTATGCCTTATAGTATCAGAGGATTGCAGCGGTAACTGCATCGGCGCCTGCCCCGAATCTGCCATATCATTTGATTTGTCGACTTCAGGGGATTTTCCTGTAGTTGATGCGGAGCTCTGTAACGGTTGCGGGGCGTGTATAAGAAATTGCAACGGGTCTGCAATTATGGTTAAAAAGGATTAAGTTTCAGCCAGCTGTTTCCGGGGTTGCCAGCTTCTAATGAATCGAGTTTTAAAAATATTAAACCCACATCAGGCCAGCCTTTGATATATTTTCTGAATTATCAGCCCATGCGACGATAGCTGCTTTTTCTGAAATATCCAGCGCTTTAATGTCTACTATACATTGTTCACCCAAGGGAAGGGGATGTCCGTTAAAGTTTATCGATATGCCGCCTTCAGAATAATCGAGCGTTTCCGTGATCAGAGGTTCTTTAAAAAGAAGACTGTAGCTGACCATGCTTAATCGGCATTCTTCTTTTATTTTTTTCCTGGTAAATTTCCGCTTGCATTCATGCCCGTATCTGGAAATAAATTTTCCCTCTTCCCGAGAGATTATAGAATTAATGAGGTCTCGTAAATGGTCAAGGCTGTGAGGTTTTAAGAGATGGGGGCGCTTTTCTTGCCTTATAAAGGTGAGATTTTTGCCTGAAATAGATCCGGAAACGAATGCTACCCTTTCAGAAAGTTCAATGTTTTGATTTTTTAATATTTTGTAAAACTGGATGCCGTCTATATTCGGCATCTCTATATCCGTGAGGATCATAGTGTGATTAATGCTGTTACAGCTGGACAGCGCCTCTTCACCATCAAATGCCTGAAATATTCTTAGCCCTTCAAATGTGGTCTCGATATATGACTTGTAAAATCTTTGAAGTCTTAAATCATCTTCTACAATTAGTATGCTTTTCAATTTGACTCACCGGGCTTGGAGTTGCGGTAGCTGATTGTATTGGACAGCAAGGGCGGGAAAACAGGTAAGAGACACCCTCCATGAAACTTTAATTGTCAGTGTAAATAAAGATGCTATGAAATGTCAAAATCTTTTTTTCTGGTGAAGAGAGGGAAGAAATTAAGCTGCCACCTCACTTTTTTCAAAAAGGGCTTCAAGCTTATAGCCTTCTTTTTCAATGTTTCCCCTTCCCCCTTCGCATCTATCAACGAGAGTTAAAATCATTAATACTTTCAGGCCGGACTCTTCGGCCCGCTTCACCGCCTTAAGAGAAGACCCACCGGTTGTGACAACATCTTCAAGTATAACTACATTTGCGCCTGCTTCAAGGTTTTTTGTCCCCTCCAGCCATTGGCCGGTACCGTGACCTTTAGGCTCTTTTCTTATTATAAATGCAGGTATGGGATTTTTTGCCTCAAAGCTTGCAATTGATACGGCTGTAGCAATCGGGTCTGCTCCAAGGGTCAGGCCGCCGACGCCTGATACCTTTTCACCAATTCTGGCAATTGTTTCATACATTAGTTTGCCAGTCAGGTAAGCCCCCTCGGGATCAAGGGTGGTTTGCTTGCAATCGACGTAGAAGTCGCTCTTCTTGCCAGAGGCAAGTGTTACTTCACGTTTCTCGTATGATTTTTCCTTCAATATTTCCAGTAGTCTTTGTCTGCTCATAGTTGTTTAATCCTTTTTCCCCTTACTTTTCAAATAGCGGCATCTGATTATCCTTTTCTTCATTTGAGAAAGCTATAGGATAGTTGCCGGTAAAGCAGGCATCGCAGCATGCAGATTCATAACCGGATGCCTTTAACATGCCTTGAATGCTCATATAGCCTATGGAGTCTGAGGTAATATATTTATTGATCTCCTCCATAGAGTGAGAGGTTGCTATCAGTTCTTTCCTGGTTGGCGTGTCTATGCCGTAATAGCAGGGGTAGGCGGTAGGCGGAGAGCTTATTCTCACATGAACCTCGGTGGCTCCGGCCTCCCGCACCATCTTAACTATCTTCCGGCTTGTAGTGCCCCTGACTATCGAGTCGTCAACAACAATAACTCTTTTCCCCTTTAAGATTTCTTTTACAGCGTTCAGTTTTATCTTTACCCCAAAATGACGGATCGACTGTTCCGGCTCAATAAAAGTCCTGCCTACATAGTGATTTCTGATGATGCCCATGGCAAAAGGTATTCCGGATTCCTCTGCATATCCGATTGCTGCGGTTACGCCCGAATCGGGGACAGGGATAACCAGGTCGGCCTCAACGGGATGTTCTCTTGCCAGGCACTTGCCGAATTCATTTCTTACCTTGGAAACGCCCTTTCCGAAAATATAGCTGTCAGGCCTCGCAAAATAGATATGTTCAAAGATGCAGTGGGCCGGCTTGACTTTTGGAAAAGGACTGATAGATGTTACTCCATTTTTATCAAATACGACGATCTCCCCAGGTTCGACGTCTCTAACGTATTCAGCATCAATAAGATCAAGGGCGCAGGTCTCCGAAGCCACCGCATGTCCGTCATCAAGTTTACCGATGCAAAGCGGTCTCATGCCGCGAGGGTCTCTTGCCGCTATCATTCTGGTTTCAGTCAGTATTACCAGCGAATAGGCCCCTTTCAGCCTGCCTAGTGCGTCAATCATGCGGTCTACAAGTGAATTAACCTTTGATGTGGCAAGCAGATGTATTATGACCTCAGAGTCTGTTGTAGACTGAAATATGGAGCCGTAAGCCTCGAGTTCATCCCTGAGAATGCCGGCATTAACGAGGTTACCGTTGTGAGCCAGGGCAAGTTCGCCTCTGGAATAATCGACCAGTATAGGCTGGGTGTTTTTTCTCTCACTGCTGCCCGATGTGGAATAGCGTACATGCCCGATGGCCGACGAACCGGATAGCCTGGCAATTGTATCCTGATTGAATATGTCCGATACAAGGCCCATATCGCGGTGAAGACGTATCTTTTTGCCGTCAGATGCTGCAATGCCCGCCCCTTCCTGCCCCCTGTGCTGCAGTGCGTAAAGGCCAAGATAGGTGAGGTTCGATGCCTCGGGGTGGTTATAGATACCAAAGACGCCGCACTCTTCTTTAAATTTGTCGAACATCAGGATATCCTTTTTTCTATAGCGTTATTCCAGGTGTCGCTCAACTCAAGGAGATCTATGTTGATCAGCTCGTCTATGAGCAGCATCTCTCCGCCAACCTCTCCGATCACCTCGATGGGAGCGCCGTGTTTGCAGGCTATATCTTCCAGCCTGTCGAGATGTCTTTTACCTAATGAAAGGATGATCCTGGACTGGCCCTCACCGAAGAGAAGGGCGTCTGTCTTTATAGCGCCGGTCTCCAGTTCAATGCTGGCTCCAATCGGGGTGCCGCCTGAAATGCAGCACTCTGCAAGTGCAACAGCAAGGCCTCCCTCGGAGCAGTCGTGGGCAGATTCTACTAACCCCGCCTCTATGGCATCGATACATGTATTCTGGACAGCCTTTTCAAGTGTAATGTCAAGGGGAGGGGTGGTTCCAAGCTGTCCGTGAACTATCTTCAGGTATTCGCTTCCACCGATATGGTTTTTATGCTTACCGACAAGGACTATTATGTCGCCCCTGTTTTTAAACCACTGGGTGCAGTGAAAGTTTATATCTTCCATGAGGCCTACCATGGCAACTGAAGGGGTAGGGTAGATGGCCTCTCCCTTAGTCTCGTTATAAAGGCTCACATTTCCGCTTACTACGGGCGTATCGAATGCTGTGCACGCATCTGAGAGGCCCCTTACCGCTTCGGCAAACTGCCACATAATTTCAGGTTTTTCAGGGTTGCCGAAATTAAGGCAATCGGTAACCGCTAGAGGCCTGGCCCCGGAGCAGACTATATTCCTGGCGTTTTCTGCAATGGCGATCTGCGCGCCTAGATAAGGATCGAGATAGCAATATCTGGAGTTGCAGTTAACAGTCATCGCAACACCCTTGTTTGTGCCCTTGACCCTGATCACCGCCGCATCAGAGCCCGGAAGGGTCACGCTGTCGGTCCTTACCATATGATCGTACTGGCTGTATATCCATCTCTTGGAGGCGATGTTGGGAGAATCGAGTAGTGTCAGAAGGACCTTGTTCAGGTCTTTAGGCATTTTGCTGGAGGTAAGGTCCGATTGCTTCAATCTGTCGATATAGGCCGGCCTTTTCATCGGTCTGTTGTAGACGGGAGCGCCCTCAGCCAGGGGATCGATAGGTAGTTCACCGACTACTTCACCGTTCATCTTAAGGCGCATGATGCCGTCGTCCGTTACCTTGCCCACGACGGCGCAGTCGAGATCCCACTTGTCAAAGATCTCCTTAACCTTGGATTCACAACCCTTTCTTACAACCATGAGCATCCTCTCTTGTGATTCGGATAGCATCATCTCATAAGGCGTCATCCCTTCTTCTCTTTGGGGCACCTGATCAAGGTCCATTTCAATTCCTGTGCCTGCGCGGCTAGCCATTTCGAAGGATGAAGATGTAAGGCCGGCAGCCCCCATGTCCTGAATGCCGACGATGTAGTCTGTCTTCATAAGTTCAAGGCATGCCTCAAGGAGGAGTTTTTCGGTGAAGGGGTCGCCTACCTGCACGGTAGGTCTCTTGTCTTCCGACCCTTCACTAAACTCTTCCGAGGCCATTGTCGCACCGTGTATGCCGTCCCTTCCGGTCTTGGAACCTACATAGATAACGGGGTTACCAATTCCGGAGGCAAAGCCGAGAAAAATCCTGTCGCTTTTAACAATGCCTAGTGTGAATGCGTTAACCAGTATATTTCCGTTGTAGCAGTCGTCAAAGTAGGTCTCGCCGCCCACCGTTGGAACTCCCATGCAGTTTCCGTAGCCGGCTATCCCCTCTACGACCCCCTTGAGAAGGTATTTGTGTTTCGGCAGATCGAGATTGCCGAATCTAAGAGAGTTAAGGTTAGCGACAGGTCTTGCGCCCATGGTGAATACGTCCCTCATGATTCCGCCAACGCCGGTAGCTGCGCCCTGGTATGGCTCTATAAAGGATGGGTGGTTGTGAGACTCCATCTTGAATGCGACAGCCAGTCCGTCACCTATATCGACCACTCCGGCGTTTTCTCCCGGTCCTTGTATAACCCTTGGTCCTTTTGTAGGGAAGTTTTTAAGGTGAACCCTTGATGACTTGTAGGAACAGTGTTCGCTCCACATAACCGAAAAGATGCCCAGTTCCAGCATATTGGGTTCTCTTCCCAAAATATCGAGAACCTTTTGGTATTCGTCTGCCGTCAGGCCGTGCTCTTTTATAATATCGTCAGTAATTTTCATTTATAGTCTGTCCGAATAAATTGACACGGATTGCTACCGATATTTATGATAATAAGATTTTACTTACTATAATCATTTCTTATCAGTTTCGATCTGTGCCTGTTTGGGGGGTCTATTTAAAGTTTTTTATTATAGATTCAAATAAACGTTTGCCGTCTTCATTGCCAAGTATATCTTCCGCGCACCTTTCAGGATGAGGCATCATGCCGAGCACATTTCTTTCCTTGTTGCATATGCCGGCGATATTCAGGGCCGAACCGTTGGGGTTTGCCTCTACGCTCGTTTCTCCCTCAGATGTAGAGTAAGAGAATAATATCTGATCGTTATCCTTAAGGCTCTTGAGCGTTTCATCATCGGCAAAATAGTTGCCATCATGATGAGCAATAGGCACCTTGATGACTTCAGCCTTAGAATATTCTGAGGTAAATGGAGTGTCGTTATTTTCGACCTTCAGGTAGACATCGCGGCAGATAAATTTGAGAGTCCTGTTACGCATGAGGACACCGGGGAGAAGGCCCGCTTCAACAAGTACCTGAAAGCCGTTGCAGATGCCGATAAGGAGCCTGCCGCTTTCAGCATAGGTTTTAATCTCTTTCATTATAGGGGAGTGAGTGGAGATAGCTCCCGGTCTTAAATAGTCTCCGTAGGAGAATCCACCGGGAAGTATAATGCAGTCAAAGCGTGAAAGATCGGCGCTGTCTTTATGCCAGATAAATTCGGTTTCCATACCCATGACGTGACTTGCAATATGGTAACAGTCATGATCACAGTTTGAGCCGGGAAAAACAACAACTCCAAATCTCATTCTATTTCGACCCTGAAATTTTCCATGACCGTATTGGCAAGGAGCTGCTCTGCCATGGAGGTAACCCGCTTTTCGGCCTCTGCTTTAGAGATTCCATCCTTCATGGTGACTTCAAAGACCTTCCCCTGCCTGACATCAAGGATCTCGGGGAATTCCATCGTTTCAAGGGAATGCTGGACAGCTTTTCCCTGTGGATCCAGTATGCCGTTTTTGAGTGTAACATATACCTTTGCCTTCATTAATTCCCCTCTCAATTCACGAATAAAGCAACTCTTTAAGAACAGTCATAATAGCACATTGGAACGATTATTTTAAGGCAAAACTGGTGGCTTCGTAAAAAATCAAAAATTACCCCAGAGACGCAAAGATATATATTGAATGCTGTGTTGGCAGGAGTTTCCTCCTGCTACTGGTTTGCTTACCGTCGGGAAGAAAATCCCGACGACAAAAAAATTTCTAAGTTACTAAACTCTTTGCGGTCTCTGCGGCTTTGCGGTGAAAAATAAGGTTATTCGACTTCTTACGAGTGTGTCAAAATTGAACCGGGACTGATATTGGCAGCCTGCAGGTTAATATCTTTAATCATCTAGCGTCGTGTCTGGCCTAAAGCGCCTCCATAAAGTCTTCCACTTTATATCCTGCACCGGTCGCCGCCTTGTTAATCAGGGCAACCTTCTTGTAGACAGTAGAAATCTTTTTTTCAAACTCTTTTTCGCCTCTCTTCTTCTTCATCTCGTTGAAGACAGTTATTATAAAGAACCAGTAGATAAGTGTCTCCATCTTTTCCTTGTTGAAAAAAAGCTCGTCTTTATACATGTTTATGTCGATGAAGGTTTGAACCTCACCGCTCTTTAAAAGCGCTTCCACCTGAGAGTGTATCGATACGCTTTCGCTGAAATCAAGCTTGTCGGCGCTTTCAATTAGTATCCTTATAAGCTTAGTCTCGTCTCTGGCCTCTTTTTCATAGACCTTCAGGCCGAGAAGAGAGTCCGATATCGCCTTTGACAGATGTCTTTCAAAAAGCCAGTCAAATGATCTCCTTTCACCTGGCGCCGTCTTCTTGGCCAAATAGACAGCCGATGTAAATAACCAGATCAGCATGATTCGATATCCAGGATGCTCTCCCGATTCTACGCCGCAGGGGTCCGTGGCGATATATCCTCTCCAGCCGGTTTTTTTGTTTGCATGTTCCGGCAGGCGTAGAAGAGTTTCATAGTCTGTTTTAAGGGTGGAGAGAGTCTGTTTATCTATATTTATTCCAGTTTCGAATTGCTTGATACCTTTAAGCAACAGGGTCATTTTTTCATTGAAGGTGTTGGCAATCTCCGTGACAGCTGAGACATCCTCAAGCCCTCTTGCAAGATAGCTGATACTGCCCGGGTTAATCGCTTCATGAAATGCGTATATGAACTCCTGCAATTCCATCTCAAGCATGGCGTCCTCTATGGAGCGCACACCCCTGCCGCCGAGCCAGTTATTAACCTTTCCGTAGTTACCGTAGCCCTCTTCACTTACCTCTTTGAAATCGAGGAAGACTTTATATCCAAAGGGTTCAAGCTCAACATAAAGACCTCCCTGGCAAAGCTCGTCGCTTGAGCGTATATATTCAAGGGATGTAATGCTGTCCCGGAATATGCAGTATCTTTCCTCCCCACCCATAAGGCCAAGCCCTTCACCCAGGCTGGTTTGAATGATTTTTCCGCCTCTCAGGTGTCCTGCGGATATACGAACCGTTCCCCTTGCAGACCTGAACTTGTTCAGGTAGACAACGAGGGCGCGCTCCTTGCCCGCGCCGTTGCTATAGGCAAAGACGTCCTCGTCGACATGGCCCTCATTGTTATAAAAATCGTAAAGGAGGAAGTTGTCGACCTCGCTGAAGAGATAGCGCTTTTTCAGTAGCGGAAATATCTCACGCTCGTGACGCGCAACGAGGTAGCCGTCGGGTTTTTCATCCTGATAGGCGCGCCTGTATTCCATGCCGTACTTCTCGGCAAAACCTTCGAGCTGTCCGTGGCCGAACATGGGAAGGCCGGGCATAGTGCTCATTAATATAGTTATCCCGAAATATTTGCCGTCTTTTCCGAATTGCGCAACGGCCGTCTCTTCGTCGGGATTGTTCATAAAATTAACATAGCGCTTTAATATCTGAGGATTGAATTCAATTACGTTTTTTATAGACTGCCGGTATTTTCCGTTCTCCTCATTTTTAAGCATGTTCATGAAGGCGCTGTTGTAGACTCTGTGCATGCCCAGGGTGCGCACAAAGTAGCCTTCCATCATCCAGAACGCCTCTGCCAGCAGAAGGGTGTCGGGCACCTCTTCCTTTACCCTGTCAACTACTTCGCGCCAGAATTCCAGTGGAAAAAAGTTGTGGAATTCCTCGTTTGAAATTGAATGCTCGGCCCTCGATGGTATATCTCCGCCCGAGCCGGGAGCTGGAAACCAGAGGCGTTGATAGTGTCTTTTTGCCAGCGTCATTGCCGCATCGAATCTTATGATGGGGAACTTCCTGGCCACATGCAGGATGGTCTGTATGACCGCCTCCCTCACCTCTTTTTTGAGGAAGTTGAGCTGGGCCGTATCGTTCCATGGCATCTGGGTTCCGTCGTTGCCGTGATAGATATACCTTGTCCTTCCGCTTTGGTGGTCACAGTGTTTAAATACAACGGATGCATCTGTTTTGTGCCAGTATCCATCCTCTATCTGTATGGATACCCTTTCGTCATCACAAAGGTCTGCGCCGCTGAAGCTGTAGGATGGGAATGGGGGATAGTCGAGTTGTACGAACCAGTCGGGGTTGTTCACCACCCAGCTTGAATCCAGCCCCATATGATTTGGAACCATATCGCTGGCCAGCCTTATTCCTCTCTTCCATGCCCTGTCTCTGAGGTTCCGGTACGCCTCGTCGCCGCCCAGGTCACAGGCTATATCGTAGTCGTGAAGAGAGTAGGCCGATGCCACAGCATCGGGGTTTCCCGACATCTGTTTTATCTTTGCAGAAGCGCGGCTTCGCTCCCAGAGCCCGATCAGCCAGAGCCCCGTAAAACCTCTCGAAGAAAGTCTGTCCAGCTCTTCGTCCGGTATCTGGTCGAGACGATTTATCTCGCGCTTATACTGCTTGCTGAGCTGATCCAGCCATACATAGGTGCATTTTGCCATAAGAACAGCCTTGGGCATCCACTCAAGGTCGTCGCTGAAGCGTTCGTAGTCATCATCACCGGTAAATTCGGCTACATAGGTCTCGCCGGGGGTAAAGCCGTCTCTCTCTTTTTCTTCTTCCCTGATGAGGTCCAGTCCCTTCAGGAGCAGGGTCTTGATTACAGGGCCCAAGAGTCCGCCCCAGCGCTTCAGTATGAAGTCGATCTGGCCAAGAAGGGAATCGGGGCATTTGAGGGCCGGCGCCCGCAGCAGGTCTATCAGGTGCTGGTCGTCAGGGCCGAATCGGGGCATTGTCTTGAAAAAGGCATTGATCCCTTCCATTATGTCTGTATATTTCGTTGATTTTTCAAGAGCCTCGTCATCGACAAGTTCGATGAGCGGTGAAAACGCCGGGTTTATATTTCCCAGCCACAGGATAATAATCTCTTCCAGTATGATATGTCTGTTGGGAGTTCCGGCACTATCTCCTTCAAGATATGCCTCGCTGCTTATATTGCCTTTATAAACGGAAAGGGTGGGGTAGTTGCATGAAAAAAGGGCTAACAGGTTTTTAAGCTCTTCCTCACCGAATTTTTTTTCGAGGAATGTCTCCAGTTCTTCAAAGACGGTTCCGGACTTTTCTTCCCTGTACATTCCTATTATGTAGTGGAAAATAGCGTCCATGAGTCCCGCAGCATAGAGGTAGCTGGCGTGGAGCGTACCGGCTCCCTTGTTTTCTACCTGACGCCTCCTGTTTATATAGTCGGCAAGGAGGCGTATGCCCCGCATGTTTGCCTTTATATCTTCACCGCATATGGAAACCAGGGCCTCATTGAATTTATACCTCTCCCTGGCCTCCCGGGAGATTTGGAATTCAAGGGTCAGAGCTTCACCCTGTTTGTTTTTGGATTGTCTTTCGGAGTTTGTTTGCATCTCGTTTTCCCTGTTATTTATCGGTATGATTTGTTAGGAGAGAGTATATCAGAAAAAATAAGTATGTTGAATGAAAAGTAAGAAGGCTTGCACTTAGAGGTTGTTTCCTGAGGACCTCATTATACCATATGAATATTTAATGATGTTAATAGGACTGGCTATTTTTAAAAAATATGGTGGTTTAAGTGGATGTTTGTAGTAATGAAACCTGTGCGGAAATTCTTATTCTCGGATGACCTGTCAAGGGCAGATCCCTTGCTCCTTCTCTTTTTGCTCTAGAAGTACTCAACAAATCCGACATTTCACTCAATAGATCCGACATTTTTATAAATAACAAGTTTATTTCAGAAAAAGCGTTTGCCTCCTAAGGCATTATGATGTAGAGTTTGGTTTAGTGAGGGGGGGGGAGGTTCAGATGAAGATAGAGAGGTCGGAAAAATTTGTAATGTTTAATTTGGATTGCAGGTTTTTGAGATAGCTAAAATTAAATTTATCATAAGAAAAAGGAGGAGTTGAATGTTTAAGTTACAGCCATTTAAGTTTGAAAATGCCGGAAGCACAGGGATCTACAAGTTTATTAAAAAATTCCCATTACAGGCAGCGGTACTCATGTTATTTGCAGCAATGTTTGTCCATCCGCACGAAGCAAAGGCAGTGGAGTGTGATGAGTCGGTGGCCATTTCTGCGGGTACTTACCATACCGTAGGCCTGAGGGAGGATGGTAGCGTTATTGCCGTTGGAGATAACTCTCGCGGCCAGACGAACGTATCGAACTGGATGGGTATGAAGGCCGTTTCTGCGGGTGTTTTTCATACCGTTGGCCTGAGGAGGACGGCAGTGTTGTTGCCGTCGGAGATAACTATAACGGCCAAGGAAACGTGTCAGAGTGGACGGGTATAAAGGCCATTTCTGCGGGTGCCCGCCATACCGTTGGCCTGAGGGAGGATGGCACTGTTGTTGCCGTCGGAGATAACTATCGCGGCCAGACGAACGTATCGGACTGGACAGGTATAAAGGCCATTTTTGCGGGTGACGGACATACCGTAGGCCTGAGGGAGGATGGCAGCGTTGTTGCCGTCGGAGATAACCAGCACGGCCAGACGAACCTGTCGGTCTGGACGGGTATAAAGGCGATTTCTGTGGGTGACTACCATACCGTCGGCCTGAAGGAGGACGGCAGCGTTGTTGCCGTTGGAGTTAACGAGTACGGCCAGACGAACGTAACGGACTGGACGGGTATAAAGGAAATTTCTGCGGGTAACTACCATACCGTAGGCCTGAGGGAGGATGGTAGTGTTGTTGCCGCCGGAGCTAACTGGTACGGCCAGACGAACGTAACGGACTGGACGGGTATAAAGGAAATTTCTGCGGGTGGCGAGCATACCGTAGGTCTGAGGGAAGATGGCAGTGTTGTTGCCGTTGGAGCTAACTGGTACGGCCAGACGAACGTATCGGACTGGACGGGTATAAAGGCCATTTCTGCGGGTGGCGGACATATCGTTGGTTTGAGGGAGGATGGCAGCGTTGTTGCTGTCGGAGCTAACTCGTACGGCGCGACTAATGTATCGGACTGGACGGGTATAAAGGCCATTTCTACGGGGTTCGCGCATACTGTTGGCCTGAGGGAAGATGGCAGCGTTATTGCCGTCGGATATAACAGGCAGGGCTATGGAGACGTATCGGACTGGACGGGTATAAAGGCCATTTCTGCGGGGCACACTCATACCATTGGCCTGAGGGAGGATGGCAGCGTTGTTGCCGTCGGATATAACGCACAGGGCGCGACGAACGTATTTAGCTGGACGGGCATAGTGGCGCCTGGCTGTGGCGCACCGTCAACACCTGAAGAAATAACAGAAGCTGTGAATGAAATGCTAACATCTGGTGAAATTGAAGGTTCGGGGAATAGTGCGC
>JAVVFD010000025.1:0-24060 GCA_032250935.1 bacterium
GTTATTATGCTATAATGAGGCCCATGAAACAAGTTCTAACTGCAAGTCAGCAAAAGTCAAGAAAATTCCCCAAAAATATATTAAAAAACAGCGTAATATTCCATATAATAGTTGCATTCAAACTTTAATGTCAATTCTGTGTAGTGCCTGGGAATTGTTATGCTAAACGAATTTAAGGAATATCTGCTTCAAAAAGGCAAAGTAAAGGCCAATCAGATTCCATATTATCTGAAGTGGACAGGAGACTGCTACACCTTTCTTGATCTCTCCGATTCGACCCTGCTGACGAGCGACCGGAAGAAAGAGTTTTTGCTGCACCTGGCAAAAACCCATGAGGATTGGCAGGTAAATCAGGCGGATACGGCGTTGAGGCTGTACGGTTATTTTCTTTCTCAAAAACTCAAGACTTCCAACCAGATCAATACGGTCTCAGAGGATTGGAAGGCAATTGAGAATAAACTGCGTGAGGCATTGAGGCTTCGTCACAGGTCATACTCGACCGAAAAAACCTATATGACCTGGATGCGTGGTTTTCAATCCTTTGTAAGCCCCAAGGAACCCGCAAATCTTGAAGGGAGGGACCTCCAGGACTTTCTGAGCCATATCTTGCCGTTGAACGGAATGTGTCTGCCTCCACGCAGAATCAGGCGCTCAATGCCATAGTCTTTCTCTATCGCCATGTCCTTGACAAGGATATAGAGGGGATGATAGATGCGGTGCGCGCAAAACAAAAGAGACGGCTGCCGGTTGTTTTGACCCCGATGGAGGTTCACGACATCCTTGACAATCTGACGGGGACCACGCGGCTGATGGCAATGCTTGCTTATGGGTGCGGGCTGAGATTGCAGGAGTGTATCAGCTTGCGGATAAAGGATATCGACCTCGAACGGAATACGGTCATTGTGAGGGCCGGAAAGGGGGATAAGGACAGGCGTACCGTTCTTCCCGATGCATTGAAAGACGACCTCATCCATCACATGTCGGAGATAAGGACGCTGTATGACGAGGACAGGGCGGAAAACCTGAACGGGGTGCATCTGCCGGACGCGCTTGAGAGGAAATATCCGAATGCGGGCAAGGAGTGGGACTGGTTCTGGCTCTTCCCTTCAAAATCTCTGTCGATTGCCCCCCCCGATCGCGTGTAGTAAGAAGGCATCACATGCACCCGGCATCGCTTCAAAAGGCGTTCAAGACCGCGCTGGACAAATCAGGCATCCCGAAGCAGGCATCAGTGCATACGCTGAGACACTCGTTTGCGACGCATCTTCTTGAAAACGGGTACGACATCAGGGCGATCCAGGAACTGCTCGGGCATACGAACCTCCAGACCACGATGATCTATACGCACGTTGCATCAAGAAACATCCTGGGGGTGAGGAGTCCGCTGGATGGATAACCGGGGAGATCGCGACCCATTAGATTTACCCCTTCCAAGAAGAGTTTTCAATTTGTGAATACCCTGTGCCAAGAGCACAGGGCGTCAAAGTTCAAATATGGCCGCTTCGCGCCATGCCAATTCATTAAAAATTTGGGGCCAAGCTTGCTCATATCGCTCTTTTTAAAAGAAGCCTTGCTATTTATCGGGGGATGGCAAAAGATGAGCTGAGCTACGGCCAGCCTTGAAAAATTCAGGCCTTTCGTCGAATACCCTTATACCGACAATAAAGAGCCTGCCGTATGCATTGCGGTTGACATGGAAATATAGAACGGGCTCTTCTTCAGCTTTGTCGAATATAGATGCAAGCCCGAAGGCGGAAGCGGTATGAAAGCAGCCGCACAGCTTGAGGTAATCCATTACATCAAGCTGCGGATAAAAATGCCCCAAGGCCGATATCTCTTCGGGCGTCAGCCTGAAACCGGGCAGTAGACGCACCTTCTCTTTTTTAGATATACAGGGCTTAATTATGGCGCCGATCATATCGGAAGAGATGCAATCAACCTTAGTAAACTCTTCAAGTATAACAATCTCGCCGATGGCTTTCGCCCTCTCCTTCCCTAGATAGAGCCATCCACTCCCCTCCCCGGCCGGCTGGTCTTCTCTCAAATCGATTCTGGTTAAATGATCTGCTCGCGGCAGGGACACCTCATCTGTCCCTCCTACCAGGGCATGGCAGGATTCCCCCAAAGATATATCGCCGCATGCCGAACGAAGTGCACACTCGAAAGAAAATTCCTCCTGCGATATGATAAGGCTTTGACCGCTCAAACCGGCAATCTTGGAAAGAAAGAATGCTGTCGTATTATTAACGGAGTTTACAAAGGCAAAGGGAGAAGACGACTCTCCCCTTCCCTGCATAACATCCTCGAATAAGGCCGAGGTGCCCAGCTCCTCCCCGAGACCGGTGGAAAAATAGAGCGGAGCCGTCTCATCGATTGGAGAATCAAGGCGCCTTATAGCCTCGGAGGCAGAAATTAAAGAAAGCTGTGAAAAATGGGAGGCCCTGCGTAATTCCGGCGTATTGAAACGGTCCATAAGGTCGCTCAGGTCGACGTTTTGCGCGTCTCCCCTGATTGGCGCCCTCTCCCCAGACGAAAGGTCCCCATGAGGACCCAGAGCGGCGGCAGAGTATATATAGACTGGGAGTGAATCAGACATATTTAAGTACCATGCTTGTATTGCTTCCGCCGAACCCAAGATAATTCAAGAGGAAATACCCCTTTATTGATGGAAGCTGCTTCTCAATGGGGGATCTTCCGATCTCCGGGTCTTCAGTGGAAAAGCCTGAAGCTGCCGGCAGAAAGCCTTTTTCAACACACTGAAAAAAGGCTATAGTTTCAACGAGGGCGCTTGCCGCAAGCGTATGTCCCAGATATCCTTTCAGGGAGGTAAAGGGAGGGGCCTCTCCCTTGAAAAGCATCTTCATAGCCTTAGCCTCTGCGCTGTCATTATCCTTGCTGCCTATACCATGGGCCTTAATCCCCTTTATCTCGCCGGCGCTCACCCCGGCAGCGAGAAGCGCCCCTTTCATCACCCTTAGAAGTGAACTGCCGTCCGGATTAAGGCTGATTACATTATGGGTATCGCATATGCTGGAAAGACCGCACAGGAAGAGCCCTTTTTTTCCTTCATCAGTATGCGGTTTACCTGTCTCCGCCCTCTCAAGAATAACAGCTCCAATGGCCTCACCAAGGTGGATGCCATCCCTTTCCGCATCAAAAGGCCTGCATCCACCGGGGCTGAGCAGCATTAGAGAATTAAAACCGCTAATGGTAAGAGAGTTAAGAAGCTCCACACCTACAACAATGGCCCGTCTCACTTCACCCAGTCTAATCATCCTTTCTGCCGCAACAAGGGCGTTGGCACCGGAGGTGCAGGCCGTAGAGACGGTCATAAGGGGACCTTCAAGAGCCAGCTTTTCTGCCAATACGGCACTTGTATCTCCAGGGCCTGCAATAGCAAGAGGAACAGGTCTTGGATCGCCTTTTTTTATCTCCTCCAGATACTTCGCCTCAGCCGCTGCAACATATCCCGTCGCGCCGACAAGGAGAGCCGTATCATCCAGACTATCATTCTCAAGACCCGCATTATGAAGTGCCTCTTCAACCGCCTTGAGAATCAAGCCATCTATGGAAGAGGCTTTCCTGTCAAAGGTAGCGCTATCGAAAGAGGCGAGCTTGATTTTATCACTGAAGGGAAGGTTGAAGAGTGAGGGGATTGATGAAGATGGCGGCATACCGCTTTTGATCCCTTGAAACAAGGCCTCTTTCCCTACACCGTAAGGGGTCACGGCACCAACACCTGTTATTTTCAACATATGGTCTCTGTTTTATTCTCTTCCTAATTTGGCCGGATAGTATCGGCCAGGGCGTTTATAGACTTCATCTTAATGAAGGCATCTTTACTGTCCATAATACGGACGCCGTAGTTATTTTTAAGGGCCACGCTCAGCTCTAGCACATCCAGGGAGTCTAGCTCCAAAAAGGAGCCCTGCCCTATAATAGGCGAATCATCAGGAACAGTTTCTGGATCGATCTTTTTCCTGCATGTTTCTACGATCAGTTTTTTTAACTCCGATTTAAGTCTATCGTCACTAGAGCCGGGCATAGATCCTTATCTCCTTAATAATATGAATTAGCGCAGGATGAATCTGAACCTTATTATTGCAATGGACAGGCAGATGAGTCCGAAAGTAAGGAGCATGGACAACTCGGGAATAATATCTGTCACATTACCATTACGAACGAAAATATCAAGAAAACCCTCAAGCCCCCATGATAGTGGAGATAATTCCGCCATACTCTGCATAAGGGGAGGCATGATGAATTTAGGGACCATAATTCCCCCTATTGCAGCCAATATGATCACTGATACCCCGCCAAAGGTTGTGGCCTGCTCCGATGTCCTGCAAAAGACTGCCACCATCAAGCCATATCCGATGGCGGCAATGCTTGAGGCGAAGGTCACAAGGACAATCCCCAGCGGTGAATTACCTATATCCAGCCTGTCGCCGCCGATGAGAGGCATAATAAAAATCCCAACCATAAAGATAATAAATATCTGGATCTGGTTTACAATAAAATAAGGAACTATCTTGCCCACTATGGGAATCCAGGACGGAACGGGCATTGACTTTAGGCGAAGAAGACTTCCCTCCATCCTTTCCTTAATAAATGTGCCTGACAATGGAATTACGAGGAAAAACATGGCAAAGAGGGAATAGGCGGGCACGCTCTGCTGAACGGAAGAAGGCATGGACTCGCCCGAACCTGATCCGTCACTTGAAAGGGTCACTTCAGAAAATATCCTGTCATCATTCGTCCCTTCACCGCTACTTAAAGCGGTCTCAAGACCGATCTCAGCAAATACAACCTTCAACCGTTTCATTAATATTGCGCTTTCTACTGACTGCAAAATCCTGTTTAAGGCCGAAGAAACGAGGTTTACATGATCACTTCTGAGCGTCGGGTCTGCAAGAAGCCTTACCCTGATTTTTTCAGCTCCCCCCTCCTTGCTCCCTTCAAACTTTTCAGCAACCTTATCTTCGGCACTACCCGTTACATCGGGAGGTATGATAAAAGCGAATTTATATTTCCCTTCGGCAAAATCTCTCTTTACAGCCTCTTCATCAACGCTCTTTTCGTTGGAAAGGGAGTAGACCTGGACAATCTTCAAGGCAGATATGGCCTCTACAATTTTTTTACCCACCTCTCCCTGGTCCTGGTTATACAGGGCAATACCCAAAAGCGCTCCCTCCTCGCTTTTAAAGGTGTCGCGCATGGCAAGGGACATAATCACCACAAAAATAACAGGCATAATAAAAAGTATCATCAGGGCTTCCTTATCTCTTATGAGTATTTTGCCTTCTTTAATAATGGAACTGATCAATCTCTGCATGTTTATCATAGTGGATTCACTCTCTCAACCTTGAGCCGGTAAGGGCGATAAAAAGCTGCTCAAGATTAACAACTCCGTGACTCATGGACAAAACCTTGATATTGTTTTCAGCAAAGAGAGTTGAAAGAGCAAGCATGGTTTCATTGGGTGAAGGGCTGCATAGCGTCATCGTCTTGCTGTTAAAAAAGGCTTCTGTAACCATTGGGATAGACTCAACCTTTTCCTTAAGATCATGGCTCAGTTCCTTGCTGAGCTTCGCCTCAAGGACCTTGTTAGTCGTCTCTCCAAGAAGTTCATCAAGCCCGCCACAGGCGATTATATTACCCTGATCAATGATGGCTATTTCATTGCAGAGATACTCAACCTCTTCCATATAATGGCTGGTGTATAAGATCGTCATTCCAGACTTATTGAGTTCAATCAAACGATCATAAATAAAGTGTCTCGACTGGGGATCTATGCCGACTGTGGGCTCGTCAAGAAAAAGAATTTCAGGACTGTTTATAAGACCCACAACGATAGCCAGTCGTCTTTTCAGACCGCCTGAATATTTATATACGCAGATATCGGTATAATCGTGGAGCTTTGCAACATCAAGGCAGTAAGATATCCTCTCTTTCAATAAATCACCGGAAAGCCCCTGCATGCTTCCGAAATAAGCGAGATTTTCTCTAGCCGTAAGCGTCGGATAAAGGGCGATCTCCTGAGGGACAAAGCCGATTTTTTCCTTAATCTTCAAGGACTCTTTTTCAGGATTAAGGCCGCATACCATCAGTGATCCTTCATCCGGCTTGGCCAGACAGGTCATCATTGAGATAAGAGTCGTCTTACCGGCGCCGTTTGGCCCTAAAAGGCCGAAGAAGCTCCCCTTTGGAACAACAAGGTCAAGGGCGTCAACGGCAGGTCTGTCAGCTCCGGCATACCTCTTTACGATGCCTTTGGCCTCAATTACAATATTATTTTTCATTAGTTTACTATTTTCATTTTAGCTTATAAGGGGTCTTTCTCAGGCAGGCTAAAGGCTAATAAATATTACTATATAGTCGAAATAACAGGAAAAAAGTGTATCAAAATGCGAGGGTAAAGTCATCTTGAAAATAGGGAAGGTAATTCCATCTCTTTGCAAAAGAAAATATGCAGAAAACTAAGCGGGTAATTTATTCGCCGCACTTACAGTTCCGTATATATCGTAAAATAAGCCTGCCCTTCCCCATCGTGTCCCATCCCCTGGGCAATCCCGAGGGCGGGTGTTATTTTCAGCATATAGCCAAGGGTAATATCAAACCTTATCTCGGCCCCTATTCCGGCCCTCACCTTATCGTCGGAATAATCGTCCTTATCATTCCATACCGTTCCTGCATCTACAAAGGTTCCAAGATGCAGCCTGTCCCAGAAAAAAGGTTTAGTATTCCAGCCCCTCAAAATATAATATACAGGCATCCTGTATTCAAGCGTTGCCGTGGCTATATTATTGCCAAACGTAAATCTGGAAGGATATCCCCTTAATGGAAATCCTGAAGCGCCCGGCACGCCGCCAAGATGAAACTTTTCCTGGTAGATGTCATCTCCACTCAAGACGCCGCCCTTCACCTGGAATGATATAACATCGTGCCTTTTCCGGCTGGTTAAAGGAACAGAGATGTATGCAGAATAGTCAATGAGCCATTTTTTCATTCTGAAGTCGCTGCCAAGTGAAGGGGAATATTCCTTATACAAAATGGAGCTGTTCCAACCCTCTTCACGGCTTATGGAATAGGGATATTTTCGCGCACTTGAATACCCTATGCCTGCAAAGGCGTTATTGCTTTTCCCCTCGAAGATATCAACGCCCAGATATTGTCCATTCAAAAGAGGTACAAAAGACTCCTTCTCCTGCCACTCATAACCGAGTGTAATATTGGTCCCCGATTCAATTCTATTGATCGGGACTATGGCTGAAAGCGACAGGCTTGTTTCTCTCTCGAAAAAATCGTAATTCTGAACGATATCCGTATATGTTAAGGGAAGAGAATATGACTGGACCATAAAGGTCGGGTAATAATAGTCATTTGTATATATGAGGCTGTAATAATTTTCATTACTGCCTGTTCCGCGATCGACTTCAACTATATACTTATTATAACCGAGGGCATCCTGCCCGGCAGTAAGCGCTCCGACAACATCGCCATCATGATCCGATGCAATAGCTGGCAGCCAGAACCTCGGCAGTATCGTCCCGGCTACGGAGTACTCCTTCCTTTCCACAGCTTCAGCTTTATCAGTTCGCCCGCTTAATCCGGCTTCAAGCTCTTTATCATTCGCCGGCTTATTCTCTTCTCCGCTCTCCTTCCAATACGGCTTAATTACGGGGCCGACGCCAGAGCGCCATTTATCCGGATTATAATCCAATACTGCGAGCGACCTGCCTCTCGAATGGTAGCTTGAAAAAAATATCCTGTCCCCTCCGGGCGAAACATGAGGATCAAAGGCGCCTCCAAGAACATTCGTCACCTGATAACCCTTGCCGCTTTTGATGGAATAGGCGTGAAGGTTATAAACACCCGTCTCATCGGATGAGTAGATAATATGACTGCCGTCGCCTGTTAAGGCGACTGAAGAGAAGTTGAATTCCGATCTCATAAGCTCTCTTACTTTTTTGGATTTTAAATCGATAAGGTTAAGAGAGCTCTTGCCGCCGTTTGTTTTTAATGCATAGACTATCTTGCCCCCGTCGGGAGACCATCTCGGACTGGAAACTCTAGCCAGTTTATAGTCCGTCAACAGTTCATCCCTGACTTTTTGATTGAGCTCTTCATCTTCAAGACCAGCCTCCAGGTCGGCAAGTTTGAGTATTGCTAAGTTCTGATTTCCCCTGTCATTGATTACAGCTACCACCATTTTGCCGTCTGGCGAGACATCGGGCTCCCTTACCCGCAGGCCAAAGGTTAACCTTTCCGTCTCTTCATCCTTCATATTATGACGGTATAGATCCTGGTAAACATTGAAGCCGCCGCTTATTTCCGCCTGTGCAAAGTAGATGTATCTGCCATCGGGAGACCATGAAATCGTACGGTCTGACGGGAGCCGTCTAAGCACTTGGCGCGGCATGCCTCCATCTATACCTGCGATCATTATAGATTCATGAGAATGAGGGCCGCTCATGTTGTAGACCACACTCCTTCCATCAGGCGATACTCTCGGTTTTGTAAGCATTTCTCCCTCAAGATCAAGATGTTCCATGCTGGTCAGACCGGCCATCCTTAAGGTATCTATATTGCGCCTTTCCTCCACTTTGAGTTCTTCTATCATCTCCTTATAGAGGGCAACGTAATGCCTTCCTCCAAAGCGCCTCTTTGGGACCCCGTTAAGGAAATAAGGCGGGCGGCCTGCATGATGGAGACTGAGCTTGCCCGGCGTATCTTCACCATATTGATCGGCAATATATTTATGAAGCCGCATCCCGAAGAGATAGGGCATGGTCCCCGAGGGCCAGTCAGGCATATTGCCGTTTAGCTGATCGATGGAAGGGATATTGTCTTCTTCCACGGCCATCCTTAAGATCATGTCATAATAACTGCTCCGCCCCCTTCCCTTACCGGTAAACTCGGTCTCGGCCCAGGTTGCAACACCCTCAATCCACCACTTGGGAAGGAGGAGATTAGGCGGCGCTGTGTAAATGAAGAACAGTAAGGAGATTATATTTCCGGCAGGCAGCGTCTTTCCAAAGATTGAGCGCGTAACCTTTGACAATCCTCTCGCAGGGTCCATAGTGAGTATATGCGTATATTCATGGATGAAAAGCATTTTCAGCCAGTCATCATACTCGCCGATAGTCATATCAATGGAGGGGGGAGTGGTAAAAAGATAGATCAGGTTGTAAGGCGCTACCGTAGCAAAACCGTTTGTAAAGTCGCTGTTATCAACTAAAACAACGTTTGTTTTCTCAGTCGGC
Organism: bacterium; assembly: GCA_032250935.1. Classification (GTDB taxonomy): domain Bacteria; phylum Desulfobacterota; class JADFVX01; order JADFVX01; family JADFVX01; genus JAVVFD01. Next base: position 9,267 of record JAVVFD010000025.1, read on the forward strand.
TCCCATAACATCACTTTTGATAAATTGTTATGTGCTCCTTCTGCAATTTCAACAATTTTCTCAGCGACCTCTTCAAGGCCCTGATGATAATGAACCGAGAAATGCGCAGTTTCTATAGTGGAAAAATCAAATGAAGTATCGAGATCGGCAGCTGTTGCCCTGGCCGGGAGAAAAAAAAGAACGAAGAAGGCAAGATAAGAGATCTGTTTTTTTATTCTTAGCATATGGAGGTTCGGGCGCAATCCAATTATTCGCAGCATAATCAGCAATTTAAATACAATAGAGTATAAATGTCAATATAACATAAAGCATTAACATCTAATTAGATGTAAATAATACTGGAATTACGTCCCCTTTTAAGCTAATATACCCGACAATATGATCAAGCTTGATGGACATACACTAAATATCTTTGACGTCTGGCGCGCTGCTGTAGAGGGTGAAATGTGCGACATCGCACCCGAGGCAAGAACGTCTATGAAAAGAAGCCGGGCGCTCGTTGAAAAACTCGCAAAGGAATCCCGTGCAATATACGGGATAAACACCGGCTTTGGTCCCCTTAGCGCCCACAGAGTTGCAGATGAAGACCATGAGAAACACCAGGTAAATCTTCTACATCACCTCTCAGTCGGTCAGGGAGATCTATTTTCTGAAGTTGAAACAAAAGCGATAATGATGGCGAGGGCTAATGCCCTTACCAGAGGTTATTCAGGCATTCGTGAGGATGTAGTTGACCTCTTGATCGGCGCAATGAATAAAGACGTCCTCCCTGAGATTCCAAGCGAGGGGTCCGTTGGCGCCAGCGGTGACCTGGTCCCTCTCGCTCATATGAGCCGGATGCTTATCGGTCTTGGACAGGCCAGGATTAAGGGAAAAAGGATTCCTGCAACTGAGGCCCTTACCTCAAATGGCCTAAGTCCTATAACCCTGCAATGCAAAGAAGGGCTGGCTCTCGTTAACGGCACGTCCGTCATGACGGGGCTCATGTCCATCGCCACAGTTGAAGCCTCCCAGATTTTGAGATGGATGGAATTTCTTACATCCTGCCTTATCCAAGCTCTCTACGGCGCTCCTGAAGTACTCTGCCCGCAACTTCATGTGGCAAGGGGACACAGGGGACAATACACTGCCGCCGCGGCTATTACTGAATATCTGATGACGCACCCCGCTTATAAAAAAGAGATAGATGACCATGAATGGGGTTCACACAAAAAACCTGTCGAAGCCGGCACAGAAATTCAGGACCCTTATTCATTGAGATGTGCGCCCCAGATATTGGGCGCTTTTCAGGATGCCTACTGGCACATTGAACAGGTTGTCTCAAGAGAGCTAAATGCCTCTACAGACAATCCCCTGATTTTCCCGGACACAGATACGGTCATACATGGTGGAAATTTTTACGGCCAGCATGTATCGATGGTAAGTGATTATTTAAAGATAGGATTGATTAAGCTGGCCATCCTTTCAGAAAGACAGACAGAGCGCTTACTCAACTGGAAATACAGCATGGGCCTGCCTCCTCTTCTTACAGGCGGTGAGCCGGGGCTGAATTCAGGCATGATGGGTTGCCAGCTACTGGCCACTTCTCTTGTAGCCGAGGCCAGAGGACTGGGAACGCCCGGTTCAATCCAATCCATACCTACAAATGCCAACAACCAGGATGTAGTTAGCATGGGGACAACGGCTGCTAAAATGACGAGGCAGGTAATACCCTTGCTATGGAAGCTTTTATCTATTCAGGCTCTCGCTCTGGTCCAGGCCGCTGACATGAGGGATGATAAAAATATGATGGGTAACTCTTACAAAAAGTTTTACGATATAATCAGAGCGGCATCCCCCAAGCTTGAAAATGACAGGCCGCTATTTGAAGATATTGCTAAAGTAGTGGCCCTTCTTAAATCCAGTGAGACTCAATCGGCCTTACTGAATAAAAACCCCGTCAACCCACTTTCAATAGACTAGAGCAGCTACGCTGGCGGAAACAAATGGTTTTTAAATGTCTGCATTTATTAACTTTCCCATCACCTGCAAAATACAGATTCAGATTGCATTAATATCTGCCTCGCTATTTTTTATATGGGGCTGCATGTCCACCCCTCCGGCAATATCACCGATTCATTCCATACCCTATATCCACCCCTCTGAAAAAAAACCGGATACTCTCATTGTCTTTCTCCACGGAAAGGGAGGCAAAACTTCCGATTTTGATAAAGCCGGGTTTATTGAAACGGTAAGGGCTAAAGGGTTTTTAGTGGATATGATTGCGGTCAATGGGCACCTCGGCTATTATTTCAAACGGAATCTTATTGAACGTTTGAGGAATGATATAATTAAGCCGGCCCTTACGAAAGGATACAAACATATATGGTTCGTCGGTGTATCTCTTGGCGGACTGGGCTCAATGCTTTATTCAATGAATTACCCCGAAGAGGTTGATGGAATATTACTCATGGCCCCTTTTATGGGAAACTCTGGCTCCATTGAAATGATCGTCAAAAGTGGGGGCGTAAGAAACTGGGACCCTGAAACTGCAAGGATTAAAACATGGCAGAAGGAACTCTGGAATTATATCAAGGAAGTAACCTCCAGAAGTGATTCAAAACCGCAAATCTACCTTGCCTACGGCACTGACGACGAATATGGTCCCACCTCTGAAGTCCTTGAAGAGGTCATACCTCAAGGGCGCGTTTTTAAATCTAAAGGAGGTCACAACTGGCGTGACTGGACACCTCTCTGGAAAGAGTTTTTAGATAATTCTCCGCTGCCACGGATACAATAAAAAAGGCTTTCTTCATAAAAGGCATTCTTTCTATTTTAACTTAAAGAGGGCAGGTCCTCTTAACAATCATAAAGGTAATTCCTAAAGACTCTCTCTCGCTAACCTTGCAGCCTCGCTATCAGGCGCTATGGAAACCGCCCTTTTCCAATTCCTGACAGCAGCCTTCTTATTTGCCGATATATCGGCATATAAGTTGCCTGTCTTATACGACATCATCGCCTTAACATTATTGTCTGAACTGATTTTTGCGGCAGAGCTGTAAGCCTGTACACCCCACTTTTCAACCTTACCCCAACTTCGCGGACGCAACTTGCCCCACTCATGGCAAATATCTCCTTTCAGAATAAAGGCTTCGAGGTAATTCTTGTCATAACTGATTGCCTTATCGATATACTTTACAGCCTTTCCATATTTATCTTCAAGGAGATAGACCTTGGCGAAATATAGATTAATGAGAGGTGATTTCTTATTCTTTTTAAGTTCCTGCTTAAGAAACATGGTTGCCTCCCTGAAGGGCAGCTTCCAATTTGCGTCACCTGCATCCTTCAATCTTTTGGCCTCTTCGAATTTTGCATCAACTTCCTCTATACCGGCCGGTTGATTTACCGAAGCGGTTTGGCCGGGAATAATTGCCCGGGCAAGAGGCTGAAAGTATTTGCCGATAAGTGTTGATGATCCGGAAATGCTCTTTATGTGTTGCCCATACTTTATGGAGTTCCTGGAACTCTCCTCCATTATTCTGGCCGTGGCAAGATTGTCACTTACAGAGTTTATCTCTATTTTGCCGGTCTCTATAGTTTCAACATCTAAAACCTCTCCGGTCCTTGGATGTTTTATTACATCGCCCTCCTTGAATACCAGAAACTGCATCCCCTCCTTTACACCAGTCCTTTTTCCGAGATCTACAGAGATTGAATTGCCCTTCCTGCTCACTACATAGCCTTCTAGAGGGAAATCCCTTATTATTATCTCGGCCATCTGGACAACAAGGTCTTCCAGTCTTTTCGCAGTAGAACTCTTTACGCTCTCCGCAGCAATTATTGAACCGCTCTCTACATCAATAATCCTCGCATTCACCTCAAGGATATTTTGAAATTTCATGACAGAGCCGGAAATGATAATCTTGACGCCAAGAACCTTGCCAAGTTTTACAGCGCCTCTCGCATCAACAAGGCCGGTCAAGGCAAGTTTCTGCTCAGCCACCAGTTTCTGGAGAAGCCTGCGCTCCACAACATCGAACCTTCCCTCCTTGACAAGAGCTGTAATAAGCCACTCTGCAACGATAGAACCCATATCTGTTGTCTGGAATCCGTCACCCTGCAGCTGAAAATCGAGAACGGCCACTTTATTCTTCTGGTATTGAGCCGAAGAACTGCCGCAAAGCGACAGGGATGAAACAATTATAGCGATAACAATAAGAAATGATTTCTTCATTAATCTCCTTCCTTCAGGTTGCTCTATAAAGATTTATATGATGAGAATTACAAAAAAAGATAGCATAAAAAAGCGCTAACATCAAAGTTATTAACTGGATATCTTCAGCTCAAATTCGTTGACATCAATCCTCCCCTATACTATATTTTCTCTACATAAAGATTACATTCCCCCCGGGAGCATGGGTATATGGGTTTCGCAAAAAAACATTTCATTTTGATCCTTTTTTTTCCTTTATTACTGTCATGCCAGGCAGCGAGTCAGTCCATAAAAGCCGCACCTTCTTTAATTGATGATTCAGCCCTGCCCTCATGGGCTTCCACAGGAAGAGATATAAGGTATCCCGAAGAACTTTTTATTTCGGCTGTCGGCGAGGGGGCATCAATGGAGATATCCGATAAAACAGCCATGGTCAGGATCGCCGAGCAGATAAGAATAAGTATCAAAAGCGAACTGAATTTATCACAAAAAGAGATCGAGAGAGCCGGAATAGTAGAATCATCGAGGGACCTTTCAATGACAATTGATACCTCTGTAGATATAAAAAACCTGGAGGGGGTCTCCATTGTCAACAGGCATCATGACAAAAGAGGCGGCATTACCTATTCCTTTGCAACTCTTGACAGGGAACAGGCATCCTTCTCTTTAAGGAGGGAGATTAACGGCATATACGCACTTGCCAGCAAATATTTTGAAGCGGCCGAAAGTCACAGGTCGAAGGCGGATATTGCCAAGGCCATACCTAATTACATAAGAGCAATTGAGGAACATAAAAAGAGCAAGCCCAGGGTTCGCCTTTTAAATGCCATTACTAAAGGAAATTCTAATAGTTCCATAGACGAATTGATTTCTCTGGCTCAAATGGAAGGAGAGCTCATAAAAGTCATATCGAATTGCCGCCTTGACATAAGAGGCGGAAATCATCAGCGAGGTGAATTCGGGGAGGCGCTCAAGCTCCCTCTTGCCGTTTCGGCAATATATGAGGATGGAGGAAGAGATTTCCCGATCATGGGGCTGCCCCTCAAATTCACAATAACGAAGGGTTCCGGCACGATTCAGGACGAAGTTTCCACTGACGGAAAAGGAATTGCAAAATCGGGCATATCCAGGGTAGAGCCCTCGGGTGTTAAGAACAATATTGTCGAAGTTAAGCTGAATTATCCCGAGCATTTCATGCCTCACTCCGGACCGAAGGTGCACTTTACTTACCTGCTCCCCGTAAAGGAGGATATCAAGGTCGATGTCCGTATAAAGGAAACCAATCTGGGCTTTAAGACCGACTCCGCTATCGTAAAGCCCCTTGTCATAAAGCATCTTAAGGATAGAGGTTTCAGCGTACTGGAAAACGGCTCAGGCAATGCCAACTTCACCGTAAAAGGGCAGATTGACACATCTGAAAAGGGCCAGATGGGGGATATTATTTTTGCTATTTCCAGCGGCTCTGCAACCATCCTTGACAACAAGACCGGCCTTATAGCAGGCAAGATCAAGATAGACAGTGAAGACTCAAAAGGCGCCGGTCTTTCAAAAGAGGCAGCCGGTTTAAATTCTCTTGAAATTACGGGGGATTTCATAGGTAAAAACATCACCCTGGAGATGGAAAAACTCTTTAATAACCCTTCAATCGAAAGATAGATACGAGACCTATTTTAGAGGCCTTGCAGATATCTCTATTATCGACTTATTCATTCCACTATCCCCATAGTCTGCACGAGGCTCTCAGGCTGCCTGCCTTATGCGGAACCTGATCAAATATTTATCGCCTTTGCACTTTAGCAGTCATATGCTACATTTTATAACTATGCACAAGAGAACAATTAATATAGTCTAAACCCTCTCTTATTATTATCACTATTTATGTGATATATTCTAATCAAGGTATAACCATTTTTTGGAGGTGATATATGCATGAAAGTGCTACTCTAGATATAGTCATGGCCACCATGACCCTGCTCTTCACTGCTGCCATCGTCGCCATAATTGCAAAAAAGATCAAGTTCCCTTTTACCATCTTCCTCGTTATTATCGGCCTTATTCTCGGCTGGGCCTCACATATCGTCCCGGCCCTGCATCCGCTGACCTCGCTGAAGATGACACCTGAAGTGGTGCTTTTCATCTTCCTTCCGGCCCTGATTTTCGAATCGGCATTCAACCTCGATGCCAAGGCGCTTATGAGGAATATTCTCCCCATACTAACTCTAGCCATACCGGCGCTCCTGCTGTCAACTGCTACGGTGGGCCTCATCGTACATTACATCCTTGGCCTCCCCCTCGGCGTGTCTCTTCTATTCGGATCACTCATATCGGCTACAGACCCCGTAGCGGTAGTCGCTCTATTCAAGGAGATAGGGGCGCCTAAGCGGCTGAACCTTCTGGTTGAGGGGGAAAGCCTCTTCAACGACGGTACGGCGCTGGTCGTCTTCAAAATAATCCTTGGCGTAGTACTTCTTGGCAACTTTTCAGGCGCTACCATAACCAACGGCATAATCGACTTTTTTATCGTATTCATAGGTGGGATCATTACCGGTACCGTGCTTGGAATCCTCTTTGCCAAGACCATAGAGATGGTGAAAAACGACCCCCTTGTCGAGATAACCCTTACCACAATACTCGCCCACAGCGCATTCATAACTGCAGAACACCTCTTCCACGTGTCGGGCGTAATGTCTGTTGTGGCGGCGGGCGTTACCATGGGCGGCTACGGCCGGACCAAGATATCTCCTTCCATAGAGGAGCATATGGAATCCTTCTGGGAGTACTTCGCCTTTGTCTGTAACTCCCTCATCTTCCTCCTCGTGGGGCTGAGTATAGATATACATTTATTCGGCGCCAACATCGGCTCCATACTGGTTGCCTCATTTGCAATCATCGTCGCAAGAGCAATTGCCGTCTACTCTCTGGTGCCGCTCATAGGACGAATGAGGCTGGTGGATAATGTAAGCATACAGTTCCAGACCGTCATATTCTGGGGAGGGCTGAGGGGAGCTCTGGCGATAGCGATAGCGCTCAGCATACCCGATGAACTGGAGGAGAAGGCCTTCATACTCGTCCTTACACTGGGAGTCGTCCTGTTCACTCTCCTTATTAACGGCCTTACCATCAATCCCCTTATGGAGATACTCGGCCTCAACAGGTTTTCCATAGTTGAAAGATTTGAGCGCCTCCAGGCTACGCTTCACGCCAAGCAGTATGCATGGGAAGAGATGTGCGCATTAGCGGCAGAAGGGGCCATAAGCGGAAAGTCACTGGAGTCCGCCAGGGAGAGATACAATGAGGCCACCGAGTCAGTCGGGAAGGGACTCAATCAATTCAGGGAAAGCGAAGAGAGCATAGGCTTAGAGGGAGAAAGAAGCATGGTAACAAGACACACCCTCATGCTGGAGCGGATCCAGTACCACAGGCTCTTTGAAGAGGGGCTTTTAAGCGAGGACAACCTGAAGGAACTGCTCAATATTATAGACAACGAACTGGACCGTATCAAAGAGGGAAGGGCCGTAATGGGAAAGGGGGAAAGGCCGCCACTCTTCGAGCTTTTCATGGCCTTTATCTATAAGATTCTTGGATCGATGGCCATATTCAAGCCGCTTGAGATGAGACACAAGACCGGCAAAATTGCGGCCAGCTACGAAAGGAAAAGGGGCAGGCTGCTTGCATTCTCGTCGGTTCTAAAGGAGCTTGAAGAGATGGCCGGACACAAGACCTATTCTGAAGAGGCGATAAAAAGCACGACAGCTTTTTACAAAAAGCTCCACGCCGTAACTACTGAAAGGCTTGATATCCTCAAGGGGGAATATCCGGAATACGTTGAAAAGGTTGAAGAGGGGATACTTGAAAGATGCAGGCTCAACTCGGAACTTGCAACGTTCAGGGAGATGTACGAACACGGGACAATAACAGACAAGGTACTAAAGTCCGAAGAGGAGGAACTTGAAAGGAGTATAAGGAAGATGAAGATAAGGTCTGTAAAGGAGCTCCTCTTCCCTCCGTCGGAACTTATTTCCAGGGTCCCCTGTTTCGAAGAACTTAAAAATGATGAGCTGAGCAGCCTTACACGAAAGCTTACAGCACTCTCCTTCCTTCCAGGTGAAACAATAGTAAAAGAGGGCGAACATGGAGACTCCCTCTTCGTTATCGGTAGGGGACAGGTTGATATCGTCACTAAAGGAGAGGACGGCAAGGAGATATTCCTGGCAAAGTTAAAGGCCGGCCAGTTCTTCGGCGAGGTTGCCCTACTGCACCCCCAGGCGAGGACGGCAACGGTAAAGGCCTCCACACCTGCAACACTTCTTGAACTCAGCAGCGCGAGCCTGTCTCCCATACTCAATGATGCTCCTCATCTGAAAGATACGCTTGAAGAGGCTTACAAACAGAGGGTTTTAAATACCCAGCTCTCCCACGTTCATGCCTTTACACGGCTGGAGAACGAGCAAAGAGAGGCTATTGCCTCGAAGATGGAATACGCGGCGTTCAAGGCCGGCGCAACCATATCCGACCCGGTAGACAGGCTTTTTCTTATCAAGGAGGGCGAGCTTGAAGTCATAAGTAAAGACGGAAAGTTATCCACCCTTTCACGTGGCTCTCATTTCGGTGAAGAGGCGCTGTTAACGAAAGAGCCGTCCGGTGAAAAGCTGATTGCCAAAACAGACGTTGAACTCTACAGCCTCAGCGCCGCAGCGCTTGCCGAAATCTTTAAAGAAGCGCCCGAGATTAAAGACAGGCTGGAATAGCACTCCACCGCAATCAACAACGCGCTCAATGAGCTTCTATCTAAAATATCAAAAAAAGCACCGCTATGAACAAGAGATCGACTAATAAAATCATAATAGCTTCTGTCATAGCTCTGCTCATCGCTGTCTTCATTTATCTTGATCTCGGCAGTTATTTCACTCTCGGCTATCTCAAAGAATCGCAGGGGCATCTCCAGGAGATCTACCTGAACGATCGGTTGACGGTAATAGCTGCATACATGCTCATTTATATAGCGGTTACCGCCCTCTCTCTGCCGGGAGCGGCAGTGATGACCATCGCCGGAGGGGCGCTTTTCGGACTGACCGTTGGCATAGTAGCAGTATCTTTTGCAAGCACTGTGGGTGCGACGCTCGCCTGTTTTTTTTCTCGCTATATACTTAGAGACTGGGTGCAGAAAAACCTTGGAAAAAGGTTTAAGGCTATAAATGAGGGGGTTGAAAGAGAAGGAGCATACTACCTCTTTACGGCAAGGCTGATACCGGTTTTCCCTTTCTTTGTAATAAACCTTGCCATGGGGCTTACAAAGATGCCGCTCTTCAGGTTTTTCTGGGTTTCACAGTTAGGAATGCTGGCAGGTACCGCTGTTTATGTAAATGCCGGCAGAGAGCTTGGCAAGATAGAATCGCTATCCGGCATACTTGCGCCTGGCCTGATCCTGTCCTTCGCAATCCTCGGGCTTTTCCCGATGGCAGCGAAGAAGTTCGTTGCCTTCATCAGGAAAAGGCTGGAGCTTAGAAAATCAGCTAAAGAATCTTTTCCTAAATCAGTCCGTTGACTGTCTGAAGCAGGGTTTCACTATCAAAAGGTCTTGCAAGAAAGACATCTGCCCTTGCGCCGACACTGTCTGCCTCACCTGCGCCAGTAACAACCGCAATGACAGGCATACCCTCTAAACTCTCTTCATCGCCGATCTTGTCAATCAGATCAACGCCGCCCTTGTAAGCAATATGAGAATCTATAATTGCGAGGGCGGGATGTTCCTGCATAATCCGGCTATATCCCTTTTCAGGGTCGGCATAGCCAAGCACCCTGTAACCTGAATTTTTCAGGCTTTCTGAAATTAGGCACATTTCATCGGGACTGCCATCTACGACAACAATCAGGGGGCGATTATTATTTACCGGATCAGTTGATTTAGTATTCATTTTAAGCGACTACTCCCACTCAATAGTACCTGGAGGTTTTGAGGTTATGTCATAGACCACCCTGTTTACACCTTGCACCTCATTAATAATCCTGTTTGAAATATTTGCAAGGAGATCGTAGGGCAGATGCACCCAGTCGGCGGTCATGCCGTCCAGAGAATTTACGGCGCGAATAGCTATCGTCTGCTCATATGTTCTCTCGTCACCCATAACGCCTACGGACTTGATAGGAAGCAGCACGGCAAAGGACTGCCAGATATCATCGTAGAGATCTGCGGCCTTGATTTCCTCAAGAACTATAATGTCGGCATCCCTGAGGATAGCAAGCCTTTCAGGCGAAACATCGCCAAGTATCCTTATGGCAAGGCCCGGGCCTGGAAAAGGCTGACGGCCTATCACCTCATCGGGCATGCCAAGCTCTCTACCCAATGCCCTTACTTCATCCTTGAAAAGCTCCCTCATCGGTTCTACGAGTTTCAGCTTCATAGTATCTAAAAGTCCGCCTACATTATGATGGCTCTTTATCGTGGCAGACGGGCCCTTAAAGGAAACTGACTCAATCACGTCGGGGTACAGAGTCCCCTGCGCCAGGAATGCGATATCATCAAGCTTTGCTGACTCCTCGTCAAAGACGTGTATGAACTCGTTCCCTATTATTTTTCTCTTTCTTTCGGGGTCAGTTACATCTTTGAGCTCAGCAAGAAATCTGTCAGTGGCGTCTATTACAATCAGGTTTATCTTAAAATGCTTCCTGAAAACCTCTTCCACCTTCTCCCTCTCGCCCTTTCTCAAAAGGCCGTTATCCACGAATATACAGGTAAGCTGATCGCCTATAGCCTTATGAATCAATACGGCCGTAACGGCGGAATCAACTCCGCCGGAAAGACCGCAGATCACGCCATCAGCGCCGACCTTTTCTCTGATCTCCCTGCACTGGCTCTCAATAAATGAGCCCATAGTCCAGGTCCCTTCACAACCGGCAATATTGAAGACGAAATTCCGCAAGATCTCGCTTCCGATGGGTGTATGAACGACTTCAGGATGAAACTGAATTGCATAAAATTTCATCTTTGCGTTTCTCATTGCCGCCACGGGTGAGTTATCAGTATGACCGATAGGTTCAAAACCATGCGGAGGCGTCTCTATCCTGTCACCGTGACTCATCCATACGATATTATTACCCTTAAGCCCTGCAAAAAGGTCTGAAGAGTCGTCGATGGTCAGCGTTGCCCTACCGAACTCTCTCTTGGCTGCGCCCAGGACCTCTCCTCCCATAAGTTTCGTCATGAGCTGCATTCCATAGCATATCCCCAGTACGGGAAGGCCGAGCTCGAATATTCTGCCGTCAACTATGGGCGCATCCTTATCATGAACGGATGAAGGGCCGCCGGAGAGTATTATCGCTTTGGGATTCATCTTCTTCATATCCTCAAGCCCTATATTAAAAGGATGAATCTCGCAGTAAACATGGCTCTCCCTGATCCTGCGCGCTATAAGCTGAGTATATTGAGAACCGAAATCCAGGATTAGGATCATCTCGGAATGGATATCTGACATCTGTTTTAAATCTCCTTATAAGTAAATGCGGTTAAATGGTCTATAATCTAATACTATATATGATAAATAAATTTGCCTTCCATATCCCTTGTTATGCCGAGTGATTTTCCACGGTCACAAAGGTCTTTAAGGGATATGGAATCGAAGAAGGATGAAACCTTTCCGTTAAGATCGCTCCATATTGGCGCCGTAACGCAGTTTTCACTCATAGAGCACTCACCCTCTCCGACCCTGGACGGCTTGCAGCTGACGAGTTCTATATCCCCCTCAATGGACCTGATTATCTCACCCAGGGAAATCTCTTCAGGTTTTTTTGCCAGCATGTAGCCGCCCTTTGGACCCCTTACAGTTTTGATTATATCAGCCTTCTTAAACATTATAAATATCTGTTCTATATATCGCGCCGATATCCCCTGTCTCCTGGCGATATCGTTCACCTTGGCAGGAATACCGCAGGAATGATAGGCGATATCGAAAAGCGCCCTTACTCCGTATGTTATCTTTGTGGACAGTTTCATAAGATCAATACTTTATCTTTTCCCTTTTTTCATTTCAAATGGCTAAAAATCTTCAATCTTTTCCATGCTTCTTAACAAAGATCTCTTTGGCAATTTCATAATCTATTGCTATTGAGGTCTCTCCAATATCCAGGACATATGTGGGCTGCTTCTGGTGAAGCTTGACCAGCACCCCGGGAACGAGGCCAAGAGAGCTGAGTCTGTCCAGGCGGTCGTGGTGTTTAGGCGCTATAAAGACTACCCTACCCTTTTCTCCAAGGGCAAGCTCCGTTACACTCAAGACAAAGGGCTTTATCTCCTTGCTGAATGTCTTGCAGCAGGCGCCTTTAGGGATAGGCTTTCCATGGGGGCAGGTCGGCGGATGTCCCAGAAAAGTACATATGGAATCGGTCACCTCACGGCTGAGTATATGTTCGAACTCGCAGGCAGAGCCCTCCCACTCATCCTTTTCAAGTTCAAGGACATTAGACAAGAGCCATTCCGCCAGCCTGAGCCGCCTGACGATGCCTTCACCTATCACATCCCCTTCGGGAGTCAGTGTCAGGATGTTGCCGCTCTGCTCAATAAATTTTTCCTTAAGCATTTCATCCAGATAACCTGAAGTCCCTTCAACCTTGGACTCCTTAATCACCATATCTCTTTGTGCTGGAACAGACCTCTCCTTAAAAGTCCAGATAAGCTCCAGGATCTCTTCAACATCCTTGTGCATCAAATTTTTCTCCTTAAACTATCGGTATAGATATAAATTCGTTCAGATGCCGCCCGCGAATTAGAATAGATAAGCTCAGAATTAAATTTAACAGGGAAAGGATTCAAAATTCAAGCCCGAACTGTCTCAAAATAAAATTTACCGTTCCTCCCACGAGCAGGGCGAAGGGAAGTATAAAAAGGGTCATCCAAACCGCTGTTTTAAGGCCTCGCTCCTTAACTATCATGAAAAGATTGGCTATGCAGGGGATGAAGAGGGTCATCGTCACTAGGCTGACTATGGTCTGAACAGGGTCCATGAGGCCGTCTTTCTGAAGGGCATAAAGACCGGCAGCTCCGTAATCCCTCCTTAAAAACCCTATGAGAAAGGCCTCTGCCGCCTTAGGCGGCAGACCGAGAAAATTTTCTATTACAGGGGAGGCGAGCCGTTCAACGAGGACCAGGAGTCTCATCCTGTCGAGTATAAAAAGAACAAAAGTGCCTAGTATAAATAAAGGCACTGCCTCCCTGAGGTACCAGTCGACTCTGCCCACGGTCTTGTAAAAAATATTCTTCAATTGAGGAAGCCTGAGTGGCGGTATCTCATAAATGAAATCGGTAGATTCGCCAGGCAGAAGGCGGGCCGCCAGAAAACCGACTAAAAAAAGAACAAGCAGTACTATGCCCGCCCAGAGCATCATCGCCTCAAAGGATATTCCGCCGAGCATGCCGAGTATGACGCCCAGCTGAGCCGAACAGGGGACGCCGAGGGCAAGCAGCAGAGTCACAATGATCCTGTCTTTCCTGGCATCAAGTATCCTTGTTGTCAGCGTAGCCATGGTGTCGCAGCCGAGACCGAGTATCATCGGAAGCACCGCCTTACCGTTCAGTCCCATAAGCCGAAAGATCTTGTTGACCATTACGGCAAGCCTTGGCAGATATCCCGAGTCTTCAAGGGCGCTGAATGCCAGAAAGAACGTGCCTACTATTGGAAATACAATAGCGACGGCATATGAAAGGGCCATAGTTATAAGGCCATATTCTCCAACAAGAAAGTCCCTTAAAATCTCAAAAGGTATTACCGCTTCAACGAGACTTGTAGACCAGGGGTTGATAAAGCGCGCAAAAAGATTTTCCTCAAGAAAGTCGACAAGAATGCCGGCCCCGAAATATCCGACGAAGAGATACATCAGATAAAGCGATACCAAAAGAACCGGTATGCCCCATATATGGTGCATCATCATATTACCGAGATAATTCCTGAAGCCATGTCTTTCCGTCTTTGATTCGGTAAAGACCTCGGCGACAATCCGATTTACAGCCTTCACCCTCCGACGGTTTATCAGATAGCCCACACCGCCGCGATGAAGAGATTCGATTCGTCTGCATATATCTTCTATTTTATGTAGTGAGTCATCATCGAGATTATCATGGAGCCAATCGGTGAGCGTTTCATCACCGGCCAGAATCATAAGGGAAAGAGAGCGCGCTGATATATTTGCAGAAGGAAGGAGCGCCTCAACCTCTAGCAGCCCTTGTTCAATTTCATCTCCGTAGTTTACTTTAAATTCGGAACATCTTGGTGACGCTATAACGGAAAGGAGGCTGTCCATCCCTTCCCGTCGCGTTGCAACCGTTGACACCACGTCGACGCCCAGGATTTCGGAAAGCCTCTTTTTATCTATGGAAATACCCCTTGAGGCCGCCTCATCATAGAGGTTGAGATCGAGAACAAAAGGGAGCCCCATCTCGGCAAGCTGAAGGGAAATAAGGAGTGAACGTTTCAGGTTCTTGGCGTCGGCAACCTGCAGCACCCTCTCCTGAGTTTCGTCAAGAAGCAGGTTCCTTGTTACCTCTTCATCCTCAGACATGGGCAGAAGGGAATTGACGCCGGGCGTGTCTATGATGGAATAGTTAGCGCCGTT